>JAFLCY010000012.1 GCA_017303485.1 Rhodobacterales bacterium
CCTTGACTTCATGAAACGCACCACGCTGGCGAAGATGACCCCCGCGGCCCTGAAAGCCATCGGCCCTGCCGCTGAGCGGCTGGCCATCAGTGAAAGTCTCCAGGCGCATGGGCTGAGCGTCCGCGCGCGGCTTGACCGGTTGAATGGCTGAGCCCGTATGACCCTTGCACGGTCGCCATTGCTTTGGCATCACCGTGTGAATCGCCGGGGAACGAGGCTCATGAACCGCATCTGCCAGATCGAGATCGACGAAAAGGGCCTTGCCCGCCCCACACCCGAGATCGAACAGGAACGCCGCGTCGCGATCTTCGATCTGCTGGAAGAGAATTCCTTCACCCCCGCACGCCGCCCCGAACGCGAGATGCCCGAAGGTCCCTATCGCGTTCTCTTGGCCATCCGCGAGGGGCGCCTGGTCTTCGACATCGCCACGGAAGGCGGTGAGAAGGCGGCGGAATTCCACCTCTCGCTCGGGCCCTTCCGGCAGGTGGTGAAGGACTATTTCCAGATTTGCGAAAGCTACTTCGACGCGGTGAAACGCCTGCCGCCCAGCCAGATCGAGGCGATCGACATGGCACGGCGCGGTATCCACAACGAGGGCGCCTCGATCCTGCAAGAACGGCTTGAGGGCAAGGCCGACGTCGACACCGACACCGCCCGCCGCCTTTTCACCCTGATCTGCGTGCTGCACTGGGGCTGAATTTGGGCGACTTCCCGCAATCCGTCCTGTTCTG
Organism: Rhodobacterales bacterium; assembly: GCA_017303485.1. Taxonomy (GTDB): domain Bacteria; phylum Pseudomonadota; class Alphaproteobacteria; order Rhodobacterales; family Rhodobacteraceae; genus Tabrizicola. The sequence goes on from JAFLCY010000012.1 coordinate 732, forward strand.
CTGCGACCACAACGCCGTCCGCTCGCCGATGGCCGAGGGTCTGATGAAACAGCTCTACGGCCAGCGCGCCTATGTGCAGTCGGCCGGGGTGAAGAACGACATGGAGATCGACGGATTTACCGTGGCGGTCTGTCAGGAACTGGGCATCGAGCTTAGCCGCCACCGCTCCCGTTCCTTCGAAGAGATGCAGGACTGGGGCGATGATCTCAGCCAGTTCGACCTGATCATCGCATTGTCCCCGGCCAGTCAGCGCATGGCGCTGGAACTGACCCGCTTCCACCATCTCGACATCGAATACTGGCCGATCCTTGATCCGACCGGCCTTGGTGAAAGCCGCGAGGCAAAGCTCGCGGCCTACCGGCAGGCCAGGGACCAGATCAGGTCGCGCATGCTGGAGCGGTTCGGACCGCCGACCGAAGGCGAACAGGCGTAGGGTGGGCAATCCGCCCAGGTCACTCCGCCGCCAGCCCCACCTTGCCCGCCATGATCTCCGGCAACGACCCTTCGATCCAGCCGACCAGCGCCACAACATGCGTTGCGGCCTCCCGCCCCAACGCAGTCAGCTCGTAATCCACATGCGGCGGCACCACATGATGCGCCGTCCGCAGCACGAACCCGTCTGCCTCCAGATCCTTCAGCGTCTGTGACAGCATCCGCTCGCTGACGCCCCCGACCTTCCGGCGCAGTTCGGCAAACCTGTGCGGGCCGGTGGCCAGCGCCACCATGACCAGCGTGCCCCAGCGGTTGGTCAGATGCTGCAGGATGTGCCGCGACGGACAATCCGCCGCCAGCACATTGCCAAGCTGCCACTGGTCGATCAGCGCCTGTGCTTTTCTGTCGCTCATGCTGTGCGGCCTTTCGTAATACTTACATATTTGTGCGTACTTCCTTTTGGTAAGTGTACAGGATAGTTCTGCCTCGTCAACCGAAACACCGATCCGACAAGGGAGATCACCATGACCACCATCGCCATCACCGGCGCCACCGGCCAGCTTGGCCGCCTTGCCGTCGCGGCGCTGAAAGCCCGCGGCGCCACGCCCATCGCGCTTGTCCGGGATACCGCCAAGGCGGCGGATCTGGGCATTCCCGCCCGCGCCTTCGACTATACCACCGCGGATCCGGCTGTGCTGCAGGGAGTGGACACGCTTGTCCTCATCTCCTCGAACGATTTCAGCGACCGCGCAGGCCAGCACAGGAAGGCCATCGCCGCCGCGAAGAAGGCCGGGGTCAAGCGCGTAGTCTACACCTCGATCCTGAAGGGCGATGCCTCGCCGATGATTCTTGCGCAGGATCACGTCGCGACCGAGGCCGCATTGCGCGAAGCAGGCATTCCCGCGACAATCCTTCGCAACGGCTGGTACACCGAGAACTACACCGGTGCGCTTGACGCTGCTGTCCAGCACGGCGCGATCATTGGCGCAGCAGGAGAGGGCCGGGTGAACTCCGCCGCCCGCCGGGACTATGCCGAGGCCATCGCGGTGACGGCACTGGACCACGTCCATACCGGCAGGACCTACGAACTGGCGGGCGACACCGCGCATACCGGGGCCGATTTCGCTGCCGCCGTCGCCACAGCTGCGGGGAAGCCGGTCGCCTATGTGGACATGTCCGAAGCGGATTATGCCAGGGCCCTGCAGGGTTTCGGCCTGCCCGAAGGCTTTGCCAAGGTGCTTGCCGACAGCGACGCGCAGGCAGGCAAGGGCGCCCTGCAGGACAGCAGCGGCACCCTCAGCCGCCTGATCGGACGCCCGACCACCCCGATCGCGGAAACCATCGCCGCCGCCCTTTGAGCGGAAGGGCAGGGCGCCCGTGTGGTGCCCTGCCTATCGCCGCCGCATCAGCTTGCGAAAGCGACTCCGGTTGGTAGCGATGAAAAGATCGAACGGCGCCCGCAGGCCCCGACCGGCGCGACCCGTGAGGTAGATGACGCCCGCCAGCGCCGCCAGCGCCGCGCCGACCGCATCGACAACCAGATCGCCCATCGTGTCTCGCAGGCCCGACTTCATCATGTTGAACCCGAACAGGCTGTCCATCGCGAATTCGAACACCTCCTAGAGCGCACCCACGGTCATCGCAAGACAGAAGGACAGGACCCCAAGGGCCCAATGCGGGGCGGCATAGCGATCCCCCTGGAACAGCATGAAGACCAGAAGGAACCCCAGGATGCCGAACCCCATGGCCGAGCCGAAATGCAGCACCAGGTCCCACCACCAGAACCGGTCATAGAAATCATAGACCTCGCCCAGATACAGTGTCGCCAGCACGAAGAGCGCGATGGCCGCCAGAAAGCTGGGCGGCAGGTGCAGGCCAAGGCGGCTGGCCAGCCGGTCCGGCAGGATGGTCAGGGCAAGGGCTGCAAGGGTGACAAAGACTGCCGGCCAGACGCCCTGCAACAAGGCCACCGCCGCCTCGACCGTCAGAAGCGCGCGGATCGCGGTCAGGACGATGGCGGAAGGCGCGGGCACAGATGTCTCCCGATGCTGGAACTTCTGACTATATTGGCGGAATGAAAGCTGATTCAAAGCCCTCACTTCGCCTGGCCTCCTGGAACATTCGCGCCGGGCTTGGCACCGACCTGCGCCGCGATGCCGACCGGGTCCTTGCCGGAATCGCTGCATTCGGGGCCGATCTGGTGGCGCTGCAGGAGGCCGACTTCCGGCTTGGCAACCGCCCCTCGGCCCTGCCACGCGACCGGATCGCCAGCCTGACGGGGCTTGAACCCCTGCCCATCGGCCCGAATGCCGTCAGCCTGGGCTGGCACGGCAATGCGTTGCTGGTGCGGCCCGGCATTCGGCTTTGCGACCTCGACCGGCTTGACCTCCCGGGACTGGAGCCGCGCGGGGCGGTGATCGTCGATCTCGAAACGCCCGAGCCGTTGCGTGTGGTGGCGGTGCATCTGGGCCTGTTACGCGCCGCCCGTCGCCGCCAGCTTGATGCGATCCGCAGCGCGCTGAACCGCCATCCGGCCCGGCCCACGGTGATCCTGGGTGATTTCAACGAACGTTCCCGCAGGGTCGGACTGGGCAGGATCGCCACGCCCTTCATGATACTGCCCACGGCGCCGACCTACCCGTCGCGAAATCCCTTCTGGTACCTTGACCGGATAGTGCATTCCCCTGACCTTGAACTCACCCCGCTTGCACAGGTGCGGACAAAGGGGCCGCAACCCTCGGACCACTTGCCGCTGCTGGCCGAGCTTCGCTGGCTCTAGGACAGGAAAAAGGTGCCTCCCCGGGGGGAAGGCACCGCATTTTCGCGCAATCAGGTTTCGCAATCAGGCCTTGGGCACCACGAACTTGATCGTCTTCACGGTGGGGATCAGGCCGCTGTTGTCCTCGGCGCAACTGTTGAACGTATTGTTCGCCGCGATATGCACCGACCCTTCCGCATGCAGGCTGGTGCCCTTGTGGACGCCATCGGATGAACTGCTGTTGGCCGCCAGGTTGATGTCGCCGTTCGCGATCAGCGCGACGTTCGAGGCGGTGAAGTTCGCGGGGACGCTGAACCCGCTCATCGTCATGATGTAGACCTTGCGGTTGATGTCGCAGTTCTTCAGCGGGTCGCCGACGACCGCACCCTGGTCCGCGCTGATGACCGAGGCGGACTGCACGCGGGTGCTGATAGCCAGCGCCGCGTCGATGCGGGCGTAGGGGCCGACATCGAAACCACAGTCCGTGATCACCACGACCTGGCGCACCGTCTCGATGGTCGAGGAAAGCTGGGACGAGTTCTTGCGGTTCTTGCCCGCGCCGATCGAGATGGCGGTCGCCGGGCCGTTGCCCTTGTCGCGGCAATCGACGTCATAGACCAGACCAGAGGGCAGGTTGCCGTTGGTGGCCTGCATCAGGTCGTTGTACTGGGCGGCCGTCAGCGTGACGACAGAGCCCTTCACCAGCTTGTTCTTCGCCCCATTGTTCATGATCTTGGTGCTGACCAGCGCCGAAAGGTCGGCGGCCAGTGCCTTGTTGGCGAAGAATGCGGTCTTCAGGTCCGAGGTGGTGGCCAACATTGCCGTGCGGACCTTGCTGATGTGATCGGCGACGTTGGGCAGGTTCAGGTTCTGCGCGAAGACCGCGTTCTCGATGCCCGGATTGGCCGAGTCGACGCATTTGTTCTTGCAGGCGGCAAGGTCCGGCATCGAGACGCCTGCGCCCCTCTCGAAGAAGTTCTGCTGCGGCAGCCAGACGGCGGTCTGGCTATGGACGCAGTAGCTGTGTCCGACGTAGTTGCCCGAGGTCAGCGTGACCTGGCCCTTGCCGTAGATCATGTCCGAGGAGGTGCAATTCCCCGGCTGGCCGTAATAGGCGACGCTGGTGACGTCGATGTCGAAGGACTTGATGCCCGCCAGCCGAAGCAGGCCGGTGTTGACCGGATTGTCGACCGTCTCGTCGTTGTGCAGGGTGACCTGCACCGCATTCGGCGTGCCCGAGACAATCTTCCGCGTTTTGGGATCGAACCGCACGACCTGCACGTCATTTGCGCCAGTCGTGGGGCCGACGACGGCCTTCGGCGCATTCAGTTCGACCGAGGCCAGCGTGGCAGATTTGATTTCCGCAGTGGACTTCCCGGACGCCAGGGCAACGATACCGGCCTGCGCGGCAGCGTCGGCGGCAAGGGTCAGACGCTCCTTGTGGCGGTGCAGGTTGGTGATGTCGATTGCAAGGCCGCCGATCACGGCAATGATCATCAGGCCGAACATCCAGAACACAGTCATTCCGCCATGTTCGTCGTCCGTGAACCGCTTGAAACGGGATTTCAGCTTAGGCTGCATCAGATCGGCTCCATTGTGTTGATGGCACTACCCGAGATTGTGTCGCCGACGGCAAAGTTGACGATGCCGAAGGGGGCCGCGGATTGGGCGTTTGTGGTGATCAGCACCGTCACGGCGCCGTTCTTGATGGTGACCGTCGCAGTCGCGGCCCCTTGTCCGGTGGCCGCCGCCTTCTGGGCATAGGCCTTGGCTTCCGCCGGGGTCATTGCATAGCGTGCGACCGCCCGGGCGGTGTCGCGGGCGACGTTCATCAGGGTCGTCTGGCGCAGGAACAGCATGCTCGCGTCCGTGGCCAGCAGAAGAAATGTGGTGAACAACGGCAGCATGAGCAGAAATTCTATGGTTACCGAGCCGCTGTCATCGGTCAGATAGCTGTAGAAAGTCCTGCCCTGCTTGCGAGTCTTTGAAGTTGCGGTCATCTGGGTGTCTTTCGAGCCTGGGGTCGCCACTATGCAACTACCGATAGTAGGCAAACCCGGCGTCAATCGGGCATGTGCTTACCGAAACTGTGACAATGCCATGGCAATAGGTTAACGGCAGGCGAGCGCAGGGATCAGCCGATGAGACGTGTCGCGCTTGTCTGGTCCGGAGGCCCGTCTATCCTCACGGCATGATTTCGAACCGGTCGACATCGACCATGCCCATGTCGGTGATCTTCAGATGCGGGATCACCGGCAGGGCCAGGAAGGCAAGTTGCAGGAAGGGCTCTTCCAGCACCACCCCCAGCGACTTTGCCGCCGCCCGCAGCTTGACCAGTTCCTCCCGTACCTCCTCGAAGGACCGCAGGCTCATCAGCCCCGCCACGGGCAGCGCGAGTTCCGCCAGCACCCGGCCTCCCTCGACGACGACGAAACCGCCCTCGATCTCGACCAACCGGTTCGCCGCCAGCGCCATGTCGTCGTAGTTTGCCCCGACGATGGCGATGTTGTGGTGGTCGTGGCAGACGGTCGAGCCGATCGCCCCCTTCTGCAGCCCGAACCCTTTCACGAATCCGGTCGCATGGTTCCCGTTCACCCCGTGCCGCTCGATAACCGCGATCTTCACCAGGTCGCGGTCCAGGTCCGGTCGCTTGTCTCCCTCCTCCGGCGCGATGTCGCAGGTCAGGTGTTCGGTGATGATCTTGCCCGGCAGGATGCCGATCACCGGCGTTTCCACCCGGTTGCCCCCGGTCCGGAAGCGACCTGCCTCGATCCGCGCCGACTTCACCGACCCCCGCGCCACCGGCTCAGTCGTCGCGCGGCCCGCAAAGGCCGCGTCGTCCGCCACCACGCCCCCCGCCAGCACAAGGCCGGCATGGCACCCCTCCAGGCCATCGATCACCACGATATCCGCCCGCTTGCCCGGCGCGATCAGCCCGCGATCCTTCAGCCCGAACGCCTCCGCCGCCGACAACGAAGCGGCCCGGTACACCGCCAACGGCGGCGCCCCGAGCGCAATCGCCGTGCGGATCATGTAGTCCAGATGCCCATGCTCGCCGATATCGAGCGGGTTGCGGTCGTCGGTGCAAAGGCACAGGTAAGGCGAAAGCCGCTCGGTCAAGAGCGGCGCCAGCGCGTGCAGGTCCTTCGACACCGATCCTTCCCGGATCAGCACCCGCATCCCCTTGCGCAGCTTTTCCAGCCCCTCGTCATAGCTCGTGGCCTCATGCTCGGTGCGGATGCCGACACTGATATAGCCGTTCAGGTCATTGCCGCGCAGCAGGGGCGAATGCCCGTCAATGTGGCGGCCCTCAAATGCCGTCAGCTTCGCCAGGCATTCCGGGTCCTTCATCAGCACACCGGGATAGTTCATGAACTCCGCCAGCCCGATCACCTTCGGGTGGTCCATGAACGGAATCAGGTCCGCGGCCACCAGCCGCGCGCCGGTCGTCTCCATATGGGTCGAGGGCACGCAGGACGAAAGCTGCACCCGCAGGTCCATGACCAGTTGAGAGGCGGACTCAAGGAAATATCTGATCCCCTTGAGTCCGCAGACATTCGCGATCTCGTGCGGGTCGCAGATCGCCGTCGTCACGCCGCGCGGGGTCACGCAGCGGTCGAACTCATGCGGGGTGACGAGCGAACTTTCCACATGCAGATGCGTGTCGATGAACCCCGGCACCAGCACCTTGCCTGAAACGTCGATCTCGCGCTTTCCCGTATAGGTGCCGAACACCCCCACGATGGTGTCGCCGCAGATTGCCACGTCGGTTTCGACCAGATCGCCGGTGATCAGGTCGAAAACCCGGCCCCCCTTCAGCACCAGATCGGCGGGCGCGAGGGCACGGCCCTGGTCGATTCTGTCGGCAAGAGGTGCTTTCGCCATGGTCTTCTCCTTTCCGAACAGGGAAACTCAACCTCGGCGCGGCGTCCATAGCCTTCCGCCTGAAACTGCCCGAGTCAAAGCTAGAGAGCCCTCATGCGCCCCCTGCGTGGCATTGCCCTGAAACTGGCCTCGGTGATGGTCTTTATCGTTATGGCCTCCATGATAAAGGCCACCTCCGCCCATGTTCCGGCAGGGCAGGCGGTGTTCTTCCGCTCCTTCTTCGCGATCCCGGTAATCTTCGCCTGGCTGGCCTGGCGGCGCGAACTTCCGGTCGGGCTGAAGACGACGAACCCCTTCGGCCATTTCTGGCGCGGGCTGATGGGCACGATGGCGATGGGCCTTGGCTTCGCGGGTCTCGGCTACCTGCCATTGCCCGAGGTGACGGCCATCGGCTATGCCGCCCCGATCCTCACGGTCATCTTCGCGGCGATGTTCCTGGGTGAGGAGGTGCGGATTTTCCGCATCAGCGCGGTGGTGATGGGTCTGGTTGGCGTGCTGATCGTGGTCTACCCGCGCCTGACCGTGCTATCGGGCGATGCGGCGGGCTATCTGGAAGCTTTCGGGGCGATGGTCGTGCTGGGTGGGGCGGTCTTCGCCGCGCTGGCACAGGTGTTCGTGCGCAGGCTCGTCAACACCGAACAGACTGCCGCCATCGTGTTCTACTTCTCGCTGACCGCCTCGGCGCTGTCTCTCGTGACCATCCCCTTCGGCTGGGTCTGGCCCACGGCAGGCGAGGCCGCGATCCTCGTCGGCGCCGGTCTTCTGGGCGGCCTCGGCCAGATCCTCCTCACCTCCAGCTACCGCGAAGCCGATGCCTCGCTGGTGGCACCCTTCGACTATGCCTCGATGATCTTCGCGCTGGGGATCGGCTATTTCGTCTTTGCTGAAGTGCCGACCTTGCCGATGCTGGGTGGCGCGGCGCTGATCGTCACCGCCGGCATCCTGATCATCTGGCGCGAGCGGAAGCTGGGGCTGGAGCGCGCCCGGCAGCGGAAGGCGATGACGCCGCAGGGATAGCCTCCTCGTTCGACTTCGTCTCCTCGTCGGTGGCACGCGCCCCCGCGAGGAGAAGCCGAAGGCGCACGACGAGCCCTCCGGTCAGAGCCCCAGCCGGTCCACCACCCAGACCCCCATCGCCTGTACCATGTCGTCGCGCCAGGACAGCGGGCCGGGTTTGTACAGCGCCGATGCCAAGGCACGCTGCTGCTTTTCCAGGATCCCCACGTCTTCCTTCGCAACGCGTTCCCACCGGTCGTAATAGGGTTCGGCGCGCGCCTGGAAATCGGGCAGCGCCAGCCGGTCCTCGGGGAAGCAGCCGCCGACTTCCAGCATGGTGCGGTTCTCGCTGACCGGGATCGTGTTCAGCCACCACAGACAATCCTGAGCGACCGCGAACTGCACGGTCGGCATGACCACGGTGAAATAGGTGCCCAGCTTCGCGTCATCATCCAGCCCCTCGATCGGCGGGAACGGCGGCTGGTCCGAGCCGAGCGTGGCAATCGACCGGCCCGAGATCACCTGAATCGCGATCCAGTCGCCCCGCGTCTCGGGCGAGCGCGACTGCTGCGCTCCCACGGTGTCGCGGTGGACGATACCGGTGTGATAGGTCTCGACCGCGTTTTCCAGAATGAGCTTCCAGTTGCAGGACACGTCCAGCGTCATGGACCAGGTGCAGCGCATCTGGCCAAGCTTGTGGCTGGCCATCCGGTCGGGGAAATCGCCCAGATGCTCGCGCAACGAGGGTCCTTCGCGGGTGAAGCGGGCGAAGACGAAGCCCTCCCACTCGTCAAGATCCAGGGCCACCAGCCCGTTCTCCACCTTGTCGAAGCCCTCGGCATCCTTCATGTCCGGGCAGCCGAAAAGGCGGCCGTCATTCAGGTAGCTCCAGGCGTGATAGGGGCAGGTGATTTTCCCGCCGACATTGCCCTTGCCCTCCAGAAGGATCGAGCCGCGGTGGCGACAGAAATTGGCAAAGCAGCGGAGCTTGCCGTCGTTGCCGCGGATCAGCACGATCGGCCCGCCCGGGCTGTCGAAGGCGCGGTAGTCACCCGGCTGGGCAAGGTCTTCCGCCCGGCACAGGAAAAACCAGTTCTTCAGGAACACCCGCTCGCGTTCGGCCTTGAAGATTGCCGGGTCGGTATAGAACCCGGCCGGCATCGAACGGGCGCGGTTGAGAGCCTGGGTGGCGGCTTCAAGTTCGGCGCGGTCAAGGCTCATGGGATCCTCCGAATTCTCGTCAACTCGGGAACAGTCTGCTGCGCGCGTTCGGCTCTGGCAAGCCCGCGTCCCGCACCTGGCCCACACTTGTCCCGTGCAATCCTTGATCGGCACGCCTAGAGTGCGGCATGGCCGACGTGGCCATAACTCAGGGAGCGGTGGCCATGGCCAAGGGCTTGAACAAGCGCAAGGAAGTGAAGAAGCCGAAGAAAGAGACCGCGAAGGCCCCGGCGCCGGGATCGTCGGCCAATGCAAAGGTCGCAATCAACACGACCAAACCGAAAGAGTGAGGCCAGGGGCGGTGTCCGCCGACCGCCCTGGCACCTAGAAAACCTCTTTCACCGCCTCCATCGCCACATAGGTCGAGGTCGAGGCGACATGAGGCAGCGCACTGATCACTTCGCCCAGCACCCGGCGATAAGATTGGATATCGGCAGTCCTCACCTTCAGGAGGTAATCGAAGCTTGATGCCATCATGTGGCACTGCTCGACCTCAGGTACGGTCAGCACCGCCCGGTTGAACGCCGTCAGCGCCGCCTCGCGCGTGTCCGACAGCCGGACCTCGACAAAGGCGACATGCGCCTGGCCCATGCGGATCGGGTCCAGGATCGCGCGGTAGCCGGTGATGATCCCCGCCTCTTCCAGCCGCTTCATCCGGGCTTGCGTCGGCGATTTCGACAACCCGATCCGACGGGCAAGCTCCACCGCCGCGATCCGCCCTTCGGTCTGCAACACGCGCAGGATGGCAAGGTCGAAGCGGTCCAGATCGGCGCGGTCAGTTGGCATGGCATTTCCCCGAAATCTTGCGCTTTCAATCTGCATATCATGAAAGTTTCGGGAAAACAGCCTGCGCCTTTGGGTATATGCTGGGCACAAAGCGAGGTGCCCCGATGACAACCGAATCCGCCCTGTCCGCCTGGTCGATCATCCAGACCGGCACCCTGACCGACGAGACCGCGCTGGTCCAGCGCCTTGTGGCCGCAGCCGCGCTCGACGCCCCCGCGCGGGCCGCCATCGTGGCGCAGGGGGCCGATCTGGTGACGCGCATCCGCGCCAGCGCCAAGCCCGGTCTGATGGAGGTCTTTCTCGCCGAATACGGGCTTTCCACCGACGAAGGCATCGCGTTGATGTGCCTGGCCGAGGCGCTCCTTCGCGTGCCGGACGCCGAGACGATGGATGCCCTGATCGAGGACAAGATCGCACCCTCCGACTGGGGCCGCCATCTGGGGAAATCGGCCTCGTCCTTGGTGAACGCCTCCACCTGGGCGCTGATGCTGACCGGCAAGGTGCTGGACGACCGCGAGGGCGGGATCGTCGGTACACTCCGCGGCGCGGTCAAGCGGCTGGGCGAGCCGGTGATCCGCACGGCGGTCAGCCGGGCGATGAAGGAGATGGGCCGCAACTTCGTGCTGGGCGAGACCATCGACAAGGCGATGGACCGCGCCGAGGATCTGGAGGCGCGCGGCTATACCTACAGCTACGACATGCTGGGCGAGGCCGCGCGCACCGAAGCCGACGCGCGCCGCTATCACCTCAGCTACTCCCGCGCGATCACTGCCATCGCCCGTGCCGCCAAGGGCAACGACATCCGCACCAACCCCGGTATATCGGTCAAGCTTTCCGCCCTGCATCCGCGCTACGAGGTCGCCAAGCGCGAACGGGTGATGGAGGAACTGGTCCCCCGTGTCCGCGCGCTGGCCTCGCTGGCCAAGGCGGCGGGTCTTGGCTTCAACATCGACGCCGAGGAGGCCGACCGTCTGGCCCTGTCGCTGGAGGTGATCGAGGCCACGCTCTCGGACCCCGCGCTGAAGGGCTGGGACGGGTTCGGCGTCGTGGTGCAGGCCTATGGCCGCCGGGCCGGGGCAGTGATCGACTGGCTGCACGCGCTTGCCACTCGGCTGGACCGCAAGATCATGGTGCGGCTGGTGAAGGGCGCCTACTGGGATGCCGAGGTGAAGCGGGCGCAGGTTCTGGGCCTGACCAGCTTTCCGGTCTTCACCCGCAAGCAATCGACCGATGTCAGCTACATCGCCAATGCGCGGAAGCTTCTCGGCCTCACCGACCGCATCTATCCCCAGTTCGCCACCCATAACGCCCATACCGTCGCCGCTGTCCTGGCCATCGCCAAGGCGCAGGGCCTCACCCCGCTGGACTTCGAATTCCAGCGCCTGCACGGCATGGGAGAGCGGCTGCACGACATCGTCCTCACCGACAACGCCACCCGCTGCCGGATCTACGCCCCCGTCGGCGCGCACCGCGACCTTTTGGCCTATCTCGTCCGCCGCCTTCTGGAGAACGGCGCCAACTCCAGCTTCGTGAACCAGATCGTCGATGAGGACGTGCCGCCCCAAACCGTCGCCGCCTGCCCGCTGACGGCAGTGGAGGCTCTGCGCACGATCCCCAACGCGGCACTTGCCACCGGCCCGGCGCTGTTCGCGCCACGCGCCAATTCCCGTGGCTTCGACCTGACCGATGCGACGGACCTTGCCGCGATCGAGGCCGCCCGTGCGCCCTTTGCCACGGCGCAGATCGACGCCGCTCCGCGCCTTGCCGGCCGGGTGGCCGGTGGGCCGCGGCTTGCTGTCCTGAACCCCGCGACCGGCGCGCTGGTTGGTCATGTCACCACGGCGGGCCTGCCGGACGTGGAAACCGCGCTGCGCCTTGCCGAGCCCTGGACCGCCGCCGCGCCGGAACGGGCCACGGTCCTCAACCGTGCCGCCGACCGGATGGAGGCCGATTTCGGCCGCATCTTCGCGCTTCTGGCGCGCGAGGCCGGAAAGTCCCTCCCCGACGCCGTGGCCGAACTGCGCGAAGCGGTGGACTTCCTGCGCTACTACGCCAGCCAGACCCGCCAGCCGCATCCCGCCCGGGGGGTCTTCGCCTGCATCAGCCCGTGGAACTTCCCGCTCGCCATCTTCTGCGGCCAGATTGGCGCCGCACTGGCCGCCGGGAACGCGGTGCTGGCCAAACCCGCCGAGCAGACCCCGCTGATCGCCGCCCTTGCCGTCGATCACCTCCTCGCCGCGGGTGTCCCCGCCTCCGCCCTGCAACTCCTGCCCGGCGACGGCAGCATCGGCGCAGCCCTGACCCGCGACCCACGGGTGAACGGCGTGGCCTTCACCGGCTCGACCGAAACCGCCCAGGCGATCCGCCGAAGCATGGCCGATCACCTCGACCCCACCGCGCCATTGATCGCGGAAACCGGCGGCCTCAACGCCATGCTGGTCGATTCCACCGCGCTGCCGGAACAGGCCGTCCGCGACATCATCGCCTCAAGCTTCCAGTCCGCCGGTCAGCGCTGCTCTGCGCTCCGCTGCCTCTATGTCCAGGAGGATGTCGCCCACAACGTCACCGAAATGCTTTTCGGCGCGATGGAAGACCTTTCGCTGGCCGATCCCTGGCAACTTTCCACCGACATCGGCCCGGTGATCGACGCCGAGGCGCAGGCGGGCATCCGCACCTATGTCGATCAGGCGCGGGCGGAAGGGCGCGTGCTGAAGGACCTCAAGGCGCCGGGGCAGGGGACCTTCATCGCCCCCACGGTGCTGAAGGTCAAAGGCATCGAGGACATGCCGCGCGAGATCTTCGGCCCGGTCCTGCACATCGCCACCTTCAAGGCCTCCGAGATCGACAAGGTCATCGCCACGATCAACGGCACCGGCTACGGTCTGACCTTCGGCCTGCATTCCCGCATCGACGACCGGGTGCAGCACATCGTCGACGGCCTGCATGTCGGCAACACCTATGTCAACCGCAACCAGATCGGCGCGGTGGTCGGCAGCCAGCCGTTCGGCGGCGAGGGGCTGTCCGGCACCGGGCCCAAGGCAGGCGGGCCGCATTACCTGACCCGTTTCACCCTTGCCCCGACGCAGGGCTCCAAGCCGGACGACGCCCGGACCACGGCGGCAGAAGCAGCAAAGGCGCTGTCCGCGCCTTGGCCCGCCGCTGCGCCGCAGGCCGAGAACATGCCCGGCCCGACCGGCGAATCGAACCGCTTGACCATGACCCCCCGTTCGCCCCTGCTCTGCCTTGGCCCGGGCCGGACTGCCGCGCTGCACCAGGCCGAAGCCGTCCGCAAGCTGGGCGGCCACGCGGTCGAGGCCCCCGGCCTTGACCCAGAGGCGCTCGCCACGCTCACCGGCTTTTCCGGCGCGCTCTGGTGGGGCGAGGCCGAGGCAGGCCGCCCCTTCGCGCAGGCCCTGGCCCGCCGGAAAGGCCCGATCCTGCCCCTGATCGCCGCGCCGGATGCGGGCCATACCCATCTGGAACGCCATCTCTGCATCGACACCACCGCCTCGGGCGGCAACGCGCAGCTTCTGGCCGAGTTCGGGAACAGCTAAGGCGCGATCCGCCGCCCTTTGATCGGCATGGGCACCCGCACATGCCGATCGCCTGCTCAGGCTTTGGTGTAGTCTGGCCCGACGACGGTCGGCAGTCCGTCCGCAAGTTTCAGCCAGGGCAGCTTTTCTTCAAAGGCGACATGCAGCGTCGGCGCGAATGCTTCCGGTTCGTCCATCGCCGCAACATAGAAGTGCATGACGTCCGACATCTTCTGCGACCGGAAGGTCAGGGGTGTGCCACAGTCGGCGCAGAAGCTGCGCTCGACCCCCGGCGACGATCTGTAGATCTTTGGCTTCCCACGCGTCCAGCGCCAACCCCCGTTGGCGACGCCGATATAGACCGTCATCGGCGCCGAGCATTGCCGTCGGCAGCTTTCGCAATGACAGGTCACGCAACTCAGCACCGGCATGTCGATTTCGAACCCGACCGATCCGCACAGGCAGCGACCAAACATCCTGATCTCCCAGAGCTTTGCATCCATCCTGCAGCAAGCACCTGTGCCGTCGCGTCAGATTGCGAACTCGACAACTTTGATGCCGACGCGGTGCCACCCGGCCTCCCGGCATGAACTGGGACCCCGCTTGACCGAAAGCCGCACATAGGAAACTCTGCCGCCCATGTTTCCGATCCGCGACCATAACCCTTCCGGCCAGACGCCCTACGTCACCTTCGCCCTGATCGCGATCAACGTGCTGGTCTTCCTGTGGTATTTCACCCAGCTCTCGGAATGGGAGTTGAACAGGTTCTTCATGACCTGGGGCCTCGTCCCCGCAAGGGTCATGTCCGGTCAGGGGCTGGAAACCATCGTCACCTCGATGTTCCTGCACGCGGGCTGGATGCATCTCGGCGGCAACATGCTGTTTCTCTGGATCTACGGCGACAACCTCGAGGATGAGATGGGCCATTTCGGTTTCCTCGTCTTCTACCTCGCCTGCGGGGCCGCCGCCGGGCTGGCGCAGGCGCTGCCCGATCCCGGTTCGCCGATGCCGATGGTCGGGGCCTCGGGGGCGATCGGGGGCGTGATGGGGGGCTATCTGCTTCTGTTCCCCCGCGCCAAGGTCGATGTCCTGTTCATCTTCATCATCTTCTTCCGCATCTTCGCCATCCCGGCCTGGATCGTCCTTGGCATCTGGTTGGGGATCCAGATCTTCGCCGGTGTGTCGACCCCATCCGATGCGGGCGGCGTCGCCTACTGGGCTCATGTCGGCGGGTTTGTCGCCGGGATCGTCCTGACGCTTCCCGTCTGGCTTAGGCGCGGCGGGCAGGGGTTCTGGCAGGAAACCCAGGGCCATCCGCCGCACCCCGAGACGCAGTTTCCCGCCTCACGCTCGAACATCCCGCTGGTCCGCCGCCGCCGCTGACCGCTTTGCGCTTGCGCCGGTTCGCCGTAGGATCGCGCGCGGGGAGGGTCCCGCGATGCTCCGACTGGTCCTCGTTGGGTTATGCCTCGGCCAGCCCGCCGCGGCCGACTGCCGCCTGGCGCTTGCGCTGGCGGTGGATGTCTCGCGCTCGATCGACGCCGCCGACTATGTCATCCAGACCGACGGGCTGGCGGGGGCGCTTTCGGACCCCGAGGTCCGCGCCGCGATCTTCGGTCCCGAGGGGCAGGTCGCGCTGGCGATCTACTACTGGTCGGGGCGCGGCTATCAGGACCTCGTCCAGCCCTGGGTGATCCTTGACAGCCCCGAGGCGCTGGATGCCGCGATCTGGGAGGTCCGCCGCACCCCCCGCCCCGCTGCACCCATGGCCACCGCTCTGGGCGATGCGCTGAGCTACGGCCTCGATTTGATGAGCGACGCCCCGGACTGCGAACGCCGGGTGATCGACGTGGCGGGCGACGGGCGCAACAACGACGGCATCACCGTCGCCCGTACCTATGAGCGGGAAGATTTCACCGGCATCACCGTGAATGGCCTCGCCGTGGGCGAGCATGAGGCCGACATCGTCGAGTACTACCACGACGAACTGATCCGCGGCCCCGATGCCTTTGTCGAGGTCGCCCCCCGCCAGACCGACTATCCCGACGCGATCCGCCGCAAGCTCCTGCGCGAGCTGGAGGGCCCGATGATCGGTGCCCTGCCGCGACGCAATCCGGCCAGGGGCTGACCCAAACCCGCCAAGATTAAGGAAATCCCGACCGGATTTTCGCCGGTTTTCCGTTGACTACTGCACGGATAGGGGAATCCTTCCCGCTATTGATAGAAGTATTAGGAGGTTGCCATGCGTCGTCATTTTGCCGCGCTCCTGCTGGGCCTGCTGCTGTCGCCGGGGGCTGCCCTGGCCGAACGGGTCGTCGCCCATGTCTCGATCGGCTCACAAGAGATGAAGGTCTACCATGAGGGGCGGCTCCTTTACACCTGGGCCGTCTCCACCGCCAAGGCGGGCAAGATCACCCCGGCGGGGACTTACGAGCCTGAATTCCTCTCCCGCAACCACCGCTCGCGCCGCTACAACAACGCGCCGATGCCCTTTGCCATCTTCTACGACGGCAATTACGCCATCCACGGCACCGACCAGATCAAGCGCCTTGGTAAGCCCGCCAGCCATGGCTGCGTCAGGCTGGATCCGAAGAACGCGAAGATCCTGTTCGAGATGGTCAAGGCCGAGGGGATGGAAAACACCCGCGTGGTGATCGTGCAATAGGCCGACCCCTTCCTTTCCTGACTCCTTCCCGCTATAGCGCCGGGCTTGGAAGCTTCGGGAGCAGACGATGCAGGGCTCGGCCAACCTCAACCTGATGATCAAGGCCGCCCGCAAGGCGGGCCGCAGCCTCGTGAAGGATTTCCGCGAGGTGGAGAACCTGCAGGTCTCGACCAAGGGGCCGGGCGATTTCGTCTCGAAGGCGGATCGCGAGGCCGAGCGGCTGATCAAGGAAGAGCTTCTGGGCGCGCGGCCGACCTACGGCTGGCTGGGCGAGGAAACCGGCGGCGCTGCGGGCGCCGACCCGACCCGGCGCTGGATTGTCGATCCCCTGGACGGAACCACCAACTTCCTGCACGGAATGCCGCATTGGGCCGTCTCGATCGCGCTGGAGCATAAGGGAGAGATCGTCTCCGCCGTCGTCTACGACCCGGCCAAGGACGAGATGTTCTGGGCCGAAAAGGGCGCCGGCTGCTGGCTGAACGACAACCGCCGCCTGCGGGTGTCCGGTCGCCGCGCCATGCATGAGGCGGTGTTCGCGACCGGCGTGCCCTTCGGGGCCAAATCGACGCTGCCCGCAATGCTGAAGGATCTTGGCCGCCTGATGCCCGCCTGCGCCGGGGTGCGGCGCTGGGGTGCTGCCTCGCTCGACCTCGCCTATGTCGCCGCGGGCCGCTTCGACGGCTATTGGGAGCGTGAGCTTTCCGCCTGGGACATCGCGGCCGGGATCCTGCTGGTCAAGGAGGCCGGAGGCCTGGTCGAGGGCCTGCGCGAAGGCACCGATCCCCTTGACGGCGCGCTGATCGCGGCCAACGACGGGCTCTTCAAGGCGATGGCCGAAACGATCCGCGCCTGACGCTCGTCGGAGACTTCGTCTCTCCTCGCAGGTTTCACCCGACGAGGAGACGAAGTCGAACGAGGAGGCGTCACCCGCGCTGCAGCTTTACCGGCTCCGACCGCGCCAGCCGCAGGAAATGCGCGATATAGGGCTTCCCCGCATCCTCTTCCCGCGTCGCCGCATACATCCGCTTCGTCACCACCTCCGGCCCCAACGGTCGCGTGATGTAATCTGCATTGGTCTTCACCTCGCGCATCACCCAGTCCGGCAAGACCGCCACCCCCCGGTTCGACCCCACCAGCATCAGGATCACCGCCGTCAGCTCCGCCGTCCGCTGCGCGCGGGGTTCCACCTTGGCCGGGGTCAGCACTTCGGTGAAGATGTCCAGCTTGTCGCGGCTGACCGGATAGGTGATCAGCACCTGATCGCGGAAATCTTCCGCCGTGATGAACTCTTTCGCCGCGAGCGGGTTCTGGGCCGACCCGACGAAGGTCGGGTGATAGTCGAACAAGGGGTTGAACACGATCCCCGGCGGCGGTTCGCGGTCCGAGGAGATCACCAGATCCACATCCTCCCGGTTCAGAGCGGGCAGGGCCTCGAAGGCCAGACCGGCGCGGATGTCCACGTCGATCTCGGGCCAGGCGTGGCGGAACATCTCCAGCACCGGAAACAGCCAGTCGAAACAGGCATGGCATTCGATGGCAATATGCAGCCGTCCCGTCCGCCCCGCCCGCAAGGCCCGGAACTCCTCCTCCATCGCGTCGATTTCCGGCAGGATACGCTCCGCCGCCCGCAGCATCCTGACCCCCGCCGCCGACAGCCGCATCGGTTTCGACCGCCGCACGAACAGCTCCATCCCCGCCTGATCCTCCAGCCCCTTCACCTGATGCGACAGCGCGGATTGCGTCATGTTCAGCATGTCCGCCGCCCGGGCCAACCCCCCGGCCTGCTGGATCGCCCGGATCGTGCGCAGGTGGCGCAGTTCGACGTACATGAATGAACCTCATGAAGATGGTGAGAACTATGAATTGGTCTCACATCCGCTGATCTGCCACAAGGGGCGCAATCAAGGAGACCACCATGCCCACGCCCCGCATCAGCTTTGAATTCTTCCCGCCGCAGTCGCTGGACGCATCGTTCCGCCTGTGGGAGACGGTGCAGGCGCTGGCCCCGATGCAGCCCGAGTTCGTATCGGTCACCTACGGCGCGGGCGGCACCACCCGGACGCTGACGCATGACGCGGTCTCGACCATCCACCGCAACTACGGCCTGAAGGTCGCCGCGCATCTCACCTGCGTCGACGCGACCCAGACCGAGACGCTGGCCATCGCCGAATCCTACGCCGCCGCCGGGGTGACCGAGATCGTCGCCCTACGCGGTGACGCCCCCAAGGGCGCGCAGCGTTTCGTGCCGCATCCCCTCGGCTTCGCCAATTCCGTGGAACTGGTGGAAAAGCTGGCCCGCACCGGCAAGTTCAAGATCCGCGTCGGCGCCTACCCGGAGCCGCACCCGGATGCCGCCGACAGCGCCGCCGATGTGACCTGGCTCAAGCGCAAGATCGACGCCGGGGCCTCCTCGGCCATCACCCAGTTCTTCTTCGACGCCGACACCTTCTTCCGCTTCCGCGATGCCTGCGTGAAGGCCGGGATCGACGCGCCGATCATCCCCGGCATCCTGCCGATCACCAGCTGGGACGGCGCGAAGAAATTCGCGCAGCGTTGCGGCACCACGGTCCCGCACAAGCTGGACGAAGCCTTCACCACCGCGGCCCGCGACGGGCGCGAGGAGCTTCTGGCCCTGGCCCATGCGACCCAGCTTTGCGACAAGCTGATCGAAGGCGGGGTCGAGGATCTGCACTTCTATACCCTGAACCGCCCGCACCTGACCCGCGAAGTGGTGCGCGCCCTTGGCATCCTGCCCGAGGTGGTTCTGGAGAAAGTGGCCTGATTCCACCCCCAAAGGGTAACCGGCGTCTCCCTGGGCGGCTTTCCCGTCTGCCACGCGCAGACCTGAGGAAAGCCGCCAATTTTTTGCCCGTTGCCCGCAGGGTCATATCGGCTAATCTCGCGCCAGCCCTAAGCCGCGGACCCGGACATGCCGAAACTCGTCACCCTCCTGAACGGCCCCAACCTGAATCTCCTTGGCCTGCGCCAACCCGAAATCTATGGGCGCGAGACGCTAGACGATGTGGCTGACAAGGTCTCGGACCTGGCCGAGGAACTGGGCCTGACGGTCCGCGCGCTGCAATCGAACCACGAAGGGCACCTGGTCGACTGGATTCACGAGGCGAGGGGCAAATCCGCCGCGATCATCATCAACCCCGGCGCCTATTCCCACACCTCCATCGCGATCCTCGACGCGCTTCACGCTTATGAGGGCGTGGTGATCGAGGTCCATATCTCCAACATCCACAAGCGTGAGGCCTTCCGGCACCAGTCCTATGTCAGCCTGCGCGCCGACGGCGTGATCGCCGGTTGCGGGACCGAGGGTTACCTTCTCGCGCTGCGCCGCATCGCCTCGCTTCTGAAGGCATGACCGACCGCTTCCGCTGGCATCCCGAAGCCCGGCTGTTCGACAGCGCGGGGGCAGAGGTGCGGCGTGACGCCCGCCCTGCATCCTCTCTCCGCGCAAGGGAGGGGATCGGCCAGCCTGTCACGTCTGGAATCGTCCTCCCCGACACGCCCAAAGGCCTCGCCGCCGCCATCGGCCACTCCGCCTTCCGCATCGGCGCATCGGACCAGCCGCCGCCCGAACCCCATAGCCAGCCGGTCCTTGAAACCCTCACCTCCGGCTCCACCGGCCATCCCCGCCGCATCCGCCGCACCCAAGCCTCCTGGACCGCCAGCTTCGCCGTCAACGCGCGCTTCGGCATCGGCCCCGGGGCGCGGGTGGCCACCCTTGGTCGTCTGGTCCATTCTCTCGCGCTCTACGGCGCCATTGAGGGCCTTCACCTTGGTGCCGAAGTTCATCATCTCGCCGACCTCCGTCCAGACCGCCAGCGCGACGCCCTTGGCACACTCCGGATCACCCATCTCTACGCCACCCCCGCCCAGCTTCGCCTTTTGACCGAAGGGCAGGGCCATTTTCCTGACCTTCGCCTGATCCTTGTCGGCGGCTCCAAGCTTGACCCCGCCCTCCGCGCGCGCCTTGCCACCCTCGCCCCGATTGCGCAGATCCGAGAGTTCTACGGTGCCGCCGAAACCAGCTTCATCACGCTGGCCGATGGGGGCACCCCCGAAACCTCGGTCGGCCGCCCCTATCCCGGCGTCGATCTTCGCCTTGATCCGACCGGCGAAGTCTGGGTCAAAAGCTCCTACCTCTTCCTCGGCTACGCCGATGCCGGGCCAGGCTCGACCCGCTGGCGCGACGGCTGGCTGTCCGTCGGCGAGATCGGGCAGATCGACGACGGCTACCTCACGCTGAAGGGCCGCGCGGGCCGGATGGTGACGGTGGCCGACCAGAATGTCTTCCCGGAAGAAATCGAGGCGCTGCTGGAAACCCTGCCGGGCGTGACCCGCGCCGCCATCCTGCTCGTCCCGGATGCGAAACGCGGTCATGCCCTCATCGCCGTCCTGCAGGGCGACCCCGCACAAGAGGCCGCCATCCTGACCCGCCTGCGCCACGACCTTGGCCCGCTCAAATCCCCAAAGGGGCTGATCTGGCGGCAGGTCTGGCCCATGCTCCCCTCCGGCAAGACCGACCTCAAGGCGCTGGAGGCGGCACTATGGCCCGCCTGATCGCCGCCCGCCGCACCGCCGTGGTCCCGCGCAACGGGGCCTTTGCGCGCCTTTCGCTGGAAGACCTCGCCGCGCCTGTCTTGCAGGCATGTCTCATGGACGCGACTGTCGCGCCGCAGCAGGTCGACGAGGTCATCCTCTCGAACGCCCTCGGTGCCGGGGGCAACCCGGCCCGCCGCGTGGCGCTGGCCGCGGGCCTGCCGGAAACCGTCGCGGGCCTCACCACCGACCGGCAATGCGCGGGCGGTCTCGACGCGATCCTGCTGGCGAAGGCGCTGATCGACGCTGGCGTGGCCGAGGTTGTGCTTGCCGGCGGTGTCGAAAGCTACTCCCGCCGCCCGCTGCGCCTGAAGACCGACCCCGATGGCGGGCTGCCCGTGCCCTACGATCAGGCCCCCTTCACGCCCTGGCCCGACCGCGACCCCGACATGGCCGAGGCCGCCGACGCCCTCGCGCAGCGCCTCGCCATTTCCCGCGACCGGCAAGAGGCCTGGGCCGCCGCAAGCCACGCCAAGGCGCTTGCCGCTGATCTGACAGCCGAGATCGTCCCCCTGAACGACACCCCCCGCGACGCCTTTCCGCGCGTGCTTGCCCCGAAGCTCCTCGCCCGCGCGCCGGTCCTTGCAGGCAGCGTCACCACCGCCACCGCCGCCGTCGCCGCCGATGCGGCTGCGGCCTGCCTTGTCGTTTCGGATCGTGTGGCACAGGGCAGGGGCCTCGCGATCCTTGCCGGGGCCACCCTGGGCGGGGCGCCCGAGGAACCCGGCCTCGCCCCGGTCGCGGCCATCCGGCGCATCTGGGCGGGCGAGCCTTTGCAACAGGCGGAAATCATGGAGGCCTATGCCGTGCAGGCCCTTGCGGTGATCGACGGCGCCGGGCTTGATCCGCGCATAGTCAATCCGGCAGGCGGCGGGCTGGCGCGCGGCCATCCGATCGGCGCGTCTGGCGCCATCCTTGCCGTCCGGTTGTTCCACGGCCTTCGCAAAGGCCGTGGTCTTGCTGCCATCGCCGCTGCCGGAGGCATCGGGACGGCGCTTCTCGTCGAAGCGCCGTCACCCTGAGCATCAGGCGCGCGACAGCAACGAGGCTGGCCGCATCCGCGACAGGCTTTGCGTCACGAGGCCCGCAATCACTGCCTTGATCGCGTCACCCGGCAGGAAGGCACCGGCCATGAAGGCAGCCTCGCCCAGCGTCTTGCCCAGCACTACCGACATGCCGATGATGCCGAACACATACATCACGCCGATCCCGCCGATGACCGAAGCCGCGGTCGCGGCCACGGCGGGCGAAAGCGTCGTGTGTTCCATCACCCAGCCCGCGACGAAGGCCGCGACGGGGAAGCCCACCAGGAAGCCGACCGACGGCCCGGCAAAGACGCCGATCCCGCCCCGCCCGCCGGACAGAAGCGGCAGCCCGGCAGCGACCAGCGCCAGGAACAACAGCACCGCCAGCGCGCCACGACGGGCGCCCAGCACCGTTCCGCACAGCATGATGCCCAGCGATTGCGCGGTGATCGGCACGCCTCCGGCAAGGTCGATCTTCGGAATCAGGCCCAGCACCGCGATCAGCGCGGCGAAAAGGGCAATGTGAGTCAGGTTGCGTTCCATGGGTCCCCCGTTGGTGTTTTCGCCCTTTAATCAGCCCCGCCGCGCGCGCGCAAGGCTTCTGCCACGCGGTCTGCATCGTCCAGCGCGGCGAGGGTCGCAGGGACCATCACCCGCCAGCGCGCGGCGCGCTGGGACCGGGCTGACCAGGACTGCCGGATCTGCCCCATCCGCTCCAGCATCACCGGGATGAAGCGGATCACCAGCGCGAAGGCCAGCGCCAGGCGGCGGGGCGGCAGGATCGGTGCCAGCGGACGGGCCAGCCGCTCGAAAACCGCCAGCATGTCGGACAGCCGCGTCGTCATGGTGACGAAGTTCGCCAGCGCCACCGCCGTGACCATGCGCAGCAGGATCGCCACGCCACCGGTCACGTCCCCGGTCCACAGATGCCACGCGCCCACGATCAGCACGAAGGGCCAGAGCGGCACCAGCTGGCGCAGTCCGGTCTGCGCAAATCGCCCGCCGCCGGTCAGATACAGCCCCGCCGTTGCAGCCAGCGCCGCCGCCAGCGGGACCGGAGAGCCCAGCAGGAACAGTCCCGTCGTCGCCACCGCCAGCGTGGCAAGCTTCAACCCGGCCGGACGCCGATGCGCCCAGGTCTCAACCGGCGAGGTTAGCGTCAGCATCGCGCGCTCCGATCCGGGCCATCTCGGCGGTGAAGGCCGGGATCACCTTGCCCGGCGGGCCGTCCGCCACCACCCGCCCTGCCTCCAGCCACAGGACCCGGTCGGCACCCGCCAGCACCGCCGGGTCATGGGTGATCGTGACCAGCCGCTGCGGCAGCGCGGCAAAGCGCCGGGCCAGCCGCGCCTGCGTCGGCAGGTCCAGCCCTGCCAGCGGCTCATCCAGAAGAATGGTGCGCGGCTCCATCAGCAGCACGGCCAAAAGGCACAGATAGTGCCGTTGTCCCTGGCTAAGCGTCGTCACCGGCGCCTTGGCCCAATGTGCCCGCCCCTCGTCCTGCAACAGGGCTGCCACCCGCGCGGCGGCCTCGGCCCGGCCCAGACCCTGTTGCAGCAGCCCGAAGGCAAGCTCTTCCTCGACGGTCGGGAACAGGATCTGGTGATCGGGGTTCTGGAACAGGATGCCCAGGGCCGCCAGCGCAGCCTTGCGGTCGAGGAAAGGGTCCGCCCCATCCACCCGCACCGTGCCGCTGTCCGGGCCGATCAGCCCCGCGATCAGGCGCAGAAGCGTGGACTTGCCCGATCCGTTCCGCCCCAGGACGCCGATCCGCGCTTCGGTCAGCCGCAGGGTCAGCCCCTCAAGAACCAATTGCCCGCCCAGACTGACGCTGGCAGCGGTGATCTCGATTCCGGGGGAAAGGTCGGACATGGGCGGCCTTCTGGCAGGTTGCCCGCCCTTCTAGCCGCTCGATCCCTGACACGAAAGGGGCCGCCTGTCCTCGGGCGGCGGGAGTCCCGGCCCGCCTCGGCGGACCTGGACAGACTTGGCCTTACTGGCAGTTGGCGATGTACTTCTGGCCGTACTGGTCGCGGTAGTAGCACTTGCCAGGCTGCTGCGCCGGGCCAATCAGCTGCGAGGCGACGATGCCCACGGCCGCGCCCGCGATGGCGCCCTTGGTCCGGTCCGAATCCGACGAGATCGCCGCGCCCACCGCAGCGCCGCCGACGGCACCGATGGCTGCGTTCTGCTCGGCCGGCGTGCATGCCGCCAGCGCCAGGGTCAGGATCGGAAGGGTCAGTAGAAGATGTTTCATGGATATGCTCCGGGTTGTGAGTCGGCTGACGGACATTAGCTGTCTAACCCCCGCTTGGGGCTGCAAAAAGGCGAGATGGGCGAAAATTCACCGATCCGGTGCTGCGCCTGCACCACCGGACCGGCCCGCCCGTTCCCCCTGGGGCCTACTGCCGCGCCGCCGCGACCGAGGCTTCGAGGATATCCATCGCCTCGGCGAAATGCGCATCCGGGATGGTGATCGGCGCCAGGAAGCGGACCACGTTGCCATAGACCCCGCAGGTGAGGAGCAGAAGGCCGCGCTTCAGCGCCTCCAGCCGCACCCGGTTGGTGAAGCCCGCATCCGGCTCCTTGGTGCCGGGATTGGCGAATTCCACCGCGACCATGAAGCCCGGCCCGCGGATGTCCACGATCTCCGGCGCGGTCGAGCGGATCGCCTCCAGCCGCTGCTTCAGCCGCGAACCCAGCTCATTCGCCCGGGCGCAAAGGTCTTCCTCCTCGATCACGTCCAGGACGGCATTGGCCGCCGCGATCCCCAGCGGGTTCCCGGCATAGGTGCCGCCCAGACCGCCCGGATTGGCCGCATCCATCAGTTCCGCCTTGCCGGTCACCGCCGCCAGCGGCAGCCCGCCGGCCAGACCCTTGGCCATCGTCGTCAGGTCCGCCGCAACCCCGTGCATCTCCATCGCGAAGAGGTTCCCGGTCCGCGCAAAGCCGGTCTGCACCTCGTCGGCGATCATCACGATGCCATGCTGGTCGCAAAGCGCCCGGATCGCCTTCACCAGATCGGTCGGCGCAGGGTTGAAGCCGCCTTCACCCTGCACCGGCTCGAAGATGATCGCGGCGACGCGGGCCGGGTCGAGATCGGCCTTGAACAGCTTTTCGATCCCCGCCATCGCATCCTTGGTCGAAATCCCCTGCGGACCCATCGGGAAGGGCACATGGAAGACGCCCGGCATCATCGAGCCGAAGCCCTTCTTGTAGGGTTCCACCTTGCCGGTCAGTGCCATGCCCATGAAGGTCCGGCCATGGAAGCCGCCGCCAAAGGCGATCACGGCATCGCGGCCCGTGGCGATACGGGCGATCTTGATCGCATTCTCGCAGGCTTCGGCGCCGGTGGTCACGAAGATCGTCTTCTTCTTGAAATTGCCCGGAACCTTCTCGTTCAGGCGTTCCGCCAGCCGGATGTAGTTCTCATAGGGCATCACCTGATGGCAGGTATGGGTGAACTTGGTCATCTGGTTCGCCACCGCCGCCATCACTTTGGGGTGGCAATGCCCGGTGTTCACCACCGCGATCCCGGCGGCAAAGTCGATGTAGCGGTTGCCCTCGATGTCCCAGACCTCGGAGTTCAGTGCCTTGTCGGCATAGATCTGTGTCATCATCCCCACCCCGCGCGAGATGGCTTCGTCGCGGCGCTTGGCTACTTCTGCGTTCAGCATGGTCTTGCTCCCAAAGACATGATGGCAGCCCCGCGGATCAGACTCAGGCCCCGGGCTTTGCGCCATTTGATCAAATATCCGCGTCGGGTTCAATCCTTCCTGCGGGGACCATCGCGATTAAGCAGTCGTTAACCTTCCCCGGTGCAACCTGCCGCTGCGAACGAGGCGAGGGCCAGCATGGCGGACGGGCAGCTTTCCACCCCACCCCACTCCACATTCCAGACCGAGGATGACCGTCTCGACCGGCTTCGCCTCGTCCGCTCCCGCCGTGTCGGCGCCGTCACCTTTCATCGGCTGATCGCCGAACATGGGTCAGCCCGTGCCGCGCTGGCCGCCCTTCCCGCCATCGCTTGCGCGGCGGGGGTGGAGGATTATGAGGTCTGCCCCCTTGGCGTCGCCCAGGCCGAACTCAAGCAGGGCCGGGCGCTTGGCGCGCGGCTGCTGGTGCATGGCGAAGCCGATTACCCGCAGGCCCTGACCGACGTCCCCGACGCGCCGCCGGTCCTCTGGGCTATGGGCGACATCGCGCTCTTGAACAGCCCCGCCATCGGTATGGTCGGCGCCCGCAACGCCTCGTCGCTCGGTACCCGCATGGCGCGCCGCCTCGGCCTCGGCCTGTCCGAGGCCGGGTTCACCGTGATCTCCGGACTTGCCCGCGGCATCGACGCCGCCGCGCATGAGGCCGCGCTGGAAGGTCAGGGCCGCACCGTCGCCGTCATGGCCGGTGGCGTGGACGTGATCTACCCCGCCGAAAATGCCGCCCTTGCCACGGCCATCGACGCCGCCGGCTGCCGGATCAGCGAACACCCGCCGGGCCTTGAACCCCAGGCCCGGCATTTCCCCCTGCGCAACCGCATCGTTGCCGGGCTTTCGCGTGCCGTCATCGTGGTCGAGGCCGCCGCCAAATCCGGCAGCCTGATCACCGCCCGCGCCGCCCTCGACTACGGGCGCGAGGTCATGGCCGTCCCCGGCCACCCGTTCGACGCCCGCGCCTCGGGCTGCAACATCCTCATCCGCGATGGTGCCCTCCTGGTCCGTGGCCCGCAGGATGTGCTGGAAGCCTTGGGCGCACCCTGCGCGGCCCGACCCGAACCCGAACTGCGCCTGCAGCAACTCCCCGGCCCCACCGTCCCCCAGCGCCCGCTGAAGGAGGTGGCGCTTCTCCACTCGATGATCCTGAACCGCCTCGGCCCCAGCCCGCTGGCCGAGGATCAGCTGATGCGCGACCTGAACGTCACCTCCGCCCAACTGGCGCCCGAACTGCTGGTGCTGGAACTTGACGGACGCATCGCCCGCCAGCCCGGCGGGCTCCTGGCCCGGGTCGAGTAGGGTGGGCAATCTGCCCACGGTCCGCGCCGAAAGCCGATTCGCCGCTATTGGTTAACATCCACCGTGCCAGACGTGCGTATGCATGGAAGGCATACTGAAATCATACGCCAGGAATACGCCTCGATCTCCAGAAAACCGCCGGTTTAAATCAGCGTTCCCAATAGCTTGCCGCCAACCCTCCGATCTCGCCCCTCCCATAGCGTGCATTTCGCTTCACCTTTGCAAAACCATCCTCCTGTCATCCCCGCGCGACGCCTCGTTCCGCCCCCCGGTTGACAACCGCGTTTCTTCTCCCACATGTTGCCGCGCCATTTGCAGGGCGCGGGAGCTTCAGGAAAAATGCCAGTCGTCGTCGTCGAATCCCCCGCCAAGGCCAAGACAATCAACAAATATCTCGGCCCGGACTTCACCGTCCTCGCCTCTTACGGCCATGTCCGCGACCTGCCTGCCAAGGACGGCTCCGTCGACCCCGAGCATGGATTCGACATGCTCTGGGAGGTTGCCCCCGAGTCGAAAAAACACGTCCGCGCCATTGCCGAGGCGCTGAAATCCGACGACACCCTGATCCTTGCGACCGACCCCGATCGCGAGGGCGAGGCGATCAGCTGGCATCTGAAGGAAGCCCTGCAAAGCTCTCTGAAGAAAGGCAAAAACGTCGCCCGCGTTACTTTCAACGCCATCACGAAAGACGCCGTGACCAAGGCGATGAAGGAACCCCGCGACATCGACACGCCGCTTGTCGAGGCCTATCTCGCCCGCCGCGCGCTGGACTATCTCGTCGGCTTCACCCTCTCCCCCGTCCTCTGGCGCAAGCTTCCCGGCGCGAAATCCGCCGGCCGGGTGCAGTCCGTTTGCCTCCGTCTGATCGTCGAGCGGGAAATGGAGATCGAGGCCTTCAAGGCCCAGGAATACTGGACCGTCAAGGCCGTCTTCCGCACCCCGCGCGGGCAGGAATTCGAGGCCGGGATGGTCACCCTTGGCGGCAAGAAGCTGGCGAAGTTCGACATCCCCACCGCCACCGCCGCCGAACTCGCCGTCCAGGCCGCGAAATCCCGTGATTTCAAGGTCATGGCGGTTGAATCGAAGCCCGCGACCCGCAACCCCTGGCCGCCCTTCATGACCTCGACCCTCCAGCAGGAGGCATCCCGCAAGTACGGCATGGGCGCCAAGCAATGCATGAACGCCGCGCAACGCCTCTATGAGGCGGGCTACATTACCTACATGCGAACCGACGGCATCGACATGGCCCCCGAAGCGGTGATGGCCGCCCGCGACGAGATCAAGCGTCGTTTCGGGCCGGACTACGTTCCGGATTCTCCCCGCATGTACAAGAACAAGGCCAAGAATGCTCAGGAAGCACATGAATGCATCCGGCCGACCGACATGGGCCTCGGACCGGAGAAGATCCGGGTCGAGGATGACCAGCGCAAGCTCTACGACCTGATCTGGAAGCGCACCATCAGCAGCCAGATGGCCGCCGCGCGGCTGGAGCGGACGGCTGTCGACGTGACCTCGCCGGACGGTGAGGTCGGGTTCCGCGCGAACGGGCAGGTAGTTCTCTTCGACGGCTACCTAAAGGTCTACGATCAGGGCCGCGACGACGAGGACGAGGACGAAGGCCGCCTGCCGCAGGTGATGCAGGGCGAGGCGCTGGCCAAGGGCGCCATCACCCCCGACCAGCATTTCACCCAGCCCCCGCCGCGCTATACCGAGGCGACGCTGGTCAAGCGGATGGAGGAGCTTGGGATCGGGCGGCCCTCGACCTATGCCTCGATCCTGACCACCATCGTCGACCGCGAATATGTGCGGAAGGACAAGAACCGCCTCTTCCCGGAAGACAAGGGGCGGCTGGTGACGGCCTTCCTTGCGAACTTCTTCAAGCGCTATGTCGAGTATGATTTCACCGCCGACCTTGAGGCGGAACTGGACGACGTCTCCGCCGGCGACCGCGACTACAAGGACGTGCTGGCCCGCTTCTGGCGCGACTTCTCGGCGGCGATTGCCGAGACGGCGGACCTTCGCATCGGCGAAGTGCTGGAGAAGCTGGACGATTTTCTCGCTCCCCATCTCTACCCCGCGCGGGCGGATGGCGGCGATCCCCGGATCTGCCCGACCTGCGGCACCGGGCGGCTGCACCTGAAGACGGCGCGGTCGGGCGGGGCCTTCATCGGCTGCGGCAACTATCCGGAATGCCGGTATACGCGGCCTCTGGCTGGCGATGCGGAATCCGTCGCCTCGGATGGCCGCATTCTGGGGCAGGACGAGAACGGCGTGGAGATTTCGCTGCGGGCGGGCCGGTTCGGGCCTTACATCCAGCGCGGCGAGGCCAGCGAAGCCAACCCCAAGCCCGACCGGGCGAGCCTCCCGAAAGGCTGGACGCCCGACAGCCTGACGCTGGATCGCGCCCTGTCCCTGCTCTCGCTCCCGCGCGAGGTCGGCAAGCACCCCGAAGATGGCGTGCTGGTCGAGGCCGGGATCGGGCGCTTCGGGCCCTATGTGAAACATGGCACGGTCTATGCCAACATCCCGGAGGTGGAGGAGGTTTTCACCATCGGGATGAACCGCGCGGTCGAGGTGCTGGCCCAGAAGGCAAGTCGTGGTCGCGGGCGGGCCGCACCCGCGGGGCCGTTGAAGGTGCTGGGGGCGCATCCAGATGGGGGTGAGGTCCAGGTCATGCCGGGGAAATACGGGCCTTACGTCAAGTGGGAAAAGGTGAACGCGACACTGCCGAAGGGGGTGGAGCCCGAGACGGTGACGCTGGAGGAGGCTCTGGTCCTGATCGCCGAGAAGGCAGGCAAGTCGGGGGCGAAGAAGAAGGCCGCACCGAAGAAGGCGGCGGCGAAGAAGGCTCCTGCGGCGAAGAAAGCCCCGGCGAAGAAGGTGACTGCCAAGAAGGCTCCGGCGAAGGAGAAGGTGGCGAAGGCGGAGTGACTGCCCGCCCGTGGGCACTTTGCTGAAGCGTGGAAAATCAATGGGTTGGTCGCTGGCGTTTACGCCAGGTTAACCTTGATGCCGCAAGCCTGGGGACGGCTCCTCGGGCACTTCGTACACTCCTCGCAGGGGTGCGCAGACCCTTCCGACGAGTGCACGAAGTGCTCGAGGAGGGGCCCCTAGCCCCGCGGGTTGATCAGCTTGGCCATCAGGCTTGCCGTCCGGACCATCCCCAGATTGCGGCCGTTGTCCGTCACCACCAGCTCGGCCACCCCCTTCGACATCAGGTCGAGGATATCCTTGACCGGCGTTTCGGCGGGCAGCTCGTGCGAGGTGGCAGAGGCCACGCCGGGCTCCATCACATCCCGCGCAGTCAGCACGCCCAGCGGGTTCATGTGGGCGACGAAATCCGCCACATATTCGCTGACCGGATTGGCGATGATCTCGCGCGCGGTGCCGCACTGGACGATCCGGCCGCCCTCCATCAGCGCGATGCGGTTGCCGATCTTGAACGCCTCGTCGAGGTCATGGCTGACGAAGATGATCGTGCGCTTCAGTTTCCGTTGCAGGTCCAGCAGTTCATCCTGCAGCTTGGTGCGGATCAACGGGTCGAGCGCCGAGAAGGGCTCGTCCATCAGCAGGATCGGCGCCTCGGTCGCAAAGGCGCGGGCAAGGCCCACGCGCTGCTGCATGCCCCCCGACAGGTCGCCCACCTTGCGCTCGGCCCATTGGCTTAGGTTCACCAGTTCAAGCTGGGCATCGACACGGGGCCTGCGCGCCTCGGGCGACATGCCGGCAAGCTCCAGTCCAAGGCCCACGTTTTCCCGCACCGTGCGCCAGGGCAAGAGGCCGAACTGCTGGAAGACCATCGCCACCCGCGTCGCGCGCAACCGGCGCAGCGTCTCGGGGTTGGCCTTGGTGACCGAGACCATCTTGTCGTCCTCAAGCACCCGCACCTCGCCCCGGACCACCGGGTTCAACGCGTTTACCCCGCGCAGCAGCGTGGATTTGCCCGAGCCGGAAAGCCCCATGAGAACAAGGATTTCGCCCTCGGCCACGGTCAGCGAGCAATCGTGGACGCCCAGCACCTGTCCAGTGGCCTGCTGCACCTCGGTCCGGGTCTTGCCCTGGTCCATCAGCGGCAGGGCGCGGTCGGGATGGTCGCCAAAAACGATGGAGACGCGGTCGAATTCTACGGCGGCCCGGCTTGTTGAACTGCTCATTTCGTGACCCTCAGCATGCGGTCAAGCGCGATGGCGACGACGACGATGACGAAGCCGGATTCAAAGCCCTTGGCGGCATCGACATTGGCAAGCGCGCGCATCACCGGATTGCCAAGCCCCTTGGCGCCGACCATCGAGGCGATGACCACCATAGAGAGCGAAAGCATGATGGTCTGGTTCAGCCCTGCCATGATCTGCGGCCAGGCCCAGGGCAGTTCCACCTTCCACAGCCGCTGGCGGGGCGTGGCGCCAAAGGCGGTCGCGGCCTCCAATAGCGCGGTGGGTGTCGAGGCGACGCCAAGATGCGTCAGCCGGATCGGCGCGGGCAGGACGAAGATCACCGTGGCGATCAGGCCCGGCACCAGGCCGGTGCCGAAAAAGACGATGGCCGGGATCAGGTAGACAAAGGTCGGCAGCGTCTGCATCAGGTCGAGGATCGGGCTCATCGCGGCATAAAGCCGGGGCCGGTGCGCGGCGGCGATTCCGATCGGGATGCCAAGGCCAAGGCAGACCGCGCAGGAGGCGATGATCAGCGTCAGGCTTTCGGTGGTTTCCTTCCAGTAGCCCTGATTGATCACGAACAGCCAGCCGAGAGCGATGCCAAGGCAGACCTTCCAGTTGCGCTGCAACACCCAGGTCAGGGCAACGAAAAGCGCCACGATGATCAGCGCGGGCGGGCCCTGCAACAGGAACAGGATGCCGCTGATCAGCGATTCGAGGACCAGGGAAATGCCGTCGAAAATGACGGTCAGGTGGGTCTTCATCCAGTCGAATACGACCTTGGAATAAGCCCCGACCGGGATTTTCCAAGCTGTCAGCCAGTCCATTCTGTCTTCTCCCCCCGCGCGCGCCGGACCGTTCTGGTGGAATGGGCCCCGGGTTGGCTCCCGGGGCCGTCCGGCTTATTGCAGCGCTGCTTCCACAGCCGCGACGGCATCGCCGCCGTCCTTGGTGGTCACACCGTCGAGCCAGGGCTTCCAGGCATCGGGATTGGCGGCAAGCCAGGTCTTCGCGGCTGCGGTGGGATCGGTGCCGTCGTTCAGGATCGCCCCCATGATCTCGTTCTCCATCGGGAGCGAGAAGACGAGGTTCTGCAGGAGCTTGCCCTGGTTCGGGCATTCCGCGACGTAGCCCGCGCGGGTGTTGGTGAGGACGGTCGCGCCGCCGAAGTTCGGCCCGAAGACATCGTCGCCGCCGGTGAGGTAGGTCATCTTGTAGTTCGCGTTCATCGGGTGGGGTTCCCAGCCGAGGAAGACGATCGCCTTGCCCTCGTTGTCGGCGCGGGTGACTTCGGCCAGCATCCCCTGTTCCGAAGATTCGACCAGCTCGACCCCGGCGGTCTTCAGGCCGAAAGTGTCCTTGTCGATCATGTCGAGGATCAGCTTGTTGCCGTCGTTCCCGGCCTCGATCCCGAAGATCTTGTTGTCAAGGTCGGCAGCATGGGTGGCGATATCGGCGAAATCCTTGATCCCCAGCTCCGCGCCCTTGGCGTTGGTGGCCAGAGTGTATTTGGCGCCTTCCAGGTTCGCCCGCAGCGAGTCGACGGTCTTGGCCTCCAGATATGGTGCGATGTTCGATTCCATCGTCGGCATCCAGTTGCCGAGGAAGACATCGACATCACCCGAGGCCATCGCCTCATAGGTCACCGGCACGGCGAGCATCTGGGTCTCGGTCTCATAGCCAAGGGCATTCAGGACAAGGCTGGTCGCGGCGGTGGTGGCAGTGATGTCGGTCCAGCCGACATCCGAGAAGATGATCTTGTCGCAGCCTTCCGCAAAGGCGGACCCGGCAAGCGCGAAGGTGACGGCGGTGGTCAGAAGGGTGGAACGGATGGACATGGCAACTCCCTGACGTTTTTTGTTGATTGACGAGTCAATAAACTTCGCTCTTATTCGGTTTGGCAAGTATTTTCTGGGGCCGCACCGATGCCGAAGCTTGGAATGGAGCCTATCCGCAAGGAAGCGTTGGTAAAAGCCACGATCGTCGAGATCGGCAGGGCCGGGTCCCTTGATGTGACGGTAAGCCAGATCGCCAAGCGCGCGGGCATGTCCTCGGCGCTGGCGCACCATTATTTCGGCTCGAAGGAAGAGATGTTCCTTGCCGCGATGCGCCACATTCTCACGCTTTACGGGGCGGAAGTGCGGGGCGCGCTGGCGGCGGCAGAGGAGCCGGAGGCGCGCATCCGAGCGATTCTGCGGGCCTCGTTCAGCCCCGGCAACTTCCGGCGCGAGGCGGTGGGGGCCTGGCTGAACTTCTGGGTGCTGGCGCAGACCGTGCCCGAGGCCAAGCGCCTGCTGGCGATCTACCAGGGGCGTCTGCGGTCGAACCTGACAGCCGCCCTGCGTCCTTTGGCCGGGGCGCGGGCACAGGGAATCGCCGAATCGCTGGGTGCCATGATCGACGGGCTTTACCTGCGCGAGGTGCTGAAATCGGGGGCTCCAGACGGGGCCGCGGCGGTGGCGCTGGCCTTGCGCCATCTGGACGCGGAACTGGCAAGGGGGGCCTGAGATGCACGCCGATTATGTGATCGTGGGGGCGGGTTCCGCAGGCTGCGCGATGGCCTACCGGCTGGCCGAAGCGGGCAAGCGGGTGGTGGTGATCGAGCATGGCGGCTCTGACGCCGGGCCGTTCATCCAGATGCCGGGGGCGCTCAGCTACCCGATGAACATGGGCATCTACGACTGGGGTTTCGCGACCGAGCCCGAGCCGCATCTGGGCGGGCGGGTGCTGGCGACGCCGCGCGGCAAGGTGATCGGCGGGTCGTCCTCGATCAACGGGATGGTCTATGTCCGGGGCCATGCCCGCGACTACGACACCTGGGCCGAGATGGGGGCGGATGGCTGGTCCTATGCCGACGTGCTGCCCTATTTCCGGCGGATGGAGCATTCGCATGGCGGGTCCGGGCCGGAGTTCCGCGGCACGGACGGGCCGCTGCACATCACCCGGGGCCCGCGCGACAACCCGCTGTTCAATGCCTTCATCGAAGCGGGAGAGCAGGCCGGCTATCCGGTGACGACCGACTACAACGGCCAGCAGCAAGAGGGCTTCGGCCCGATGGAGGCGACGATCTGGAAAAGTCGGCGCTGGTCGGCGGCGAATGCCTATCTCAAGCCCGCGCTGGCCGGGGGCAACGTGCATGTGGTGCGCGGCCTCGCCCGGCGGGTCGTGATGGAGGGCAAGCGCGCGGTGGGGGTCGAGGTCGACACCCGGTCGGGCCGCGAGGTGATCCGCGCCGAACGCGAAGTGATCCTGGCGGCCTCGTCGATCAACTCGCCCAAGCTCCTCATGCTGTCAGGGATCGGGCCAGCGGCACATCTGCGCGAGCATGGGATCGAGGTGGTTGCGGACCGTCCGGGGGTGGGCGCGAACCTGCAGGACCACCTTGAGATCTACATGCAGTTCGCCGCCAGCCAGCCGGTGACGCTGTTCAAATACTGGAACCTCTGGGGCAAGGCCTGGGTGGGGGCACAATGGCTCTTTGCCGGGAAGGGCCCGGGCGCCTCGAACCAGTTCGAGGCCTGCGCCTTCATCCGCTCGAAGGCTGGGGTGGAATATCCTGATATCCAGTACCATTTCCTGCCCATCGCTGTGCGCTACGATGGCAAGGCGGTGGCCGAGGGGCATGGCTTCCAGGCCCATGTCGGACCGATGCGGTCCAAGTCGCGCGGCTCGGTCACCCTGCGGTCGGGCAACCCCACCGACGCGCCGGTGATTCGCTTCAACTACATGTCGCATCCCGAGGACTGGGAGGATTTCCGCGCCTGCATCCGCCTGACGCGGGAAATCTTCGGGCAGGAGGCGTTCAAGCCCTTCCTGAAATCCGAATTGCAGCCGGGGTCGAAGGTGCAGAACGACATCCAGCTGGACGATTTCCTGCGCGAACATGTGGAAAGCGCCTATCACCCCTGCGGCACGGCCCGGATGGGGCGGGCGTCCGACCCTATGGCAGTGGTAGATCCCGAATGCCGGGTGATCGGGGTAGAGGGGTTGCGGGTCGCCGACAGCTCGATCTTCCCGCAGGTCACGAATGGCAACCTGAACGGGCCGTCGATCATGACGGGCGAGAAGGCGGCGGATCACATCCTGGGCCGGACGCCGCTTCCGGCCTCGAATCTGGAGCCCTGGATCAACCCGAACTGGCGCATGGCGCAACGCTAAGGGATCGCCAGAAACGATTTTCAATCAAGCGCTTGATCAGGGTCAAGGCCCCGGTCGGGCGAAGCTTCTACACTGTGCGGGACAGTCAAGAAGGAGACAGGCATGTCGAATACCCCGCACACGCTGCATGAGGAATTCCCGGCGGACGGGCAGAAGATCAGCGCCCTGAAAGTATCTGACGCGCATTTCGCGCGGCTGCTGACCGAGTACGATGCGGTCAACGACAAGGTGCATCGGTCGGAGACCCGGCTGGACCTTCTGACCGAGGAAGAGGAAGAACACCTGCGCAAGGCGCGGTCGCGGTTGAAGGACCAAATCGCATCGGCGCTGCGGAAATAGCCACCGCTCGTCGTTCGCCTTCGACGTCTCCTCGCTGGCGCACCGAGGAGGAAACGCAGTGAACGACGAGGCCTAGCCGATCTCGTAGGGCAGCACGTCGCGGGCATTGGGGTTGATCTTCAACCGCCCCTCCAGCGGTGGCACCGAGCGCTGATGGCAGTTCACCCGTTCGCAGATCCGGCAGGAAATACCGATGGGCTCGAACCGTCCTTTCAGGTCGAGCCCGTCGGAATAGACCAGTTGCGGCGCGTGCTGCACCTCGCAGCCAAGGCCGATGGCATAGCGGCGGACCGGGGCTAGGAAGGCCCCAGCCGGTTTCGAGACATCGCGCGCGAGGCAGAGATAGCGGATCCCGTCCGGGGTCTCTGCCAGTTGGCGCAGGAATTGTCCGGGGGTTTCAAAGGCCTGGTGGACGTTCCACAAGGGGCAGGCCCCGCCGAAACGGGCGAATTGCAGGCGCGTCGAGGAGTGGCGTTTGGTGATCGTGCCGGCCTGATCGACGCGGACGAAAAAGAACGGGATGCCCTTGGCCCCGGGCCGCTGCATGGTGGACAGCCGGTGGCCGACCTGTTCGATGCTCGCGCCGAAGATGTCGGCCAGACGTTCGAGATCGTGGCGCACCTCCTGTGCGGCACTCAGGAAGGCGCGGTAGGGCAGAAGGGCCGCCCCGGCGAAGTAGTTCGCCAGCCCGATCTTGGCGATGTCGCGCGCCTCGGCCGTGGAGAAACGGGCAAGGTCGAGCGTCGCTTCCAGAAGGTCGTTTTGGGTCAGGAGCGCGACCTGATGCAGCAGCTGGAAGCGTTGCGAGGGGCCTTGCGCGCGGGCAGAAATGTCGAGCCGTCGCGCCTGCGGATCGTAATGGCGCAAGGGCGCGGTGTTCGAGTAGTGCAGGCTGATCCCCGCCCGCTTCAGCAAGTCCTGCGCCAGGGTCTCAATCGGCTTCCCGTTGCTCGCCGAGGTCGCGAAATGCTCGGCGGCGCGGTCGATGGCATCGAGATAGTTGTCGCAGTAGTGGAAGAAGTCGCGCACCTCCTCCCAGGCCGAGGGGCGGATCGAGGCATCCTCGCGCCCCAGCGCCTCGTCAAGGGAGGCGAGGCGTTCGTGGGTCTGCCGGTAAGCGCGGTGCAGGTCAAGGAAGGCACGGGCCAGCGCCGGGGCGTTCGAGGCGGCAAGGCGGAGGTCGGCCAGCGGCGGCGTGGCGGTGGAGAACACGGGATCGGCCAGCGCCTCGCGCATGTCCGTGACCAGGCGTTCGCTTTCGCCGACGGTCAGTTCGGTCACGTCCAACCCGAATTCCTGCGCCAGCGCCAGCACCACGGCGGCGCTGACCGGGCGGTGGTTGTTTTCCATCTGGTTCAGATAGGGCAGCGACACCGAAAGCTTGTCGGCAAAGGCCTTCTGGGTCAGGGACAACCGCCCGCGAATCTCGCGCAGCTTGACCCCGGCGTAGAGTTTCTGGGTGGCCATGATCGTCCCCTGTTTGCAAAGCTATGCGGCGCTTTGCAAACTGCCGTCAACCGATGATTCAGGCGGCGCCGATCTGCCGCGCCCGGCGGATGACGAAGAGGATGGCGACGACCGAGGCGACCGAGGAGGCCAGCATCAGGAGGATCAGCGGCATTTCCGAAGAGCCGGGGCCGAGGAGAACCCCCGCGAAGGCCGCCAGCGCCGCACCGCCGCCGATCAGGATCGCCCCGCCCAGCCCCGAGGCGGTGCCTGCCAGGTCGGGGCGGACGGAAAGCATTCCGGCATTGGCGTTCGGCATGCAGATACCGTTGCCGAGGCCCAGGAAGATGGTGAGGCCGAAAAAGACGGTAGGGCCGGACAGGCCAAGGGCGGTGAGAAGCGTCAGGAGCGCCAAGCCCGCCGTGGTGACCATGCAGCCGATCAGGATCATCCGGTTCATGCCGATCCGGACCGAATAGCGACCGGCGAAGAAGTTGCCCGCGGCATAGCCGACGGCGGTAAGGGCAAAAAGGGCGCCGACATGGGTGGAGGACAGCCCGAAGATCTTGTCGCCGACATAGGGCGCACCGCCGAGATAGGCGAAGAAGCAACCCGAGGCGAAGGCAGCCGCCAGCGTGTAGCCCCAGAACCGGCGCGAGGCGAAGAGCGCGGGGTAGGTGCGGATCTGGTCGGCAAACGAGACGCGGCGGAGGGTGGCGGTCTCGCCCAGGTCCGCCCAGACGAGGGTAAGGGTGGCAAGGCCAAGGATCAGGAGAAGGGCGAAATTGGCCTTCCAGCCGTAAAGATCATCCAGGACGCCGCCGATCACCGGACCGATCATCGGCACCAGGCTCATCCCCATGGTGACATAGCCGATCATGCTGGCGGCCCTCTCGTCAGCCACCATGTCGCGTACGACGGCGCGGGAAAGGACCATGCCGGCGGCAATGACGGCCTGGGCCATGCGGAAGATCAGGAACCAGGTGGCGGTGGGCGCAAGCAGGGTCCCGATGGTGGCAATGAGGAACAGGATCATCGAGCCGATCAGCACCTTGCGGCGCCCGTAGCGGTCGGAGATCGGGCCGATCACGATCTGCAGCGCGGCGGAAAGCGCCAGATACAGCGCGACCGATTGCTGCATCACGCCATAGGGCACGCCGTAATAGACCGCCATGCCGGGCAGCGAGGGCAGGAAGATGTTCATCGTCAGGGCGGAAAGCCCGGCCATGAGGATCAGGGTGACGATCTTCGGCGGGGTCGTCCGGTCCAGGAAGCGCGGCTCTTGCATTCCGACAGGGCTACGCTGCGGTGTGCGGGTTGTCCAGCAGGGGTCAGGCCCACTTGTGGAAGATGAAGAAGGCCCCCAGCGCGATGAAGCCGAAACCGACCAGATGGTTCCAGGTCAGCGGCTCCTTCAGGTAGAACACGGAAAAGACGGCGAAGACCGACAGGGTGATGACCTCCTGGATCGTCTTCAGCTGCGCGGCGCTGAAATAGCCGTGGCCGATGCGGTTGGCCGGGATCATCATGCTGTATTCGAAGAAGGCGATCCCCCATGACACCAGGATCACCGTGACAAGGGCGGCGGACTTGAACTTGAGGTGACCATACCAGGCAAAGGTCATGAAGACGTTCGAGGCCAGAAGGAGGCCGATGGTGACAACGGGGATGGGCAGGGCGGGCATCATGTCCTCCGGAGGAATGCCCGGAGGAGATATCCCGGCGCGGGCGGCAGGCCAATCCTTTGCAATTTCGCAATTTGAACGCGAGTATTTCAAACTAGTTTGCAAATTTTCTCATTCGTGCTTCTCGCCGTGCCGGCATTCCCCTAGATTGGCCGCGCCATCAGCCGGGGGAGGGCGCGATGAAGGACATTCTGGACGAACTTGAGGCACGCCGCGAAACCGCCCGCGCCGGTGGCGGCGAACGCCGGGTCGAGGCGCAGCATGCCAAGGGCAAGCTGACCGCGCGCGAGCGGGTGGAGCTTCTCTTGGACGAAGGGTCGTTCGAAGAGTTCGACATGTTCATGGCCCATCGCTGCACCGATTTCGGGATGGAGAAGGACCGCCCCGCCGGCGATGGCGTGGTCACCGGCTGGGGCACGGTCAACGGCCGGATGGTCTATGTCTTTTCGCAGGACTTCACCGTGTTCGGCGGCTCGCTGTCGGAAACCCATGCCGAGAAGATCTGCAAGATCATGGACATGGCCTTGCAGAACGGCGCTCCGGTGATCGGGATCAACGACAGCGGCGGAGCGCGCATCCAGGAAGGCGTGGCCAGCCTGGCAGGCTATGCCGAGGTGTTCCAGCGCAACATCATGGCCTCCGGCGTGGTGCCGCAGATTTCCCTCATCATGGGGCCCTGTGCGGGCGGCGCGGTCTATTCCCCGGCGATGACCGACTTCATTTTCATGGTGAAGGACACCTCCTACATGTTCGTGACCGGCCCCGATGTGGTGAAGACGGTGACGAACGAACAGGTCACGGCGGAAGAACTGGGCGGGGCCTCTACCCATACCCGCAAATCCTCGGTGGCCGATGGCGCCTATGAGAACGATGTCGAAGCCCTGGCCGAAACCCGGCGACTGATCGACTTCCTACCGAAGTCCAACCGCGAGAAGGCCCCGGTACGTCCGTTCTTCGATGAGCCGGGTCGGCTGGAACCGAGTCTCGACACCCTGATCCCCGACAACCCGAACCAGCCCTATGACATGAAGGAGCTGATCGGAAAGATCGCGGACGAGGGCGATTTCTTCGAGATCCAGAAGGACTACGCCGCCAATATCATTACCGGCTTCATCCGCATCGAAGGCCAGTCGGTCGGCGTGGTGGCCAATCAGCCGATGGTATTGGCGGGCTGCCTGGATATCGACGCCAGCCGCAAGGCGGCGCGCTTCGTCCGGTTCTGCGACGCGTTCGAGATTCCGATCCTGACCCTGGTCGACGTGCCAGGCTTCCTGCCGGGGACGGCGCAGGAATATGGCGGGGTCATCAAGCATGGGGCCAAGCTGCTCTTCGCCTATGGCGAGGCGACGGTGCCCAAGGTGACCGTGATCACCCGCAAGGCCTATGGCGGGGCCTATGACGTCATGGCCTCGAAACACCTGCGGGGAGATTTCAACTATGCCTGGCCCACGGCGGAAATCGCCGTGATGGGGGCAAAGGGCGCGGTGGAGATCCTGTATCGTTCGGAACTGGGCGACAAGGACCGGATCGCGGCCCGGGTGCAGGACTACGAGGGCCGCTTTGCCAACCCGTTCGTGGCGGCGGAGAAGGGCTTCATCGACGAGGTGATCATGCCGCATTCGACCCGTCGCCGGGTGGCACGGGCCTTTGCGGCGCTGCGGGGGAAGAAGCTCGCGAACCCCTGGAAGAAGCACGACAATATTCCGCTGTGATGATGGGCCGCCCCCTCTCCCTTCGCCTTCCGGCCCTGATCGTCGCGCTGGTGCTGGTTGCCGCCTGCCAGGAAGAGGCGCCCGCGGGCGAGGCAGTTTCCGTGCCTTCGGGCCGCGACCTGTCGCTGATCGACATCGTGACCAACGCCCCCGGGCCCGCGGGCGCGACTGCGCGTTTCCGTTTCCTCGCGCCCGGTCTTGCCTCCGGCGATGCCGAGGCCGCGGCGGCCGACATGCAGGCCCTTTGCGACGGTTTTGCCCTGAAACGGATCGACGGGATGGTGCCCGCGCCGCAGCAGATCGTCATCTCCTTTGCCGGCGAAGTGGTGCCTTTCGGCGAGGCTGCTCCGGACGTGGTGCAGTTCTTTGAATCCTTCCGCGCGGAAAACGGCGCCTGCGTATGGGAGGTATTCTGATGCGACCCCAAAATGTTGTTTTTCTGTCTGGCTATGCGCAATGGGCTGATGTAGGAACGCCACAGGTCGGGAACTTGGTCTGGCCGTCATACCAATCCCGGATGCTTTCGGGTAAGGTTGCGACGGGCCGGGCCAAATCGGCCTTAAACAGCGAACAGGTGCCGGATACTCGCGAGGGGTCCGAAGTGCCCCAAGAAGGATGGAGTAGAGGATGTCGAAGAGCGTACGTCTCGTTCTGGTTCTGGCTATGGTCTCGGCTATCGCCGCTTGCGCCAAGAAGCCCGAGCCGACCCCCGAGCCGGTCACCCCGGAAGTCGTGGAAACCGGCAAGTACAAGTAATCTTGCGGAGCGGGCCTGCCGGCGCAAGCCGGATAGGCCCGCGCCAACCCCTGGCCTCCTGCGCATCTGCGCGGTTTGCAGGCTGAAATTCCCTGACATCGCAAGCCTTTCCCGCCGGTTCCTCTGGGCCGCGCCGCAGCTTTCGCCTATCCGTGCCGTCGACTGCCATGACAGGAGACATAAGGTATGCTGAAGCACAGGGGCTTTCCGGGCCGGATGCCGGGATCCGATTTCCAGTTCACCATCCGCCGCGCCAACGTGAAGGAGGGCGCGACCAAGCTGATCCGGCGCGAACGGTTCAAGGACCGCAAGCATCTGGACCGGACGGCCGATCAGGCCTTTATGGCGGCACTCTGGCAGTATTTCGGGGAAGAGCCGTTTGAGCGCGGCAACCTTGATGCCGGTCGCCTGTCCTGGCTCTTCGGGCGCGAGGTCGTGGCGGCGGAAGACCCGTTCGACCCCTGTTCCTACGAGGCGCTGCTGCGCATCGACGTGAAGCGGGCCGAAGCGGCATTTCCGCAGGTCTTCGCGCCGGATGCGCCCAATGCGCTGGCCGATGACTGGGACGAGGAAGAGGACTAGGCATGAATTCGCCGAGCCCCCGGTCCTTTTGGCATGGATTTGCCCAAGCCCCTGGCGGTGTTCTTGCGGCGTTTGCAATGGTGCCTTCGGCGCGGCATTGTTTCCTGGTGGGTCAACAGCCTCAAGGCCGGGACCTGCGCAGTCAACGTTGTTACCCTTCCCCTTCCCTACGGTCCGGCCCGTCCCAGGCCGGACCGACCCTTGTGGGCCGACAGGGGAACGCCGATTGCGGGGGGCGGACAAGAAACTGCTTTGAAACGCGTGATATTGCTGTAGAATCCGCGGCAATAACAACAAACCAACGAGGCAGTTTCCCATGCGCAAGTCGCTTATCGTCTTTGCTCTTCTTTCCACATCCCTGGCCGGCTGCATGCAGGACCCGGCGTCGCGCGGCATGGCCGGCGCGGCTGCGGGTGCGCTTGTCGCTGACGCGACCGACAGCGACATGCTCACCGGCGCCGTCATCGGCGGCCTTGCCGGTGTCGCGACCTGCGGCATCGAGGTCGGCCTGCCGCCCTGTAACTCGGGCTACTGATACCGCCGCCTGCGGGCGGGTTCACCTGACCACAAGGACCATCCGGGCCAGCCGCCCGGGTGGTCCTTTCTTTTTGCGCCTGATGGGGGAAGCCGATGTTTGACAAGATCCTGATCGCCAACCGGGGCGAGATCGCCTGCCGCGTGATCAAGACCGCGCGCAGGATGGGGATCAGGACGGTCGCGGTCTATTCCGACGCCGACCGCAATGCGCTGCACGTCCAGATGGCGGATGAGGCGGTGCATATCGGCCCGCCCCCGGCGGCGCAGTCCTATATCGTGATCGACAAGATCATGGCTGCGATCAAGGCCACCGGCGCGCAGGCGGTGCATCCGGGCTATGGCTTCCTGTCGGAAAACCGCAGCTTCGCGGCGGCGCTCGAGGCGGCAGGTGTGGTGTTCGTCGGGCCGCCGTCGCCCGCTATTGAGGCGATGGGCGACAAGATCACCTCGAAGAAGATCGCGCAGGAAGCTGGCGTGTCCACCGTTCCCGGCTACATGGGCCTGATCGCGGATGCGGACGAGGCGGTGAAGATCAGCCGCGAGATCGGTTATCCGGTGATGATCAAGGCTTCTGCGGGCGGTGGCGGCAAGGGCATGCGGATCGCATGGAACGACCAGGAGGCGGCGGAGGGCTTCCAGTCGTCAAAGAACGA
Organism: Rhodobacterales bacterium; assembly: GCA_017303485.1. GTDB lineage: Bacteria > Pseudomonadota > Alphaproteobacteria > Rhodobacterales > Rhodobacteraceae > Tabrizicola. The sequence continues at coordinate 43,672 of JAFLCY010000012.1, forward strand.
AGCGGCGGCCAGTTTCGGCGACGACCGCATCTTCATCGAGAAATTCGTCACCCAGCCGCGCCATATCGAAATCCAGGTGCTGGCCGACAAGCATGGCAATTGCGTCTATCTGCATGAACGCGAATGCTCGATCCAGCGCCGGAACCAGAAGGTGATCGAAGAGGCGCCGTCGCCGTTTCTGGACGACGCCACCCGCAAGGCGATGGGCGAACAGGCCTGCGCCTTGGCAAAGGCGGTGGGCTACACAAGTGCCGGGACGGTGGAGTTCATCGTCGATGGCAGCCGCAACTTCTATTTCCTTGAAATGAATACCCGTCTGCAGGTCGAGCATCCGGTGACGGAACTGATCACCGGTGTCGATCTGGTCGAACAGATGATCCGCGTCGCCAATGGCGAACCGCTGCCGTTCAAGCAGGAAGACCTCAAGATCAACGGCTGGGCGATGGAAAGCCGCCTGTATGCCGAGGACCCGTACCGGAACTTCCTGCCTTCCATCGGCCGCCTCACCCGTTATCGGCCGCCCGTGGAAGGCAAGACCGCCACCGGCATCGTCCGCAACGATACCGGCGTCTATGAGGGCGGCGAAATCAGCATGTTCTACGACCCGATGATCGCCAAGCTGTGTACCTGGGGGCCGACCCGCGCCGATGCCATCGAAGAGATGCGGCTGGCGCTGGACACGTTCGAGGTCGAGGGGATCGGCCACAACCTGCCGTTCTGTTCCACCGTGATGGACCATCCCCGCTTTACCTCGGGCAACATCACCACGGCCTTCATTGCCGAGGAGTTCCCGGACGGGTTCCAGGGCGCGGTCCTGCCGCAAGACCTCTTGCGCCGGGTGGCTGCCGCCGCCGCGGCGATGAACCGCGTCGCCGAAATCCGCCGCACCCGGATTTCCGGCACGATGGACAACCACACCCGCCGGGTGGGCGATGACTGGGTGATCACCGCGCAGGGGGTGAGCTTCGCCGTGACGGTGAAGGCCGACCATGACGGTTCGACCGTGACCTTCGACGACGGGACCGATCTGCGCGTGACCTCCGACTGGACGCCGGGTCAGCCTCTGGCGCGTCTGACCGTCGGGGGCGAGCTGTTGGTGATCAAGACGGCGAAAATCCCGATGGGCTTCCGCATGCGGCTGCGCGGGGCGGACCTGAAGGTACATGTCCAGACCCCACGCCAGAAGGAACTGTCCGGGCTGATGCTGGAAAAGGCGCCGCCGGACACCTCGAAATACCTCCTCTGCCCGATGCCGGGTCTGGTGGTGAAGATCGCGGTCGAGGAGGGGCAGGAGGTTCAGGAAGGCCAGGCGCTTGCCACTGTCGAGGCGATGAAGATGGAGAACATCCTGAAGGCCGAGCGGAAGGGCGTGGTCAAGAAGATCAAGGCCAGTGCCGGGGCGAGCCTGAAGGTCGATGACGTCATCATGGAGTTCGAGTGATGCGGGGCCGCCGTTCGGCCCCTCATCGCCCCGCCGGGTTCCGCTCCAGCGCCTCGGCGCGCGCGATTGGCATCTTGTCGATGGAGTTGACGATCTCGCGCCCGTCCCAGGGCAGGGGCTTGCGGATCGACGGCTTCCAGTCCTTGTCCATCAGCACCAGCGAAAAGCCCCGGGGCCGCAGTTTTCTGCGCAGGGCCGAGGGATTGGCGGGGTCGGTGTCGGTGATCAGGATCACGTCGCGGGCGGCGAATTCGTCATACGAGCGGACCAGAAGCTCCATCTGGCGGATGAAGGCCGGATCGTTCGGCGAGTCCGCGAAGACGATGACCGGGCGGAGGACGTAGAGAAGATCGCCTTCGACCACCTCGGCGGCGGCAACCGGCGCGAAGGTGATGATTTCTTCGGCACGGGCCGGACCGGAAAGAAGTGCCGGAAGGGCCAGGGCCAGAACGGCAAGGAACGGACGACGGGTAAGACGCTGCATCGGCTTGATATAGGCGGCCCTTGGCAAAAGCCCAAGCTCTGATGAGCGTGGAATGGAGACGGTGATGACAGACCTGACGGCATGGGAGGCGCTGGCCTCCAAAGAGTTGAAGGGCAGGGGCCCGGAGAGCCTGAACTGGCAGACGCTGGAGGGGATCACGGTCAAGCCGCTGTACACGGCGGCGGACGTGGAAGGCCTGCCGCAGATGGGCGAATTGCCGGGCGTCGCACCCTTCACGCGGGGGGTGCGCGCGACGATGTATGCCGGGCGGCCCTGGACGATCCGGCAATATGCCGGGTTCTCCACCGCCGAGGAATCGAACGCCTTCTACCGCAAGGCGCTGGCAGGCGGGCAGCAGGGCGTGTCAGTCGCTTTCGACCTGGCGACGCACCGGGGCTACGACAGTGACCACCCGCGCGTGGTGGGCGATGTGGGCAAGGCAGGGGTGGCGATCGACAGCGTCGAGGACATGAAAATCCTGTTCGACGGCATTCCGCTGGAAAAGATCAGCGTTTCCATGACGATGAACGGCGCGGTGATCCCGATCCTGGCCTCGTTCATCGTGGCGGGGGAAGAACAGGGGGTGGCGCGGGCGGACCTGTCGGGGACGATCCAGAACGACATCCTGAAAGAGTTCATGGTGCGGAACACCTACATCTATCCGCCCGAGCCTTCGATGCGGATCATCGCCGACATCATCGAATACACGTCTGCCGAGATGCCGAAGTTCAACTCGATCTCGATCTCCGGCTATCACATGCAGGAGGCGGGCGCGAACCTGGTGCAGGAGCTGGCCTTCACCTTGGCGGACGGCAAGGAATATGTGCAGGCGGCCATCGCGCGCGGGATGGACGTGGACGACTTCGCAGGAAGGCTGTCGTTCTTCTTCGCCATCGGGATGAACTTCTTCATGGAGGTGGCGAAACTGCGCGCCGCGCGGATGCTGTGGCACCGGATCATGTCCGGGTTCGGGGCGAAGAAGGCGTCTTCCCTGATGCTGCGGACGCATTGTCAGACCTCGGGCGTCAGTTTGCAGGAGCAGGACCCCTACAACAACGTGATCCGCACCGCCTATGAGGCGATGTCGGCGGTGCTGGGGGGAACGCAGTCCCTGCACACCAACGCGCTGGACGAGGCGATTGCCTTGCCCACCGAATTCGCGGCGCGGATTGCCCGGAACACCCAGCTCGTGTTGCAGGAGGAGACGGGGATCACCCATGTGATCGACCCGCTGGCCGGGTCCTACTATGTCGAGAGCCTGACCGCGCAGCTTGCGGAAGACGCCTGGAAGCTGATCGAGGAGGTCGAGGCGATGGGGGGCATGACCAAGGCGGTGGCCTCGGGGATGCCGAAGCTGCGGATCGAGGAATCGGCGGCGAAGCGGCAGGCGATGATCGACCGGGGCGAGGAGGTGATCGTCGGGGTCAACAAGTACCGCAAGGCCAAGGAAGACCCGATCGACATCCTCGACATCGACAATATCGCGGTGCGCGAGGCGCAGGTGGCGCGGCTGGCAAGGGTGCGGGCCGGTCGTGACGAGGGCCGCTGCCAGGTGGCTCTGGCGGAACTGTCCCGACGGGCGGCAGAGGGCGGCAATCTGTTGGAAGCCGCAGTGGAAGCAGCCCGGGCACGGGCCTCGGTCGGGGAGATCTCATTGGCGATGGAAAAGGTGTTCGGGCGGCATCGGGCCGAGGTGAAGACGCTGGCCGGGGTCTATGGCGCGGCCTATGAGGGTGACGCGGGGTTCCAGCAGATCCAGAAGGATGTGGAGGTCTTCGCCGAGGCCGAAGGGCGGCGGCCACGGATGCTGGTCGTGAAGATGGGGCAGGACGGGCATGACCGGGGAGCGAAGGTGATCGCCACGGCCTTTGCTGACATCGGGTTCGATGTGGATGTGGGGCCGCTGTTCCAGACCCCGGAGGAAGCGGCGCAGGATGCCATCGACAACGACGTGCATGTGATCGGAATCTCCAGCCAGGCGGCGGGGCACAAGACGCTGGCTCCGAAGCTGATCGAAGTGCTGAAAGAGCGCGGGGCGGGGGATATCCTGGTGATCTGCGGCGGGGTCATTCCGCAGCAGGATTATGACTTCCTGAAGGGGGCCGGGGTGAAGGCGATCTTTGGGCCGGGGACGAATATCCCGGCGGCGGCGAAGGAGATTCTAGACCTGATCCGGGTGGCACGGGGGTAGCAGCGCGCCGCGTGGGCAGCTTTTTCGTATCAAAGATTTCAAAGAGTTATCCGTGGATGTTTACCAACTGGTAACTCTTGAAGCTTGCCTTGAACAAAAGCTCGTCGGGGACTTCGTCACTCCTCGCTGGGGCGCCGACGAGGAGACGAAGTCGAACGAGGAAGCTAAAGCTCGATCTCGCCGTTCGGACCGGGTTGTGGCAGGGCGTCGAGCTTCGGGATCAGGGGAGCATTGCGCCGGATCAGGATGTCGCCGTTCGGCAGCATGACCGGGGCGTCGTAGTTCTTGATGTCGTCGATCAGCGCGATGAGCTGCTGCAGCTTCGGCCCCAGTTCCTTGAGATGCGGCTCGACCTCTTGCAGCGCCTTGCCCATCTCGTCCAGCGCGGGCTGCATCTCGGACATCATGCCGCGCATCACCAGTTTCATGCCTTCTTCCATCAGGCTGAAACCGTCGTCTTCGGCTTTCGGCACCGGAAGGGCATCCTCGGCGAACGCCGGGGAGGTGATCAGGCAGAGGGCGAAAAGCAGTCGCATGACATGAATATGGGGCCATACGGCCGCGATTTCAAATCACATCCGGTATGTCGATGCTGACGGGGAAATGGTCCGAGGCCTGCAACAGCGCCTCGCGCAGTTCGGGAACCTCGGTGACATGCGGTTCGTTGAACGGATGCCAGATGCGCCAGTCAGGGCCCTTCGCGGCCAGGTCCGGCGAGACCATGAGGAAGTCGAGCAGCGCTTCGAAGTAGCGTTTCTTCGGGGCAAGGTAGAAACGGGCCGAGGTCGGACACATCGCAAGCTTGGATTGCAGCGCCATGTCGGCATGGGGATCGGTCAGCTTCATCGCGGGGTCGGTGCCGGTGCCAAGCACGATCTCGATCCCGGAATGGCCGAAGAGTTTCTCGTATTCGTCGATACCGGGGCCGTCGTTGAAATCGCCCATCACAAGGAGGCTGTCGCCGGCGGTCAGGTGGCCATCGACCCGTTGCCGCATCCAGAGGCATTGGGCGAGCTGTTTGCGACGGTTCTCGATGGAGAGGCGGATCTGCGCCTCGCGCCCGACAGCGCCGTGCGGGTTCTTCGACTTGGCATGGACGCCGATCAGGCGGAGAAGCGTGCCGCCGTTCGTCGTCAGGGCCAGTTCCAGCGGGGGCTTGGAGAAGCGGATGGTTTCCTCGACATTGTCGGCGTCGAGGTCGTAGCGGAAGGTGGTGTCGAAGCGCGGCGCGTCGTGGGAGCCCTGGGTGGTGGAGGGCTTGCCTTGCGGGTCGTGGTGCGCGGTCAGCCGGTCGGGATCGTAGAGAAAGGCGATTTCCTGTTCGGTTTCCGATGGGAAGCCGATGATCGCCTTGCGGGCACGCAGGCCGACAGAGCTGGCGAAGGTTTCCAGCGCCTTGACGGTGGAGCGGTGGCCGTTGGTGTCCGGGGCCTCGACGATGGTGATGCCGTCGGCGTCGAGCGCGGTGAAGACGATGGCCAGGGCGGCAAGCTGTTCGCCTCGGGTGATCTTGTAGCGGGTCGAGGGTTCGCGATCGTCGAGCATCCGGCCATTGTTGTCGAAAAGGGCGTTCATCCATTCGACGTTGTAGGTCGCCAGACGCAGGCCTTTCCGCGCTTCCGTCATGCCGCCTCTTTCGCGCTGATCTCGCGCCAGGCCTCGTTGATCAGCTGCAACCGGCGTTCGGCAAGTTTCATCGCCTCGGGCGGGACGCCGCGGGATTGCAGCACGTCGGGATGGGTGTCGCGCACCAGGTCCTTCCAGGCCTTGCGGGCCTGGTCCTTCGAGGCGTCATGCGGCAGGCCGAGGACGTCATAGGGATCGCGCGGCGCCCCCTCGACAAGGCGGGAGCGGACGATGTTGAAGCAGCGGTCGTCCAGCCCGAATTCATCGGCGACATGTTTCAGGAACGCATCCTCGCCGGAGTGGTAGCTGCCATCGGCAATGGCGATCTGGAACAGGGTCTCCAGAATGTCGACGAGGACGTGATGGTCGTCGGCACAGATGCGATGGCCGTCGGGGTTGAACAGACGCGCGATCTTGCGGGCATAGGTGTCGAAGCCCGCGACATCCTGCCGGGCAAGGTTGTAGACGCGGGCGGCGTGATCCTCTTCGCCCTCGGGGAAGGTGAAGATGCGGCGGAAGGCGGTGACTTCGTCGCGGGTCACGGTGCCATCGGCCTTGGCCATCTTGGCGCCAAGGGCGAGGACGGCGATGGTGAAGCCGACCGACTGTTCCGGCGCCGGGGCGCTGCGCAACCGGTCGAAGACCACGGACAGGGGTTCGCCCTTGACGAGGGCGGCGAGGGCTTCGGTGATGCGGGTCCAGATCGACATGGGCGGACCATAGCCCGGCCCGTGGCGGATGTCAGAGGAATTTCTGCATCAGCACAAGGTCGATGAAGCGGCCGAATTTGTGGCCGGCCTCGGGGATGGTGGCGATGGCGCGGTAGCCCATGCGGAGGTGGAAGGCCTGGCCCTCGGCGTTCTCGCCCGAGACGCCCGCGATCATCTGGTGGGCGCCGGCGCTGCGGGCATGATCCTCGACAGCGGTGAGGAGGGCGCGTCCGAGGCCCTTGCGGGGCGTTCCGGGGAGGAGCGAGATCGAATGCTCCATGCAGGTACGATAGCCTTGGCCGGTGCGGAACTGGCCGTAGCTGGCCTGGCCGACGATCCGGCCCGCGTCCTCGGCGACGAGGAAGGCGTGGCCATCACGGGACCGGGCGGCGATCAGGTCAAGGATGTCGCCCTCGGTCTTCGGGACCGGGTTGAAGGTGACGGCGGTGTGTTCGATCCAGTGGTTGAGGAGCGCAGCCAGCGCGGCCGCGTCGGACGCCGTGGCCGGGCGGATCATGTCAGGACACGGGTGCCGTCGGGGGTGTCGAAGGTCGCGCGGAGGGCATGATAGGGGCCAAGCTCGATGGTCACGCGGGGGTCGGCGAGAGCCCCCAGCGCGGCGCTTAGGGCAGGGGCGTCCGGATGGGTGATTGCAAGCCCGGTCAGGCGGATGTCGTGGTCGCGCAGCGACTTCGTGGGATGCAGGTCGCCCTGCCACTGGATCAGCGCGGGGAAGCGGTTGTCGAAGGGCAGCTTTCCGGTCGCGGGGACCGCAAAGCGCCAGCGGTAATCACCGCGTTGCAGATCGGTCGCGGTGCCGGTGCCCTTTGGTGCAGCGGCAAGAGCGGCATCAAGGTCGTCGGTCCGGCAGATCCAGTTGGTCAGGCGGGGCGGGCCGCGGAAATGGTCGAGGTCGAACCAGCGGGGATAGCCGGGCTGTGGGGCGCCGGGGTCGATGGCGATGACTTCGAGATAGAGATCGCCAAGGCTGAGCAGCCGGTTGTGCGTACTCATGAGCGGGTGCTTGCCGCCGCCCGCCAGGGGAACGCCAAGCGCCTTTTCGACCCAGTCTGCGCCGGCCTCCAGCGTTTCGGCGGAAATCGCGATGTGATCCAGCGCCAGCATCATTTGGCCGCCTTAAGAACGATCTTGGTTGTTGCCTTCAAGGCCTGGGCCAGCGCGGCGAAGCGGGCCTGCGCGACCTCGCCGAAGAGGCCAACGCCATCTTCAGTCAGGTTAAGCGTCAACAGGAGCTTCTTCGGGCTCCAGCGCAATTCCCCGGCCTGGGCGGGATCGCCGATTGAGAACATCGCCCCGAAGCGCATGGCCTTGCCCAAGGCCTCGGCCGCCTGGATGTCGGTCTCCGACAGGAGGCGGAACAAGGGTTCCATCCGGCTGCCGGCGCGGCTGTTCTTGTAGCGATGAAGGAGCGCAAGGCCAAGGAAGACCCGGCCGGGATGGTCAAGGCCGCCCAGGTTCGCGCGGGTGGCGTTGTCGAAGCAGGCCTCGGCCCGGTAGTCGGGGTGGGCGCGCCAGGTGGTGTCATGCAGTAGGCAGGCGGCCTTGATCAGGCGCAGACGCTCGGGCGAGGCGCCTTTGAACAGGGGTTCGAGGAAGGTGAACAGCTTCTTGCCGAAGCCCGGGATGCGGGACTGGGTCAGTTCGGTCATCCGTGCGGCCTCGATCAGAGGGTCGCGGGCGCGCAGGCGGTCGGGCATCTGTTCGTAGAGCAGCCCTTCGCGGATGCCATAGGCCGAGACGTCGATCTCCGTGGGTTTCAGGATGCGGATGATCTCGCGCAGGACCTCGCAGGCGAGGGGGACCAGCTCCATCCGTTCGGCGCTGGTGCCGGTCCGGCCGCGCAGCGCGGGAAGGTCGGTGGTTTGCAGCCAGTCGAGCGTCTCGTTCAGGCCATCGGGGGTCATGCGGTATTCGTGCAGCACGGTGAGCGGGTAGTTCCGCCGCTCCATGTCCAGCCGCGCGATGACGCGCCAGCTGCCGCCGACCAGATAGATGCGGTCGTTGTCCGGCTTGATCTCTTTCGCGGCGGCCTCAAGGACCGCGTCGATATGCGCTTTTCGCTTTTTCGGGTCAGCAGAGACCTGTTGCAGACGGAACGGGCCAAGCGGGACCGAAACGCGCTTGCCGACGCGGCCTTCGCCGATGCGCGCAAGCTCCATCGAGTTGCCGCCGATGTCACAGACGATGCCACGCGCATCCGGCCAGCCAAGCAGCACACCTTGCGCCGAAAGCCGGGCCTCTTCGGGACCGTCGACGACATGCAGCCTGAGGCCGGTCTCGCGCAGGACCTGGGCCTGGAATTCGGGGCCGTCCTCGGCCTCGCGGGTGGCGGCGGTGGCGACGACGGTTAAGGGGTCGATGTTCATGCCCCTGGCCAAGAGGGAAAACCGCTTGAGCGCCGACAGCGCCCGGGCCTTGCCTTCCGGGTTGAGCCGCCCGGTCTCCGCAAGGCCCTTGCCAAGGCCGCACATGATCTTTTCGTTGTAGAAATAGGCCGGAGACCGCGCCGCGCCGTCGAAGACCACCATGCGCACCGAGTTCGAGCCCACGTCGACCACGCCGACGCGGGACAGGGCGCGGGCCGAGGGATCGTCGAACAGCGGTTTGCCGAAGGGACCCCAGTCGCCCGCGTCGTCGTCGTCATCGGGCATTGCGGCGGGTCCGTCTGCGGCCATGGAAGAATCCTCCGGGGTCGTGCAGCGGTATGGTGCCGATGCGCGGGGGCAGGGTCAACGGTGTGTGGAAGGCCAGACCCTGCGGAAAGGTTCCGCCCCAAATGGAAGAGTCAGCGCTTCTTCGGTTTCGCCGCGGGTTTCTGGCCCATGGCCCGGGCGGCTTCGGCTGCCGCGCGCAGTTCCTCGGCGATATCCTCGGCTTCTTCGGGGTCGAAATCCAGCGGCAGTTCGATCCCGCCCTCGGCCTCGACATAGATCCGGACCATGCCTTCGTCGGTCGGACCGATCTGGAGGTTCGCTGCGATATCGCTTGGTGAGTTGATGCCCATGGTGGTGCTCCGGCTATGATGGTCGGGGTAGCGGGCGGCGGGATAGGGCGCAAGGAAAAACCGTGTCGCCGCACGAGGCAAAGGCGCTTGCATTCCGGGGGGAGGGGGGCTAAATCGCCCCCAAGTGCCGCCTTAGCTCAGTTGGTTAGAGCACCAGATTGTGGATCTGGGGGTCCCCCGTTCGAGCCGGGGAGGCGGTACCATGAAATTCAAGGGTCTGGGCTTCGCGGCGCAGGCCCTTTTTCTATTCTGGCCGCCGAGTCGTGCTTGTACACGGAGGGCGCCGAACCCTGCAATCCAGCGGCAGTGCCGGAAAGGGTGCCTCACTCGCGCTGAGGGATGTTCTCGCGCAGGATGATCCGGGGCTCGATGTTCTTCAGCAGAAGATGCGGGGCGGAGGTGGCGATCGCCCCCAGAAGCCGGATCACCGCCTGTTCGCAGACAAGCTGCACATTCTGGTCGATGATCACGTCGATCACCCCGTCGGCCAGCCAGGCATGGGTGCGGTCGGTGATGTCATGCATCACGACAAGCGGGCGGCGCGGCGGGCGAAGCTCCTCCAGCGCGGCGACGATCCCGGTGCGACCTGCGCCCACGCAATAGACCCCCGCAAGGTCGGGGGTGCCACGCAAGAGCTGGGTCATCGCAGCGCGGGTACGGTCACTGCGCTCGCCCGTCTCGATGGGGGGCAGCAAGGAAAGCGAGGGGAACTCGCGCTCCAGCACGGTGCGAAACCCGGTCTCGCGGCCCTGGTGGCCATCATAGGCGTGCGAGCCCACGAATAGTCCGACGGCCCCGCCGGGACTGCCTGCCATGCGCCCCATCAGCAGCGCCGCGGTGCGCCCCGCGACGGTATTGTCGACGCCGACATAGGCCGAACGGCCCGATTCCGGCACGTCCGAGGCAATCGTGACGACCCGAACCCCGGCCTCGCAGACGCGGCGGATCGCTTCGCGCGATTTCGGGTGATCGGCCGCGACCAGCCCGATGCCGCTGGTGCGCAGGGCAACCGTCTCCAGCGCGGGCAGCAGGGATTCCGGCCCGAACCCGTCCAGCGCGCGGATGTTGCACGAGGCGACCAGCGGGACCGTCGCCGCAAAGCGCCGGATGCCGTTGACCAGCTCTCCCATGAAGCCGTTCTGCACCATCGGGATGAAGAATTCGAGATGGACGGGGCGCGATGGCAGGGGAACCATCCCCTCGACCGGAAGGTAGCCAAGGTCGCGTGCCGCCTGCATTACCCGATGGCGATTGGCGGCGGCCACCCCGGCGCGGCCGTTCAGAACCCGGTCGACCGTCGCGGTCGAAACCCCGGCGCGCCTGGCGATATCGACGATGGTGGATCGGCCCATGCAGGGCAGCCTAGGGCCGGACCGGCGGGCTGTCACGGCCTAGCTGATGGAATCTGATGTGAATCGCTGTTGTGACAATCTGCCGCATCGCCCAAGCTGACCCTATCCGGCCCGGCCCAGTTCCGACCGGCCGAACCGGAATACGGCTGCTTCGGGAGGGATGCAGGCCGACTGCCCGACCAGAGCAAGGACAAAACCGCGACGCGAAACGACCCGCAGCCCGCATGGGCAGCAGGCATGGATTTTGCACCCCGGAAGGTGCGGGTCCGACCGGCGGGTCGCTTGAGGAACAACCGGCATGGCCGGAAACCGGGTCACAGGACCCACGGGTCACAAGGAGGAAACCCACGATGATGAAGAAGCTGCTTGGTGCCGCCGCCGCACTTGCCTTGACCGCCGGACTCGCGGCCGCCGAAGGCAAGACCTTCTACTGGGTCTCGCATGGCGGCCCGGCCGATCCGGTCTGGACCTATTTCCTGCAAGGCGCCGAGGCCTATGCCAAGACCACCGGCAACACGGTCAACACCTCGTTCCACTCGGGCGACGTGCCCAGCCAGCAGGAAGCCGTGCGTGCGGCCATCGCGGCGGGGGCTGACGGCATCTGCTCGACCAGCCCCGACCCGGGTTCGATGGTCGATGTCGTTGCCGAAGCCCGGGCGGCGGGCATTCCGATCATCAACTTCAACACCTCGGATTCCGCGCCGAACTGGAATGCCTATGTCGGCGGCGACCTGAAAGCGGTGGGCCGGGCCTGGGCGCAGTATCTGGTCGACAATGGCCATGTGAAGGCGGGCGATTTCGTCTGGATGCCGGTCGAGGTGCCCGGCGCGTCCTACGGCGTCGAGGAGGAGGCGGGGATCAAGGAGGTCTTCGAACCCCTTGGCATCACCTGGGAAGTCACCGATGCCACGCTGGACCAGGCCGAAGTGATCACCCGGATGACCGACTATGTCACCGCCAACCGCGACAAGATCAAGGCGATGATCGGTCTTGGCGACATGGTGACCGGCTCGGTCAAGCGAGTCTGGGATCAGGCGGGCGTGCAGCCCGGCGAGATCCCGGTCGTCGGCTGGGGCAACTCGCTCGACACCACGCAAGAGGTGATGGACGGCTATGTCAACGCCGGCATGTGGCAGGACCCGCAGGCGACCTCCTATCTCTGCCTCTCGGCGCTGCAGATGGAAGGCGACGGCATCCCGCTTGGCTTCAACATCATCACTGGCGCCTTGTATGAAAAGGACACCGCGCCGGTCTACCACACGATCATGGGCGGCAACTGAGGCGCACTGGCTGCAACTTCTGTCCGTGACCTGGCCGAAGCCGCCCGCAGATATTGCGGGCGGCCCGGCAAACCCTTGCCCGAGGAGCAATGATGTCCGACCCGTCAACCGCCGCAGCGGCCCATCCCCCGGAGCAGGGTCTTCTGAAACGATTGATCGCCAAGCCTGAATTCGGGCCTCTCGTGCTGCTCGTGGCGATGATCGTCGTCTTTACCGCGATCAACCCGACATTCATGTCGCTGAACAACATCGGCAACGCCCTGACGTTCACGGTGGAACTCGGGCTGATCGCGCTGGCGATGACGCTTCTGATGACGGCGGGTGAGTTCGATCTGTCGGTCGGCTCGGTCTTCGGCTTCTCGCCGGTGGTGATGTGGGCTTTGTTCAACGCCGGGCTCATGCCGCTGCCCCTGGCCTTTGTGGTGGCCATGGTCGTCGCATTGGGAATCGGGCTCTTTTCCGGCCTCTTTGTCACCCGGCTGGGCATTCCCTCCTTCCTTGTCACCCTCGGGATGCTGCTGGTCGTGCGCGGCGCGGCGCTGTGGCTGACCTCCGGCTTTCCGCAGCGGACCTGGGATGCCGGCGATCAGTGGTTGGCCGAGGTTCTGGTCGGTGATTTCTACATCGGCGGTCTGCGCATCTACATGAGCCTGATCTGGTTCATCCTCCTGGCGC
>JAFLCY010000123.1:0-3839 GCA_017303485.1 Rhodobacterales bacterium
CCATGCCGATGACCTTGTTGTGCGGCAGGCCGGAGAACTCGCGCAGCGCCCAGACCATCGCGTCGAGCGGGTTGGTGATGCAGATCACGAAAGCCTGCGGGCAGTGCTTCTTGATCGCCTCGCCGACCGATTTCATCACCTTGAGGTTGATGGCCAGAAGATCGTCACGGCTCATCCCCGGCTTGCGGGGGACGCCGGCGGTGACGATGCAGACATCGGCGCGGCGCAGGAAGGCGTAGTCGTTGGTGCCGGTAACCTCGGCGTCGAAGCCTTCGACCGGGCCGGATTGCGAGATGTCCAGCGCCTTGCCCTGGGGGGTGCCTTCGGCGATGTCGAACAGGACGACGTCGCCCAGTTCCTTCAGCGCGATCAAGTGGGCAAGCGTGCCGCCGATCTGACCGGCGCCGATCAGGGCAATCTTGGGTCTGGCCATTGAAGCCTCCTAGAGGGTGAATCGGGGGCAGGGGTAGCCCCTAAACCGCGCTGTGTCCAGTGTCGGGACTGGCTTGGTATACCATTGTATGCTAAAAAATGTGCCTTCCGGGCCGGTCTGGAAGCGGTTAGCGGTAACGCCAGCGGAGGGCGCGATGGCTGAGATCGGATTCTGGGTGGCGGCGGTGATCGCGGCGGCGCTGGTGGGGATGGGCAAGGGCGGCGTGCCGATCGTGGGCATGCTGGCGGTTCCGGTGATGGCGCTGGTGATGAACCCGGTGGTGGCGGCGGGGATGCTGCTGCCGGTCTATGTCGTGTCGGACATGTTCGGGCTTTACGCCTATCGCCATGCGTTCGACCGCCGGGTGCTGGCCATCGTGCTGCCGGGGGCGATGGTCGGGATCGGCGTGGGCTGGGCAACGGCCTCGGTGGTGCCCGAGGCGGCAGTCACGGCTCTGGTCGGGGTGATCGGGGTGGCCTTTGCGCTGAACCTGATCCTGCGGCGTCCGGTGGTCGCAGAACCGAAGCGGGCGGAGGTGGCGCCGGGCCTGTTCTGGGGGGCGGTGACGGGGTTCACAAGCTTTGTCAGCCATGCCGGTGCGCCGCCCTATCAGGTCTATACGCTGCCTTTGGGGATGGCGAAGGCGGTGTTCGCCGGGACCTCGACGATTGCCTTCGCGATCATCAACGCGGTGAAGCTGGTGCCCTATTATGCGCTGGGGCAGCTTGGTCTGGAGAACCTGGAAATGGCGGCGATCCTGTCCATCCCGGCGGTGGTCGCGGTGTTCGCGGGGGTGCGGCTGGTGAAGGTGATGCCGGAGCGGCTGTTCTTCCGGCTGGTGACCTGGGCCTTGCTCCTGATCTCGCTGAAACTGATCTGGGACGGAGCGCGGGGGCTAATCTGACCCGGATGTTGCGGGTTCGGCTGTTCGGCCGGTGATCTTCCTTCGGCGTTGTGCAAGGCTGAAGTGGTGCCCCCCACCCCATCCCTCCCCCACGTGGGGGAGGGAGGTGCGGGTTGCGGCGGTGGGCGAGAAGTCGGAGGGTCTGGCGATGTTGCCCGATACGGATGCGCTTTATGCGTCACTTGAGGCACGGGACGGTCGATTCGACGGGCTTGCCTTCGTCTGCGTGAAGACGACCGGGATATTCTGTCGCCTGACCTGCCCGGCCCGGACACCCTTCCGGCGGAACGTGGAGTTCCGCGGTTCGGTCGCGGCCTGTCAGGCGGCGGGGTTCCGGGCCTGCAAGCGGTGCAGGCCAGATCAGGCGGGGTTGCCCTCGGCAGGCAGGGTTTCGGTTACGGCTTCGTAGTTCGAGCCGGAGGCCATCAGGCACATGCGGCCATCGGGCAGCGTGATTGTGATCGACCAGGTGCCGGTCGCCTCGGCGGCGAAAATCTCCATCACGGCGGACTGGCCGGCAATGCCGATGCCGCGGCGGGTTTCGCCGTAGCGGTCGGCGAGAAGGGTGGTCACGGCCTCGCGGCTGTCGCATTGCGGGGCGCCCTGGGCGATGTCGGCGGCCGCGAGCATGCCGGCGAGGCCGAGGGAGAGGGCGAACATCTCATGGGTCATGGGCCTGGCCTTTCTGGCGATATGGATGCCGGAAAGGCTGCCGGGCTTAGGCTGACGAGCAGTTAACGGGGCGGGCGATGGCCATCGCTACAGCGTGGTCTTTCTGCGGCGCGGCGAAAATGTGCTTGCCGTTTGTGTCCGATCTATGCTTTCAAGCGCAAGAATGTTGCGCAGAGGTGAGTCGTGAGCCGTCCCTATCGGTCTGTCCTGTATATCCCCGCCTCACGCGAGCGTGCGCTGGAGAAGGCGCGCGAACTGACGGCGGATGCGATCATCTTCGACCTTGAGGATGCCGTCTCGCCCGAGGAGAAGGTCCGCGCGCGGGACCTGCTCGCAGGCGTGCTGGCCGGGGCAAGCTATGGCGCCCGGGCGCGGATCGTGCGGGTGAACGGGCTGGAGACGGAGTGGGGCGCGGGCGATCTGGCCGCCTTTGCCGAGCATCCTGGGGTGGATGCGGTGCTGGTGCCAAAGGTGAATTCTCCCGCCGACCTGGATGCGGTGGCGGCGCGAGTGAAAGCGCCCTTGTGGGCGATGATGGAGACGGCGAAAGGCTGCCTGAACGCGGGCGCAATTGCGGCGCATCCCCGGCTGGAGGGGATGGTGATGGGGACAAACGATCTGGCCAAGGAGCTGGGCGCGCGGTTCCGGGCCGACCGGCTGCCGCTGATGTCGGGGCTCGGGGCCGCGGTGCTGGCGGCGAAGGCGGAAGGCCGGGCAATCGTCGACGGGGTGTTCAACGCCTTCAAGGACGAGGACGGCCTGCGAGCGGAATGCGAGCAGGGCCGCGACATGGGGTTTGACGGCAAGACGTTGATCCATCCGGCGCAGCTTGCGATTGCGAACGAGGTCTTTGCTCCTTCGGAGGAGGAGGTCGCGCTGGCCCGCCGCCAGATCGCGGCCTTTGCCGAGGCGAGGGCCCGGGGCGAGGGCGTGGCAGTGGTGGACGGCAGGATCGTGGAGAACCTGCATGTGGCAAGCGCCGAGGCGCTGATCGGCAAGGCCGAGGTGATTGCGGCGCTTGCGGTTTAGGGGCAGGGTGCGCCGCGATGAAGCGGCCGGAGATTTCGCATGACACTGATCGTACTGGGCCTGGCACTGTGGTGGGGGGCGCATCTGTGGAAGCGGGTCGCCCCGGGGTCGCGGGCGCGTTGGGGCGAGCCTGGCAAGGGGCTGGTCACGGTTCTGGTGCTGGTCGGCGTGGTGCTGATGGTGCTGGGGTTCCGGGGCAGCGACTGGCTGGGGATCGCCCCGGCGGAGTTCGTGGAACTGTGGTCGCCGCCGCGCTTCCTGGTGCATGTGAACAACCTTCTGATGTTCTTCGCGGTCTATCTGTTCGCGGCGTCGGGCATGAAGACCCGGATCACGCGGGTGATCCGGCATCCGCAACTGACGGCAGTGAAGACCTGGGCGGTGGCGCATCTTCTGGTGAATGGGGATCTGGCCTCCGTCATCCTGTTCGGCGGCATTCTGGCCTGGGCGGTGGTGACGGTGATCCTGATCAACCGGGCCGGGCCGCGTGGGCCCTTGCCGGAGCCTGCGCCAATGGGCCGCGAGATCGGCGCGGTGCTGGGAGCCGTCGTGGTACTGGTCGGGATCATGCTTGTCCACAACTGGCTGGGGGTGCCGCCCTGGGGCTGAGGGCGGAGCGGGGGTTTCACACCCCCGCACCCCCGTGGAGTATTTCTGAAAAGAGCAGGACAATTTTAGTAGAATTGTCGGGGATTTGGTGAAGGAATGAAGCTGTATCGCTTTCTGAGCGCGGATGACACCTCGGTCTTCTGTCACAAGGTGACGGCGGCCCTGAACAAGGGCTGGGAGCTCTATGGCGGG
>JAFLCY010000123.1:3849-11243 GCA_017303485.1 Rhodobacterales bacterium
CTATGCCTTCGATGCGGCCAATGGCGTGATGCGCTGCGGGCAGGCGGTGGTGAAAGAGGTGGACGGCGAATACCACCCGGACGTGAAACTGGGCGAGCAATGAAGACCAATCCGGGACGTTTTTTCGAGGATTACCGGCTGGGCGAGGTGATCCGTCATGCGGTCCCTCGGACCGTTGGGCAAGGGGAGCGGGCGCTGTATCATGCGCTTTATCCGGCGCGGGGCGCGCTCTATTCCTCGGACGAGTTCGCGAAGGGTGTTGGGTTGGCGGCAAGTCCGCTGGATGACCTGGTGGCGTTCCATACAGTCTTCGGCAAGACGGTGCCGGACATTTCTCTGAACGCGGTGGCGAACCTTGGCTATGCCGAGGGGCGCTGGCTGAAACCCGTCTGGCCGGGGGATACGCTGCGCTCGGAATCCGAGGTGATCGGGTTGAAGGAGACATCGTCCGGCGCGACCGGTGTGGTCTGGGTTCGGACGCGCGGGTTGAACCAGCGCAACGAGGTGGTGCTGGAGTATGTGCGCTGGGTGATGGTGCGCAAGCGGCGGCGCGAGGTGGAGGTGCCGGTTTCGGTGCCGGTGCTGGCATCGGTCGTCGATCCGGCGGCGCTGGTGGTGCCGGAGGGGCTGGACTTCAGTCGCTACGATTTCGGGCTGGCCGGGGAGCCGCACCGCTGGGGCGATTATGTGGTCGGCGAGGTGATCGACCATGTCGATGCGGTTACCGTCGAGGAAGCCGAGCATATGCTGGCGACGCGGCTGTGGCAGAACACGGCCAAGGTGCATTTCGACGTGACCCAGCGCGAGGATGGCAAGCGGCTGATCTATGGCGGGCATGTGATCAGCCTTGCCCGGGCGCTGTCGTTCAACGGGCTGGCGAACACGCAGATGCTGGTCGCGCTGAATGCGGGGGCACATGCGAACCCCTGTTTCGCGGGGGATACGGTGCGGGCCTGGTCCGAAGTACTGGACCGTGCGGAAACCCCGGCGCCGGGCGTGGGTGCCTTGCGGCTGCGGCTGGTGGCGACACGCGGCAAGGCGGGAGAGTTGCGCGGGGCGGACGGGAAGTACCTGCCGGACGTGCTGCTGGACCTGGACTATTGGGCTCTGGTGCCGGTCTGAGGCAAAAGTTCTGACTATGCAGTCAGTGGGAGGCTGTGGCATCCTGAACCCGTGGGGACAGGGGGTACGCATCATGTTTCGCATCGGACTTGCAGCACTGGTACTGGTGGCGGGAAGCGCTGCGGCGCAGGATCTTACGGTCTATGGCGGCGGGGAACTGGAGTTCGCCTTTGACGAGGACGGTCCGAACACCGGCACCAACACCTATCTCAAGGGCTATCTCGAGGTGGAGAGCCACGGTTTCTATGCCGGGCTCTGGGCCAAGATCGCGAACGACGACGCATCCAACCGGGCGGACCCCTATCTGGGCTACCGGGGCGAGACCGCGGGCGGCCTGAGCTATGACGTCAGCTATTACCGCTACAACTACGTCAACGACTCGGCCAGCAACTACGGTGAGGTGATCCTGAGCCTTGGAATGCCGTTTGGTGACAAGCTGTCGGGCACGCTGGACCTTGCCTATGACCCGGAGAATGCGCTGGGGAACGTCTATGTCGGAGCGGCCTATGCCGCGACGGACAAGCTGGAAATTTCCGCCAACTACGGTGTCTACGAAGTGGCCGACGCCGCGTCCGAGCAGGAGTGGGATTTCGGGGCTACCTGGTATCTGACCGATGAAACGGCGATGGACCTGCGGTATTATGACGGATCGGAATATCTGGGCAGCTACGTCGGGCTGAGTCTGAGCTGGGATTCGACGCTGTTTACCAGGTAGGCCCAATCCTGTGATCACGGTTTGAAAAATCGTGATCACAAACGGCAGAAAATGCACTTGATAGCGGGAACATGTTGCAGTTGCGGCATTCCCTGCGTGACAGCGGCGAAATCCGCGCTATGCAGAGGGGCAGCAATCGAAGCCACCCGCAGCGACATTCGCCGGTCGCCGGGACAGCGACGAAGGGAACCGCAATGTCTGAACCGAAGCGGGTCGAACGGCCCCTGTCCCCGTTCATGATCGGACCGTATTACCGGCCGCAGATGACCTCCATATCGTCGATTCTGACGCGGATCACCGGACATGCGCTGGTGGCGGGGGTGATGCTGGGGGTCTGGTGGCTTTTGGCGGCGGCGACCTCGGACGCCTATTTCGAGACAGCAAATGCGGTGGCGACCAGCTGGTTCGGCGATCTCGTCTTCACCGGCTCGCTCTGGGCGGTGTGGTATCACTACCTGGCAGGGTTGCGGCACCTCTATTTCGACGCCGGGCACGGGATGGACATTCCCACGGCGGAAAAGCTGGGCTGGGTCTGCATCATCGGCTCGGTCGTGCTGACCGTGATCACAATTCTTCTGGTTCAGTGAGGACGCCATGCGCTATCTGACCCCCCGCAAGCGCGCCGAAGGCAAGGGCTCGGCCCATACCGGGACCGAGCAGCACTGGATGATGACGGTTTCGGCAGTGGGTCTCGCCTTCACGGTGCCGGTCTGGCTTTATGTCTTCGGCAAGGCGCTGGGCCAATCGCGCGAGGCGGTGCTGGAGACTTTCGGGCAACCGTTCCCGGCAATCCTGACCGCGCTGGTTTTGGTCGTGGGGATGCGGCACTTCGCCATGGGCGCGACCGGGATGATCGAGGACTATGCCCGGGGCACGGCGCGGAAGATGCTGATCATCTTCGTGATTTCGCTTGCCTGGATGATCGCCGCGACCGGGCTGTTCGCCCTGGCCCGCATGGCGCTGTGAAGGACCTGATGATGACTGCCTATCCGTATGAGACGCATGAGTACGACGTGGTCGTGGTGGGGGCCGGCGGCGCCGGCCTGCGCGCGACGCTGGGGATGGCCGAGCAGGGGCTGCGCACGGCCTGCGTGACCAAGGTCTTCCCGACCCGCTCGCATACCGTGGCCGCACAGGGCGGGATCGCGGCCAGCCTTGGCAACATGGGGCCGGACCACTGGCAGTGGCACATGTACGACACGGTGAAGGGCTCGGACTGGCTGGGCGACACCGACGCGATGGAATACCTGGCGCGCGAGGCCCCGAAGGCGGTCTACGAGCTGGAGCATTACGGGGTGCCGTTTTCCCGCACGGAAGAGGGCAAGATCTACCAGCGGCCCTTTGGCGGTCATACGACCGAGTTCGGCAACGGCCCGCCGGTCCAGCGCACTTGTGCGGCAGCCGACCGGACCGGCCATGCGATCCTGCACACGCTGTACGGGCAAAGCCTGAAGAACAACGCGGAATTCTACATCGAATATTTCGCGCTGGACCTGATCATCACCGATGGCACCTGCACGGGCGTCGTCTGCTGGAAGCTGGATGACGGCACGATCCATGTCTTCAACGCCAAGATGGTGGTGCTGGCGACCGGCGGTTATGGCCGGGCCTATTTCAGCGCAACTTCGGCGCATACCTGCACCGGGGACGGCGGCGGCATGGTGGCGCGGGCCGGGTTGCCGTTGCAGGATATGGAATTCGTGCAGTTCCACCCGACCGGCATCTATGGCTCCGGCTGTCTGATCACCGAAGGCGCGCGGGGCGAAGGTGGCTATCTGACCAACGCAGAAGGCGAGCGGTTCATGGAACGCTATGCGCCGCACTACAAGGATCTGGCGCCGCGGGACTATGTCAGCCGCTGCATGACCATCGAAATCCGGGAAGGCCGGGGCGTAGGGGCGAACAAGGACCACATCCACCTGAACCTGAACCACCTGCCGAAGGAGACGCTGGAACTGCGCTTGCCGGGCATCACGGAATCGGCGCGGATTTTTGCCGGGGTGGACCTCTTGAAAGAGCCGATTCCGGTCTTGCCGACTGTGCATTACAACATGGGCGGCATCCCGACGAACTTCTGGGGCGAGGTGCTGAACCCGACCCAAAAGCATCCCGACGCGGTGTTCCCGGGCCTGATGGCGGTGGGCGAGGCGGGTTGCGCCTCGGTTCACGGGGCGAACCGGCTGGGGTCGAACAGCCTGATCGACCTTGTGGTCTTTGGCCGCGCCGCTGCAATCCGGGCCGGGCAGGTGGTGGACCGGGAGGCCGCGGTGCCTGCGACCAACAAGCACGAGGTCGAGAAGGCGCTGAACCGCTTCGATGCGCTGCGCAACGCCAATGGCACAATCCCCACGGCCGAACTGCGGCTGGAGATGCAGCGCACGATGCAGGCGGATGCGGCGGTGTTCCGGGCCGAGGAGACGCTGGCGGCGGGCGAGAAGAAGATGACGGCGATTGCCGCCAAGATGGGCGACCTGAAGGTCACGGACCGGAGCATGGTCTGGAACAGCGACCTGATGGAGACGCTGGAACTGACCAACCTGATGCCGAACGCGCTGGCGACGATCTACGCTGCCCATGCCCGCACCGAAAGCCGGGGCGCCCACGCACATGAAGACCATCCGCAGCGGGATGACGCCACGTGGCGCAAACATTCGCTGGCCTGGGTCCACGGCGACAAGGTCAGGCTTGACTACCGCCCGGTCCATACCGAGCCTTTGACCACCGAGGCGGAGGGCGGGATTGCCCTGGTGAAGATCGCCCCGGCGGAAAGGAAGTTCTGATGCTTCTTCGTTGCGTCGTCCTTCTGCCGGTGATCGGTTTGCTTGGGTGTGGAGAGGCGGCATATCTGTCCTATCAGGGGCGTCCGGCCGAGACGGCACTGGAATGCGAGGCGGCCTATGAGGCGGCACAGGATCGCAGCCGGAATGTACCGGTCGGCACAGATCGTGGTTCGTTGATCGGGGCGGCGCTTGGCCGGGGCATGGTGGAAGCGTCGATGAAGTCGGCCTATGACCAGTGCCTCGCGAGGGTGGCAACCTTGCCGGGAGGCGGGTCGCGAGTGACGGCAGCCTCGCCCAGGGCATCGACAACGGCCCGCGGTCCGTCTTGCGAGGCGGGGGGCGGCGTCCTTCAGGGAGGAACAGGCTATTGCATGCGTTGATACGACTGATTGGTCCCGCGGCGCTTTTGGTACTGGCCGCATGTGATCCTGCCGAACTGGTCGATTCCACCCTGAAGCGGACGGCGCATACGGTCGTCTACCCGGTGGTGAACGTCGATATGCCCGGGGAAGTGGCGCGGAAGGCCACCAATTGCATCCTGGATGCCGCCAGCGAGGAAGAGCTGAAGCTTCTGGCCCGCGACGTGGGGGTGGAGGCTGGAACCTCGACCAAGGCCACGATCCGCGAAATCGCGCTGCGCCCGGCGGCGCAGGCCTGCTTTGCCGCCAATGGCGTGCCTCCGGTCCGGTGACGTCATGAGGATGTGCATGATAATGCCAGCCTTGCTGCTTGTTGCCGCCTGCGGTCCGATGTCCCTGGCCGAGGCCGAGCGGCAGTGCTTCGAGCGCGCGCGTCTGGCCAGCAAACCGCGGGGCGAGGTCTGGATCGGGGGGGACTCAAATGGCCGCCGGATTGCGGCTGTCGATCTGGAGATCACCTCGGACTACGTCCTGCAGAAGGACCCGTCGGCGGTCTACGAGACCTGCGTCATGTCCAAGGCGGGCGAGGCGCCGAGCCGCCCCTTGTACATGCGTCCGGACTGGAAGGGCTGAGATGGCGAGCGACAGGCTTTCCGGCCCCCTTCGGGCCGGTTCCGAACCCCAGATACGTCGCATGGCGACGACCAGGAGAGGCTGACCCATGGTCCAGTTCAGTTTGCCCAAGAATTCCAAGATCCGCACCGGCAAGGCCTGGCCGAAGCCGGACGGCAAGAACGTGCGCAAGTTCCAGATCTACCGCTGGAACCCCGATGACGGCGAGAACCCTCGCGTCGACACCTATTTCATCGACATGGACCAGTGCGGCCCGATGGTTCTGGACGCGCTGATCAAGATCAAGAACGAGATCGACCCGACCCTGACCTTCCGCCGGTCCTGCCGCGAGGGAATTTGCGGTTCCTGCGCGATGAACATCGACGGGATCAACACATTGGCCTGCATCTATGGCCTTGATGAGATCAAGGGCGATGTCCGCATCTATCCCCTGCCGCATATGGCGGTGATCAAGGACCTGATCCCCGATCTGACGCATTTCTACGCCCAGCATGCCAGCATCATGCCCTGGCTGGAGACCAAGACCAACCGCCCGGCCAAGGAATGGCGGCAATCGATCGAGGATCGCAAGAAGCTGGACGGTCTTTATGAATGCGTGATGTGTGCATCCTGCTCGACCGCCTGCCCAAGCTACTGGTGGAACTCGGACCGCTACCTCGGGCCCGCCGCGCTGCTGCATGCCTATCGCTGGATCATCGACAGCCGTGACGAGGCGACAGGGGAACGGCTGGATGCGCTGGAGGACCCGTTCAAGCTCTATCGCTGCCACACGATCATGAACTGCACCAAGACCTGCCCGAAGGGGCTGAACCCTGCCAAGGCGATTGCCGAGATCAAGCACATGATGGTCGACCGGATTGTCTGAGCCGCCGGTCATCCCGGATTTCACGTCAGGCGAGGAGTTCGCCGGGGTGATGGCGGGACTGGCGGCAAGGTTGCATGCGAAGAACCGGATCTGGCTGGACGAATCCGGTTACGCTTGGCTGCTGGCGCGGCTGATCACGGCGGTGGGTGAGGATTTCCGCGATGCGTTGAAAGACCTCGGCGTCGCGCAGGATTTCGGCGATGCGCATCGGACCGCGCGTCTGGACGATGCGGCGCAACTGGATGCCTTGCTTGAGCGCCTGCGCGTGCGGCTGGCCGGCTGATGCCGCTTCTGCTGCTGTTCCTGGCAGTATCGGTGTTCGCGTATCTCTGGATCGCGCGACGGAATTCGACGCTGACCCGCAATTGCCGCTGGCGGCTGGATCGGCGGGTGGCACCGGACGCCTGGCGCTGCGTGGCCTGCGGGGCAACAGCGCGCGGGGCGGAGCCAAGGGACTGTTTGCGGGAAGAGCGGTAGGGGCCGCTCGTCGAGCACTTCGTGCACTCCTTGCTGGCACCAACGACGAGTGCAACAAGCGATCGAGGAGTTGCCGGTCAAAGGGCGGTGAGGCTTGCGGTCCTGGCAATTTCCGGCGAGCCTTGTTCCATGAAGCCTGACCAGCCCGAACACCCCGCCCCTGCCGATGCCGCCACCCGCAAGGCGGTGCGTCCGGTGATCTGCTACCCGGTCGAGGGCCTGCCGCGCCCGGATCTGACCGCCTGCCGCGCCGCGCGGGACGGGTGGAACCTGGTCTCGGAGGTGCTGGTGCCGCCGCGCGAGGCGCGCACATTCGACGTTCCGGCAGGCTGGTTCTTCCGCATCGTCAGCGTCGAGGGACCGCAGGTCGGCGACCTGAACCTATGGTCGGCGGCCGATCCCGCCGAGCGGTTTTTCAGCGGCAAGACGCGCGCGTTGCACGC
>JAFLCY010000124.1:0-2250 GCA_017303485.1 Rhodobacterales bacterium
CGTCGTGGGGGCCGGGGGGCGGCTTATTCCGACGTTGTGATTGGGGGATACGTCCGGGGCGCTGCCCCGGGCCCCGGGATATTTTCAGACAGAAAATGAGGGTTTCATGAGTACGCGCGACACGATGGAGCTGAAGGAAGAGACGGTCCGGGCGCAGTATGAGGCCGCCTTGGGGATGGTCCTTGGCTTCGATCACGCGCCACGGCTGGCGAAGGCTTTGGTTTCGGCTGTGGCGGCGGAGCGGTCTCCGGGAGTGGGGGTGCGACCGACCTTCCGCTCCACCGTGCCGGGGATGGCGACGCGGTCGACGGCGCGGCCGGGCGGGGTGCGGCTTTCCGAGCGGATCGAGGGGCTGGGAGACGGGCTGGTGTCCCCGGTACAGGCGGCGGTCCTGAACGCTGTGCGCCGGTCCCTGGCGATTGCGCTGGCGATGGGGGAGACCTTTTCCGCTCAGTCGGGGTTGGCCGAGTTGAAGAAGGCGAACCTTGAAGGGCGGGTGCCGGAGCCGAAGCGGGTGGAGTTCGGTGAGCTGTTGCAGGGCGAGGCGCTGGTGGTGCTGTTCACCTTTGCCAATGCCCTCGCCTACCTGATCGCGCCGCATGTGGGGCCGGGGACGGTGGAGCTGGGCGAGGTGGAGGAGGTTCTGACCGACAATGCTCCCTTGGCGTTGCAGGGGGCGTTGTGGGAGCTGGATCAGGATATTGGCCCGCTGGCGACGGATGATGCCAAGCTGGTGGCGGTGGTGTCGGCCTTTGCCGAAGCGCTGATGAAGAAGGTGCAGATCCGGGCGGAGAATGGCGCGCGGGTGTCCGTGTTTACCGGCGGGTCGTGGAAGGTTGAGGCGGACGGGCTGACCATCGCGGGGTTCAAGCCGGCCAAGGCGGCGAAGGGCGGCATGATCGCCATGGCCTTCAAGCAGCCGCATGAGGTGGTAGGGAACCATATCGCCAAGTACCAGAGCCTGCGGCTGTCGAAGATGCTGATGGCCTATGACTTTGACCGCCGCCTGAATCCGTTCGCGGAACTGGGCGGGTTCATCTTCACCTTCATGGGGGATGGGAAACCGGGAACGGGGAAGACCACGCTGATCCAGATGATGGCGGGGCTTCTGGACGGGTATTGCAAGGTAGCGGGCTATCCGTTCCGCTATCAGAACTTCTCGATCGACCAGATCGACAGCTATCAGGGCAAGTCGGGGCAGAATGCGAAGGCCTTCATTGATGCCGTGCTCGACCCCTCGGTGATCGGCTTCGGGACCATCGACGACATCGATCAGGTGGCGGGGAAGCGGGGGGACCGGCAGTCCTCCGCCGGGCAGCAGGAGGTGACGGCGGTCTTCATGCAGGCCTTTGCCGGGGCGGGGACAGTGGTGCGGGGGAACTGCACCTTCGGCATGTTCTCGAACTACCCGGAGAACGTGGACGACGCCTTGCGGCAGCGGGCCGGGGCGCGGTTTCTGGTCGACGGGCCGCAAAGCCGGGAGGATTACATTGATATTCTTTCCCTTTTGCTGGGGAAGAACCATTCAATCCCTGTGGGGGAGCATGAGCTGTTCGCGGCGCAGGAGATCAAGAAGGCGGTGGCGGCCAGTTTCGAGGGCTATTCGAAGCCGCATGAAGAGGGGCTGCTGAAGGTCTGGGACAAGGTCCAGGGCGAGATCGGGAAGCTGGATACGCTGGCGAAGATGGGGGCTTACCTGAAGGCGATCCAGCAGGCGGATGAGCGGTTCACCGGGCGGGCGATCAAGAACATCACCGATGCGGTGAAGGTCCGCGCGATGGACTTTGAACTGCCGGATGAGTGGATGGAGAAGCCGGACCTCTTCCTCTTCAAGCCCTATGACGAGAAGCTGGCGATGATCAAAGGGTTGATGACGCCGATCACGGTGGAGATGGTGATCCAGGAGATCAACCGCTACGCCGACAGCGAGTTCCGCTATGCCGACAAGTCGGACGAGGTGGCCATCGAGGCCATGGTGCGCGACTTTGGCCGGACGGAGGAGGCGAAGCGGCGGTATCTGGAGGGGAAGTGACCAACGCGCTGACCCTTTCCTTCTGGAACTCCATCCTGCCGCTGGCGGGGCTGAGCGCGCTGGTGGCGTGGCTGCCGGGGTGGTTCGCCGGGCGGGGGTGTCTGTCGCAGCGGGTGCTGGCCTGGGGGGTGGTGAAGACGGCTTTAGTCGCGCTGTTGGTGGGGGCCGGGCTGGCGGTAGGGCTGTATGCGGCGATCAATGATAGGGTGGTGGCGGGG
>JAFLCY010000124.1:2384-11184 GCA_017303485.1 Rhodobacterales bacterium
GCGGATGGTGGATAAGGGGGGGAAGGGGTGAGCGAGAACAAGCCGATCCAGCACTACGGAGCGCACTGGTTCCGCTGGAAGGATATCGAGCACTTAAGCAATCTTGAACGCACTGCATTTGTTGCGGCATGCTTTTGCGTCAACGAAGTAAACGCCTTGAGACGAATTACTCTTTTCTCGATGTCTATCGATGAAGAATGCAAGCTTGTAAAAGATGCTGAGATGGTGCAGAGACAAGTCTTGCTTCGAGTATTGACCGGGAAACTTTTCGAATTTCTGGAACTCTACAAGGGATTGAGTGGAAGAAAATCAGAAAGCAAAGTTATCTCCGACGCGCTCTCTAGATTAAACGTTGCCCATAGTACTTGCGTTCGTCACCCAGGATACAAGTATGCAAAGAAGATACGGAACAGTCAGGCACATCATTACGATTTGCGAGCCATCGAACAGACAGCGTCTCGTGTCGAAAAAGATGCTCGTTGCGAGTTCTTCTTGGCAACAGAAGGTCCGAATTCATTTTTTCCGTTTGCAGAGCACCTTGTGTTCAATCCTGATCCGAAGGGGCGACTGGACGATGAATTGGAAGACGGTGAAGCTGACGCTATTATTGGTCAGTGGATTGAATGGATTAATCTGGTTTCGGAATTCGTCCACACATTCCTCGATACACTAGTAGAGGAATTAATGTCTAAGCGCAGAGTTGACTTCAATGCAAGAAGAAGACTTGAGTTTCTCTCGCCGCAGATGAAGGTCGCAACAGACTTTCGGTTGCCCGTATTTGTTAGAGCCTTCTCATGAAACGTCTCATCCAACGCGGTCTGATGTTCGGGAACCTGATCGAGGTCTCCTCTCCGGCGCTTGTCGAACGCTACAACCGGGCGCTCAAGCATTTGACCGGGAAGACGACGAAGCTCGACGATTTCCACATCGACCTGTCGGGCTATTCGCCGGAGATCGGGGATGAGCTTGATGACGACCTCTACCTCAACCCCAACGGGGCGAACCGGCAGTTTATCCTCCTGACCACGGCGCAGAAGGATGCGCCTTTGCTCAACATCAAGTTCTCCACCTCGCGCGGGATCCTGACGCAGTTCATCGAGAAGAACGAGGCGCAGCTCTTTGCCCTGACCGCAAGGGATGCGGTGGCGGGGGAGTTGCAGAACTCGGTCTACGCGGTGGACTCTCCGGCCAAGCTCTTCGACATCCGGCAGGTGACGGTCGAGGCGGATACCATCGGCGGGCATGTGGCGGATGCGGGGAAGCTCGCGAAGCTGATCGAACGGTTCCGGGTCGAGCCGGATGGCTGGCGCGACGATGTGCTGGTGGCCGAGATGATCACCCTCGCCAAGAAGACGGGCGATGTGACGCGGGTGCCGATCAGCCTGCCGGCGATGACGTTCAACCAGTCGAATTTCTGGACCAGCTTTTTCGGCGGGGTCTACATCTTTCAGGGCGTGCGCTATCCGGCGGCCATCTCGACGCTGGACTGGCACTCGCTGGGCGAGGTGCCGGTGGCACAGGTGATGGACCTGACGCTGCGCAACCAGATCGCCGACTGGCTGGAGCGGAACGGGCTGATCGAGCCTATCGTGCAGGCGCGGGGCACGGATGCGGCGGCGATCCTGCGGCAGAAGATGGATTTCATCCTGGTCGATGCGGCCGACCGGCTGGGGATCGAGATCGGCGATGCACGGCGGACGGAATTGCGGAAGATCGCCTACAAGCTCGGGTCCTCGCTGCCGCCGGAATTCATGGGGCTGGCGGACCTCTTGCGCTGGGTGGAGGCAGGGGGGCCCTGGCCGAAGATCACCTCGGAACATCCGGCCTATTTCTACACTCTCAGGGGCAAGGGGCCGGACCGGGATCTGGTGAACATGCTTCTGTCCGAGCTGTCGCCGATGGATGTGCGGCAGATGTTTATCGTTCACAAGGAACTGTTCTACGCCCAGTATGCGACGTGGAGCGACCGCAAGAAGACCTATGTCGCGGATTTTCTGGCGCGGGAGTATCAGGTGGACCGGGAAGGCGCGCGGACGGCGTTGTTCGGGCCGGAGCCGTCAATGGACGAGTTGCACCGCCCGCAGATGGCCGAAGGGCCGAAACCGGCCCGGACCGGCGGCGGTCCGATTGTCGGACCCTGGGGAGGGAGACGCTAGATGGGTTGGCTGCGGCTTGCGTTCTTCATGTATGTCGGCCTGACGATCATCTATTTCGTCACCGGCATCTATTCCCGTTCCGTCCGGCGCGAGAAGCTGGAGAAAGAATGGGACACCGACCCCGCGCGGGAAAGCCAGACGGTGCTGGAACGCACGGCCTTCATCGAGGCGGGAATGGCCGCTTACGACAAAGGGATGAAAAAGCGCCTGTTGTGGCTTATCTACATCCTGCCGACCATCGGCTTTCTGGTCACGATCTACTTCGTCAACTGGCACTGAAAGGGCGCGCCCATGTGGACCAAGATCAAATGGGGCATCCGGATCCTGCTGGTGCTGATCGTCGGATTGTTCCTGCATTACACGATGCCGCAGCGCGACGTGGTGCGGATCACCGAGACCTCGAACCGGATCACCCAGATCGGCGGCAACTGGATCTTCTATTCGATCGAGGACACCGGGACCGGGGCCGAGACCAGCACGACCCGCGACATCCGCTTCATCGACGCGGCCTTCGCTGACGGCGATGTGATGGTCTACCGGAACGAGGATACGGGCTGGTTCTGGCCGCCCTATTTCAAGTGGGACAGCGCCACCCTGCAGGCCGAGGCGGCGAACCTGAAGTCCACCTCGGCCGCGCCGCAATGGGTGGCGATCACCCATTACGGCTGGCGCATCCCGCTGTTCTCGGCCTTCCCGAACGCGGTTTCGATCACGCCGGTCGAGGGGCCGGATGTCACGCTGATCCCCTGGGTCAACATCATCATCTTCGCGGTGCTGATCTTCCTGATCCTGATGATCCGCCGGATGTGGCTGCAGTTCCGCGAGCGGATGGTCGATCCGGCTTTGGCCGATGCAGGCGAAGCCTGGGATTCGGTCGAGGCGCAGGCCGAAAACGCCCGCAAGGAAGCACGCGGGTTCTTCGGGCGCATCGGGGCCTGGCTGGGGACGTGGCGGGCGAAGAAATGACCCCGCCCCGGACTTGATCCGGGGCGAGTATTCCTAGCCCCGCAGTGTGCCGCCCGTCGCCTTCGTCACCTTCTCGATGATCTTGGCAGACACGGCCTCGATCTCGGCTTCTGTCAGGGTCGCGGTGACGGGCTGCAGGCGGACGGTCAGGGCGATGGACTTCTTGCCCGCGCCCATCTGCGCCTCGGCCTTGTCGCCGGTGAACTGGTCGAAGACGCGGACGCTCTCGATCAGCGCCTTATCGGCACCCTGCGCCGCGTTGACGGCGGTGAGGGCCTCGACCCCCTTGTCCACGACGAAGGCGAAGTCGCGGTCCACCGCCTGCAGGTCGCTGATGGCGAGCGCGGGCCGCGTGGGGGTTTTCACCTTGGGCGCGGGGACGTTGGCGATCAGGATGGTGAAGGCCACGGCGGGGCCTTTCACGTCCATCGCTTGCAACACGCGCGGGTGGACCTCGCCGAAGGTGGCCATCACGTTCGGCCCAAGCCCGATCACGCCGGAGCGGCCGGGGTGCCACCATTGGGCGACCTTGCGGGTGATCTGGACGCGGGCAGGCGCGCCAAGGGCGGTGAGGACGGCCTCGGCATCGGCCTTGGCATCGAAAACGTCGATCATCCGGCGGCTGCCATGGGGGTCACGCTGGGCCGCTGCGCCGACCAGAAGGCCGGCGGCCTGGAGGTGCTGGTCGCCGGGTTCGCCGCCGTGGAAGGCGGGGCCGATCTCGAACAGCGACAGGTCCATGAAGCCACGCGCCTGGTTGCGAGCGGCTGCCGCCAGCAGGCCGGGCAGGAGGTCGGGGCGGAGATGCGTCATCTCGGAGGAGATGGGGTTCTCGACCCGGACGGCGTCAGTGCCACCGCCGAACAGGGTCGCGGCTTTCGCGTCGATGAAACTGTAGGTCACGCATTCGTTGTAGCCCAATGCCGCGATGGTGCGCCGGGCGGTGCGCTCGCGGACCTGCAAGGGCGTCAGGATCGGCCGCGGCACACCGGGTTGCGTCCGGGCCATCGGGGCGCCTTGCAGCTTGGTCAGGCTGGCGATGCGGGCGACTTCCTCGATCAGGTCGGCGTCACCCAGCACATCGGGCCGCCAGGTCGGCGGGGTCACGTCATTGCCGTTCAGGGTGAAGCCAAGCGCCTGCAATGTGGCGCGCTGGGTGGCTTCGGGGATGTCCATGCCGACCAGGCTGACAACGCGGGCGGGGTCCAGCCGGTAGCTGCGGGTTGCGTCGATAGGGGCGCCGTCCTGCACCACGGTGCCGGCCTCGCCGCCGCAGAGGTCGAGGATCATCTGCGTGGCAAGTTCCAGACCCGGCAGCGTGAAGGCCGGGTCCACGCCACGTTCAAAGCGGTAGCGGGCGTCGGAGTTGACCTTCAGCGCGCGGCCGGTGGCGGCGACGGTGATCGGGTCCCACCAGGCGGATTCGAGGAAAACGTCGGTGGTTTCGGGGGTGCAGCCCGAGGCCTCGCCACCCATGATCCCGGCAAGCGATTCCGGGCCGTGATCATCGGCGATGACCATCTGCGAGGGGTTCAGCGTGTAGGTCTTGCCGTCAAGCGCCAATAGCGTCTCGCCGTCATGGGCCGGGCGGATGTGAAGGTCGCCCTTCACCTTGGCGGCGTCGAAGACGTGCAGGGGGCGGTTCAGGCCGATGGTGAAGTAGTTGGTGATGTCAACGAGCGCCGAGATCGGGCGCAGGCCGATGGCCTTGAGGCGGGCCTGCATCCAGTCGGGTGAAGGGCCGTTCTTCACCCCGCGGATCAGGCGGCCGGCGAAGTGGGGGCAGCCCTTGGCTTTCAGCGTAGGGTCGATGATCACCCCAATCGGAGTGGGGAATGTCCCCGCGACCGGGGTGACGGCGACAGGCTTCAGCTTGCCCATGCCCCGGGCCGCAAGGTCGCGGGCGATGCCGTGGATGCCAAGGGCGTCGGGGCGGTTGGGGGTGACCTTGACCTCGATCACCGGGTCGTTGAGGCCCTTCCAGTCGATGTAGCGCACGCCCATCGGCGCATCGGCGGGCAGTTCGATGATGCCGTCGTGGTTGTCGGACAGCATGAGTTCACGTTCCGAGCAGAGCATCCCGTTGGAATCGACGCCCCGGATGTTGCCGGGTTTCAGATCGACGCCAGTGCCGGGGACATGGGTGCCGGGGGGAGCGAAGACGCCGACAAGGCCGGTCTTGGCATTGGGCGCGCCGCAGACGACCTGGACCTCCTCGGTCCGCCCGCCGGGGCCATCGGGCCAGGTTTCCACGCGGCAGACGCGGAGACGGTCGGCGTTGGGGTGCTGGACGGCCTCGATCACCCGGCAGATGCGGAAGGGACCAAGCTGCGCGGTCGGATCCTCGACGCCTTCGACCTCAAGGCCAAGGTCGGTCAGCGCCTCGGCGAGGGTGTCGACATCGGCCTCGGTGTCGAGGTGATCTTTCAGCCAGGACAGGGTGAATTTCATCGGCGGGCCTCCAAACTTGCGGCCCGGATTAGCGGAAAGCGGCGGGAAGGGGAAGCGTCAGGAACTCGCCCAGGCCCAGGCGTTGAAAAGGCTGAACATGATCGGCTGGTGGAGGAGATAGATGATCAGCGAGTGGCGGCCCGGGAATGTGAGGGTATGGCTGAGCCTGCAGGGTACGGTGCCGCGCCACTTGTCGATGCGGAGCGCCTTGGCAAAGGCGATCCCGGCCAGAGCGGGGGCGAGCCAGGGGATGAGAGGCACGTAGTCGCCCATCATCGGGCGGCTCTCGGCAAGGCCGGTCCAGACCAGCCAGAGGGGATCGAGAGCGGGGAAGCGGGGCCCCCAGGCGGCGGCGAAGATCAGGGCGGCGACGGCAAGGGTGACGGGCCAGGGCAGGCGGAGGAAGAGGAGGCCGATAAGGGAGGAGACGGCAATGGAGTGCAGGATGCCGAACCAGATCGGGCCGCCGGGCACCAGCCAGATGCTGCCCGTCGTGACCAGCGCAGCGGCGGCGGCGATCATGAGCCAGCGTTTCCAGAACGATGGCCAGCGGATGCCGCGACCATGGGAAAGCCAGAGGCCGACGCCGGAAAGGAAGATGAAGCTGCCGGCGATGGAGCGGGCGAAATAGTACCAGAAGGGCTGGGACATCGTTCCGGGGTCGATGTGGCCGAAGAGGGTGAGGTCGAAGGTGAAGTGGAAGATCACCATGGTGACCACGGCCAGGGTGCGGGCGATGTCGAGGGAGAGGAGGCGGGGTCCGGTCATGGAACCGAGAGTGGCGTGGATTGCTGGGGGCTGCAAGGCGCGGTTGGTGACAACGCGTGATCAGGGTTGCGGTACAAGAAAAATCAACGGGTTGAGCGTGGATATTCAGGATTTGGAGAGGATTGGCCTCGATGCGACAGGAGAGGTATCCGCGCAGTTCGGGGCGCCCCCACCCCTATCCCCTCCACACGAGGGGAGGGGAGGCGTCTGTGGCGGTTGCCGGATCGAGGGTCCGGGTGTTCAGCTGGTTGGGGAGGTTTCAAATTGAGCGCTGCCGCGCAAGCCTTTCGTCTCACCCTTGCGCGTGAAGGACGCGCAAGGGCTCGGGGTGCCTCCGGCGGGGATATTTGGGGACAGATGAAAGGGCCGGTTTCGGGCTGGTCGCAGCCGCGGGATTCATGGTGCGGTCCGGCGCGGATGTCTTGCTCTGCAAGGAGCCTTCGGGAAAAGGGTGCCTGCGAGTCTGTCGTCAGAACATCTGCAACAGGCGCTTGAGGTAGTCCAGTTCCTCCAGCGGGCGGGTCAGTTCGCCCGAACGTCTGCGGATTTCGTCAAGAAGCTCCTGCGCGCGCTGGTCGGGGTCGTTCTGCACCATGTTCTCATCCGAACCGATGCGGGCGGTTTCGCCCGGGCGGCGGCCAAGGGGATCGGTGCCGTTCGGGTCGGCACTGCCATAGTCACGCTCGCCGCCCTGACCGTCGCGGTTCTGCCGCTGCTCCTCGGCCATGGCTTCGCCGAAGTTCTGCATCCCGTCACGCAGGGCCTCCATCGCCTCGGCCTGGCGGTCGAGGGCGCCATCGAGGTCGCCGTCGCGGAGCGCATCCTCGGCCTCTTCCATGGCGCGTCCGGCGCGGTCGAGGTCGCGGCGGCCTGCCTCGCCCTGCTCGGTGCCGTCGCCAGGCAAGTCGCCGTTCTGGAGATCGTTCAGGCGTTCACGCAAGGCGCGCTGGCGGTCTGAGAGCGAGCCTTCGTCACCGCTGCCCTGGCCCTCGTCCGGCTGGTTCTGGCCAAACTGGTCGCTCTGACCCTGCTGGTCGCCCTGCTGGCCTTGACCCTGATCCTGACCTTGCTCCTGCCCTTCGCCGGACTGCTCTCCGGGCCGGGGCACGCCCTGCAGGTCGCGGAACGCGTCGTCGGAGAGATCCTGCTGGTCGCGCAGCGTCTCGCCCAGGCCCTGCATGCCTTGCTGGCCGGGGCCGCCCTGACCCTGGCCCTGCTGGCCCTGCACCACCTGCATGTTCTGCATCAGCTGGCGCAGCTGTTCCATCAGCTCGGCGGCCTCGGCGGTCTTGCCTTCCTCCATCAGCTGCTGAAGCTTGTCGAGCATCTCTTGCAGCTGGTCGCCCGACATCATCTGGCCCTGCATCATCTGCGACTGCTGCTGGTCGCCGGGGTTGCGCTGCGATTCCTCGGCCAGTTCGCGCATGTAGTCGTTCAGCGCCTGCTGCATTTCCTTCATCAGCTGGTCGATTTCCTCGGGCGAGGCGCCGTTCTTGATCGCCTCGTCCAGCCGGTCCTGCGCGCGTTGCAGGCGGTCGAAGGCGTCCTGCAGGTTGCCCTCCTCGACCATCAGCGCGATCTTCCACAGCTCTTCGGCCATGGTGTCGCGGTCTTCGGTGGTCAGGCTGGCCTCGGTCGCC
This sequence comes from Rhodobacterales bacterium, assembly GCA_017303485.1. Lineage (GTDB taxonomy): Bacteria > Pseudomonadota > Alphaproteobacteria > Rhodobacterales > Rhodobacteraceae > Tabrizicola. The sequence goes on from JAFLCY010000124.1 coordinate 10,366, forward strand.
TCAAGCTTCCGCATCAGCACGCGGAGGTGCAGGAAAGCGCGGTCGTGGCGGATGAAACCTTCGGGGCGGTTGGTGACCGCCTTCAGAAGTTCGACCGCGCGGGGGGCGTTGATGCGGTTCCACAGGATGTCGCGCCGCATCTCGATCAGGGCGGCGGCGAGGGGGTCGAAGAAGCGCTTGCCGTGCAGGGTGACGGCGTAGGGGGCCGAGGTGCCCTCGTTTCCGCCGGCATCGGTGACGGCGAAGACCATGGTCACGGGCAGGTTGGCGAAGACATGCTTCGACAGGTCGTCGATCAGCGTCGCCGTCAGTTCGGTGCGCTTGCCCTTGCGCGGCAGCGGCACGTCGAGGACGACGGGCTCCACCGGCTCGGGGTCGACGGTCAGGCCGTGGCGGCGGTCGATCCCCGCCATGTCGAGGGTGATGGTGACGCGGGCGGCGGTGACGCCGTAGTCGTCGGCGGCCTTGATGGCCTGCTTGAAGCGGCCATCGGCCTCACGCACCATGGTGCCGGAGATTTCGACCGTGGGGGCGGCGTCGGGCAGCGCGGTGATCTGCCATTCGCGACCGCCGGGGCCGTCAATCGACAAGTTGCCCGAGCGGGTGACGGTCAGGTCGTAGACGCCCTTCATCGCGTTCGGGACGGCGGCGGCGGGGGTGGCCTTGGGATCGGCTGCGGGAACCGGGGGCGGGACTTCGGCAACGGTCTGCGCGACGGTCAGGTCGCCTTCGGGGCCGTAGAGGCGGATCTGCAACCGGGTGCCGGTCGGAAGCTCCAGCGCGGGGTCGGTGATGTCGTTGAGGTAGAGCGAGGGCTTG
>JAFLCY010000125.1 GCA_017303485.1 Rhodobacterales bacterium
CTTCTGCAAGCTCAAGCAGTTCCGCCGCATCGCAACCCGCTTCGAAAAACACGCGACAAACTTCCTCGCCGCTGTCGCTCTCGCTTCCGCCCGGATCTGGCTCAAAACAATTGAGTCCGCGCCCTAGTCGTCGACCGACAGCTCCTGTTCCAGAAACCGCTCGAACGCATCGAGGTCCAGGGGATCGACCTGCCCGAACCCCCGCATCCAGACTGTTGCCTCGCGCATCGCCTCGGGCTCCAGCTTGCACCAGATCACCCGGCCGCGCTTTTCCCGGCTGATCAGCGCGGCGTCGGACAACACGGCAAGATGCTTGGAAATGGCCGCAAGGCTCATCGCGAAGGGTGCGGCCACATCGGTCACCGCCATGTCATCCTCCAGGAGCATGGCCAGGATCGCCCGCCGGGTCGGGTCGGCCAGCGCGGCGAAGACGGCGTCCAGTCGGTCGGTCATGCCGCAGTTTTCCGGCGGCAGGCGGCAATCGTCAACCGCGGGGTTGAATATGCAAATGGCGCAATATCCCGGCTTTCGCACGCGATACAATTCGAAAACTCGTGTATTTTCAATATTTTGCCGGGCGATATGCCCGCTTGACTCCTTGCCCCCTGCTTCGTAGAACCGCGACGACTGTGAAGGGGCCAAATCTCATGGCGACCGAACCCGATCCTGACCGTCTCCGCGCTCTCGAAACGCGGCTTCATCAGGCGAAGGGCAAGCCCGAGGTGAGGCAGACCGAAACGGCCAAGGGTTTCTCGCAGGGCGAGGTGGCCTGGAGGATGGTGATCGAGCTGGCGACCGGCATCATGCTGGGGTCCGCCATCGGTTACGGGCTCGACGTGCTGTTCGGCACGCTGCCGGTCTTCCTGATCGTCTTCTCGCTCTTCGGCTTTGCCGCGGGCATCAAGACGATGCTCGGCACGGCGAGGGAACTGGGACGAAAGGCCGAAAAGGCCGGCAAGAGCGAAGGGAACTGACGATGGCGACCGAGGAACAGGGCAGCGGGCTTGCGATTCATCCGATGGATCAGTTCGTGGTCAAGCCGCTGTTTGGCAACGGCCCGATCGAGTGGTACACCCCGACCAACGTCACCCTCTGGATGGGCATCGCCGTCCTTGCGATGGTGGCACTTCTCGTCCTGTCGACCCGCCGCCGCGCCATCGTTCCGTCGCGCGGGCAATCGGTGGCCGAGATGTTCTACGGCTTCATTCACAAGATGGTCGAAGACGTGGCGGGTCATGACGGCCTGAAATTCTTTCCCTATGTGATGACGCTTTTCATGTTCGTCTTCTTGTCGAACATGCTGGGCCTGATCCCGATGGCCTTCACCACCACCTCGCATGTCGCCGTTACGGCCGTGCTGGCGCTGCTGGTGTTCCTGACCGTCACCCTGGTCGGCTTTTACCGCAAGGGTATCGGCTTCCTGTCGATGTTCTGGGTCTCCTCGGCACCGCTGGTGCTGCGCCCGATCCTCGCGGTGATCGAGCTGATCTCCTATTTCGTGCGCCCGCTCAGCCATTCGGTCCGTCTTGGCGGCAACATGATGGCCGGCCATGCCGTGATCAAGGTCTTCGCGGGCTTTGCCGGGGCAATGGGCGTCGCCTCCGTCGTCCCGATCGCCGCGATCGCCGCGGTCTACGGGCTTGAAACCCTCGTGGCCGCCGTCCAGGCCTACGTCTTCACCATTCTGACCTGCGTGTACCTGCGCGACGCTGTCGGCGACGCTCATCACTAAAACAGGCACCACCAAGGTCCGAACAACCAACCACAACCATTCCAGTAAACCAGGAGAACGATCATGGAAGGCGAAGTCGCACAATTCGCGCTTATGGGGAAATACATCGGCGCCGGTCTGGCAACGATGGGTCTGGGCGGCGCCGGCATCGGCGTGGGCCACATTGCAGGCAACTTCCTGTCGGGCGCGCTGCGTAACCCGTCGGCAGCCCCCGGCCAGATGGCCAACCTCTTCGTCGGCATCGCCTTCGCGGAAGCGCTCGGGATCTTCTCGTTCCTGATCGCGCTTCTGCTGATGTTCGCCGTCTGATCTTTCGAACCCGACGTCCGGGTCAGTCCAGCCGGGCTGACCCTGGTTCCAAGGATTCAGGAGAGACGACATGGCAACCGAAGCCGATATGGCTCATACCGCCGGCACATGCGTCAACGAGCATGGCGGCGCACTGGGCATGCCCCAACTCTGCGCCGATTGGTGGCCGAACCAGATCTTCTGGCTTCTGGTCACGCTGGTCGTGATCTACCTCGTGCTGTCGAAGGTCGCCCTGCCGCGCATCGCCGCGGTGCTGGCCGACCGGAAAAGCACGATCACCAATGACCTTGCCGCAGCCGAAGAGCTGAAGCAGAAGGCGGTCGACGCCGAGAAGGCCTATAACGACGCGCTGGCGGCGGCCCGGACCGAGGCGGCGAAGATCGTCGCCCAGGCCAAGGCCGAGATCCAGAAGGATCTCGACGCCGCCACCGCCAAGGCTGACGCCGAGATCGCAGCCAAGGCGGCGGAATCGGAAAAGACCATCGCGGGCATCCGCGACGGTGCCGCTGCCGCCGTGGCGGAAGTTGCCAAGGACGTGGCCGCCGAACTGGTGGGCGCGCTTGGGCAAGGGGCGGACGCAAAGACTGTCACGGCTGCCGTGACGGCACGGCTGAAAGGGTAAGGCGATGAAGAAACTCTCCATCCTCCTGACCCTCCTTGCCTCGCCTGCGATGGCGGCTTCGGGCCCCTTCTTCTCGCTGCAGAACACGAACTTCGTGGTGCTGCTGGCCTTCATCGTCTTCGTCGGCATCCTGATCTACATGAAGGTGCCCGCGAAGCTGACCGGGATGCTCGATTCCCGCGCGGTGGCGATCAAGGCCGAGCTGGACGAAGCGCGCTCCCTGCGCGAAGAGGCCAAGTCAATCCTTGCGACCTACGAGCGTCGGCAGAAGGAAGTCCAGGAACAGGCCGACCGTATCGTCAGCACCGCCAAGGACGAGGCCATGGCCGCCGCCGCCCAGGCGAAGGCCGACCTCAAGGCCTCCATCGCCCGCCGTCTGGCCTCGGCGACCGAACAGATCGCCTCGGCCGAAGCCGCCGCGATCCGCCAGGTCCGCGAACAGGCCGTCTCGGTGGCCGTGGCTGCGGCAGGCGACGTGCTGTCGAAGCAGATGACCGCCGAGGCTGCGTCGTCCTCCATCGACGATGCCATCGCCCAGGTCGAAGCCCGGCTGCACTAGGCAGTTCCCTTGAAGAAATCGAAACCGGCGGTCCGCAAGGGCCGCCGGTTTTGCATTTGCCGACCGCTCGTCGAGCACTTTTCGCGCATTCCTCGCGGGCGCATCTCCCAACGACGAGGAGACGAAGTCGAACGGGGAGTGCCGCCTCAAAGCCCCGTCCAGCGCAGTCCCGCTACCACGACGACCCCCAGCAAGGCCGCAGCCACGTCGCTCCGCAACACCAGCGTCAGCCCCACGACCGAGGCCAGCGCCAGCCCTTCGGCCAGCCCGCCCGACTGCACCGCCAGCGCGGTGATCCCGGCCATCACCGCCAGTGGTGTCGCCCTGAGCGCCGCCTCCACCCTGGGCGAGACCGGCACGAAGCGCATCAGCGTGAACCCCGCCATCCGGCACAGGAAAGCCGCCGCGGCCATGACAACCAGCAGGACCGGAAAGCTCTCCGTCATGGCTCCCCCCGATGGGCCAGCGCCGCAGCCGCAGCCCCGGCCAGCCCCGCCCCGATGATGGCAGGCGCCGGGCCGAGCAGATGGAAGATCGCCAGCGCCGCCCCGGCGCCGACCGCCACCGGCAGCAGGTCCACCCGCGCTTTCACCATCGCCGTCATCATCCCGGCGGCAAAGCAGGGCAGCATCAGGTCGAACCCCAGCGCCTCCGGTCGCGGCAGCACGCTCACCGCCGCCGCCCCGAGCGCGGTGCCCGAAAGCCAGCCCACCGCAACCGGCGCGCCGGTCCCTGCGAGATAGGCGCGGTCCTCCTCCCCCTGCCGGATCTTGCGCATCGTCATCAGCCAGTTGGCATCGCCCAGCAGCAAGAGGCTGCCATAGGCCCTGAGCGGCCCCGCCTGCCAGAGCCATGGCTGCAAGGTCGCCCCGAACAAGAGATAGCGCGCATTGATCACGAGGATCGTCGCGAACAGCGCCCAGACCGTCGCCTCGCCGGTCTGCAACAGGTTCACCGCAGCAAGCTGCGCCGACCCGGAATAGATCGCCGCGCTGGTCGCGACGGCTTTGCCCACGCTGAAGCCCGCCTGCGCCGCGACGAGCCCGAACCCCACCCCATAGGCAAAGATCGAGACCGCCAGCGGCCCGCCATCCCGCGCCCCGCGTCGGAAACCATCAAGGCCGAACCGCGCGGTCATCGTAGGTCGGGGCCTGCCCCGGCTCCCGCGCCCCTCATCCCGCTCCCCGCGCCGCAGCCCGCAGCACCCGGTCCAGCACATCCAGAAACCGGCTCCGGTCGGCCTTCGAGAACATCTTCCCGCCGCCTTGCCGGAACGGATCGGCCGAGCGCAAATCCTGCATCAGGTCCCGCGTCGCCAGAGCCATGCCCACGTTCGCCGCCGTCAGCTCCTCGCCGTTGTGCTTCACGACCCGCGCCCCCGCCGCCACGCATTTCGCCGCCAGAGGGATATCCCCAGTGACGACCACATCGCACGGCCCGCAGGCCTCGGCGATCCACTTGTCGGCTTCATCCGGGCCGGAGGCGACGAACACACTCTCCACCAGCGGGTTCTGCGAGGGCCTGATCCCGCCGTTCGACACCACCACCATGCGGACCTTGTGGCGCGTCGCCACTGTCTCCGCCTCACCCTTCACCGGACAGGCATCGGCATCGATGTAGAGCGTCATGTGGCCACCGTACGGCCACCGCCAGAGGTCAAGTTACCTTGACCTGCCGCAACCGACCCGACGCTTTCAGGAGAGCGGGCGCAGCTTTCCATATGCAGGCTCGTCAGATCGCCGCCTTCCGCATCTCATCCAGGTAGATCTCGCGCAGCCGGGTGGCCACCGGCCCCGGCTTGCCGGTCCCCACCGGCTTCCCGTCGACTTCCACAACCGGCATCACAAAGATCGAGGCGGCCGTCGAGAAAGCCTCGTCCGCCCCCTGCGCCTCAGCCGGGGTAAAGGCCCGCTCCTCGACCTCGAACTGGGCCTCCGCCGCGAAGCGCAGCACCGCTGCCCGGGTGATCCCGTGCAGGATGTCGGTGCCCAAGGCCCGCGTGATGATCCGGTTTCCCTTCACGATATAGGCGTTGTTCGAGGTTCCCTCGGTCACCGCCCCATCGTCATCCGTGAACCAGCTGTCATCCACCCCCGCCTTCTTCGCCGCCATCTTCCCCATCGAAGGGTAGAGAAGCTGCACCGTCTTGATATCCACCCGTGACCAGCGCAGGTCGGGGATGGTGATGATCCTGAACCCGGTCTTCGCGGCGGGCGCGTCGGCGAGGTTCGGGATGTCCTGCGTGAAGGCCACCACCGTCCCCGGCAGGTCGGCGGCGGGGAAGAGGAAGCTGCGGTCGCCCGGATTGCCCCGCGTGACTTGCAGGTAGATCATCCCCTGGTCGATCCCGTTCCGGGCCACCAGCTCGCGGTGCATCGCCAGCAGGTCTGCCGGGCTGATCGGGCTGGTCATCTCCAGCTCTTTCAGCGACCGCTCCAGCCGCTTCACATGCCCATCGAAGTCGATCAGCTTGCCGTCCAGCACCGAAGTCACCTCGTAGACCGCGTCGGCCATGAGGAAGCCGCGGTCGAAGATCGAAACCTTGGCCTCGTCCTCGGGCAGGTAGTCGCCATTCACATAGACGGTACGGGTCATTCTGTTATCCCCAAAGCTGCGGCTGGGCCGGGTGGATGTGGCGGTCGTCGTAGCGGACCGGATGGTCGCGGTCTTCCGCCATGTCGGCGGGGCCGTCAAGATCGGACCAGTCGGCCCCCTGTGCTGCAAGGATCGCCGGGGCCATCGAGAGCGAGGTCGAAATCATGCAGCCGACCATGACCTTGAGGCCAAGCCGCCGCGCCTCGTCCCGGGCGCGCAGGGCTTCGGTCAAGCCCCCGGTCTTGTCGAGCTTCAGGTTGACCACGTCGTATTTGCCGATCAGCCCCGGCAGCGAGGCCGCGTCATGCGCAGACTCATCCGCGCAGACCGGCAGCGGGCGCGCGATCTCGGCCAGCATCTCGTCGGCGCCCTGCGGCAAGGGTTGCTCCACCATCTCCACCCCCAGCCGGATCAGGTGGGGGGCGAGGTCGGTGTAGACCTCGGGCGTCCAGCCCTCGTTCGCATCGACGATCAGGCGGACCTTCGGGGCGCCCTGCCGCACCGCCTCGATCCGGGGCATGTCGGCGGGCGTGCCGAGCTTGACCTTCAGCACCGCCCGATGCGCGTTCCGCGCCGCCGCCGCACGCATCGCCTCGGGCGTGTCGAGCGAAAGGGTGAAGGCGATCTCCACCGGCTTCGGCGCGGCGAGGCCCGCCAATTGCCAGACCCGGCGGCCAGTGGCCTTGGCCTCCAGATCCCAGAGCGCGCAATCCACCGCATTCCGCGCCGCGCCGGGCTTCATCGCCTGTTGCAGTGCGGTCCGCGTGATCCCCTCGGGCAGAGCAAGGATCGCCGCGATGGCGTCTTCCACCGTTTCGCCATAGCGCGGATAGGGCAACCCTTCGCCCCAGCCGCGATGGCCGTCGCGGGTGATGGTTGCGGTGACGACGCGCGCCTCGGTCTTCGAGCCGCGCGAGATGGTGAAGGGGTTACGGAGCGGGAAGGTCTCGGCCTGTACGGTGATCATGGCCGGGACTGTAGCGGCCGCTGGTGGGCGGCGAAAGGCACTAGATTTTCTGCATCCGCAAAAGGAATGTTGCGCTGCGGCGCGCAACAATATAACCGTGAGTCAGCAACCCGCGTAATATCCTTTCTCACAGGTTTCCCCATGAGCTTCCGTCTGCAACCTCCCGCCCCCGCCCGCCCGAACCGTTGCCAGCTTTTCGGCCCCGGCTCGCGGCCCGAGCTGTTCGCCAAGATGGCAGCGTCCGCGGCGGATGTGATCAACCTCGATCTTGAGGATTCGGTGGCCCCGGCGGACAAGCCGCAGGCGCGGGCGAACATCATCAAGGCGATCAGCGAGATCGACTGGGGCAAGAAGACGCTTTCGGTGCGGATCAACGGGCTGGACACGCCCTACTGGTATCGTGACGTGGTCGACCTTCTGGAACAGGCAGGCGAGCGGCTGGACCAGATCATGATCCCGAAGGTCGGCTGCGCGGCGGATGTCTATGCGGTCGATGCGCTGGTCACAGCCTGCGAGGCGGCGGCGGGACGCCAGAAGCGGATCAGCCTGGAGGTGATCATCGAGACCTCGGCAGGGATCGCGCATGTCGAGGAGATCGCGGCCAGCAGTCCCCGTTTGCAGGCGATGAGCCTTGGGGCGGCGGATTTCGCCGCCAGCATGGGGATGCAGACCACCGGGATCGGCGGCACGCAGGAGAATTACTACATGCATCGGGACGGCGCGAAATACTGGTCCGATCCCTGGCACTGGGCGCAGGCGGCGATCGTGGCGGCCTGCCGGACGCACGGGGTCCTGCCGGTGGATGGACCGTTCGGGGATTTCTCGGACGAGGAAGGCTTCCGGGCCCAGGCGCGGCGGTCGGCGACTTTGGGCATGGTCGGGAAATGGGCGATCCATCCGAAGCAGGTGGCGCTGGCGAACGAAGTGTTCACGCCGTCCGAGGCCGCAGTAGCCGAGGCGCGGGAGATCCTTGCGGCTATGGAGGCGGCGAAGGCCGCGGGCCAGGGGGCGGCGGTCTACAAGGGGCGGCTGGTGGATATCGCCAGCATGCGGCAGGCCGAGGTGATCGTGCGGCAGGCGGAGATCATTGCCGGATAGCGGCTTGACCCTAGGCGCGTGGGCAGATTGCCCACCCTACGGGGCGAGCGTCGTAGGGTGGGCAATCTGCCCATGTCACCGGGCTCGCGTTAGTGCGAACAGGCCCGACCCCACCACCAGAGCCGCGCCGATCCAGGTGGCGAGGTCGGGGCGTTCCCCGAACAGCAGCATCGCCAGCGCCATCGCGAAGATCAGCCGCGTGTAGCGGAAGGGCGTCACCGCTGAAACCTCTCCGGTCCGCATGGCGTAGGTCAGGGCGTGGTAGCCCGCGACGCCAAAGACCGTCCCGCCCGCCAGATGGGCAAGGCCGAGGCCGGTCGGGACTGCAGCACCGCCGGTGACGGCCAAAAGGATCGCCCCGGCGGTGGCCAGCATGGCAAAGCCGAGCGCGCCAAGCTGGCGGTTTGACAGCCCCTTCGGCGCGGCGCGGGTGGCCAGATCGCGACCGGCAAAGCCGAGAAGGCCGACCACGGCGAGAAGCGAGAGTGCCGAGAAATCGGATCCCGGCCGAAGGATCACCAGCACCCCGACAAACCCCACCAGCACCGCCAGCCAGCGTTGCAGGTTGACTCTTTCGCCAAAGACCAGCGCGGCCCCGGCGACGACGACAAGGGGCGTGGCCTGAAGGATGGCGGAAGTGGTGGACAGGGCGGTCAGCGTGATGGCGAGGCCGTAGAAGAGCCGCCCGGTGACCTCGAACCCGCAGCGGATCAGCATGGGACGCGACCAGAAGGCGGCGGGCAGAAGCGCCTCGCCCCGGCGGGCGGCCATGGTGGTGAAGACCAACATTCCGGCAAGACCGATGGTCAGGAGAACCTGCCCGAGCGGCAGGCCCTTGGCGGCGGCCTTGACGAAGACATCCTCGACGGCGAAACCCGCCATCGAGGCCGTCATGTAAAGCGCGCCACGCTGGTTTTCGGTCACCGCGCGCCCCAGGTGTCGGACAGCCGGTAGCCTTGCGGCCAGGGGTCGGCGGGGTCGAGCATGTGCTGGTGCGTACCGGTGATCCAGGCCCGGCCGGAGATTTCCGGCAGGATCGCGTCGAGGTCACCCACCTTGGCCGCCCCGACGATCCGCCCCTCGAACTGCCCGCCGATGAGCGAGCGGGCGCGCAGCACCTCTCCCGGGCCGATCTGGTCCCGGGCGGCCATGATCGCCAGCCGGGCGGAAACGGCGGTGCCGGTGGGGGAACGGTCGATCTTGCCGGGCCGGATCGAGACGGCGTGCTTCGTCTCCCAGCCATCGGCGGTCTTGATCAGCGGCCCGGCGAAGAGGCAGAAGGAGAAATGCCGCCAGTCCGGGTTCTCGGGGTGAGAGAAGCCCAATTGTTCATCCGCCGCCGTGGTGATCTGGACGCCCAGCTTGGCCATCGCATGCGCGTCCTCGGGCGAATGGGTGAAGCCCAAAGCCTGCGCGTCCACCACCACGAAGCTGTCGGCCCCATAGGCGGTATCGACGGTGATCCGGCCAAGACCGGGAACATCGAGCGGGACCGAGAGTTTGTCGGCGAAGGACGGCAGATTGCGGACATGGATGCGCTGCGCGCACGCGCCGCAGCGGTCGCAGGCGTCAATGCCAAGCAGACCAGCGCACGCTACAGCGCTGGCCAGCGCGAGGACGAGGCCACGCAACTGGCGCGGATGTTCGCCCGCGAACTGGCAGAAGCTCGCGCCTGGTTCGAATGTGAAATACTGCCGGCGATCCGGCCGCAGGCACTGGCGCTTGGCGTCGGTTGAGCGCGGCGACAGCCCTTGGACGAGGTGAACGCTTGACCGCTGCTGCATACGACCTGTGGAAACAGGCCGAACGCGCCTACGACGCGAAGAACCTGGGCGCCGCCGAGGCCCTGTATCGCCGTGCGCTGGACGCCAGCCCCGGCTATCCGCCCGCAGTGATCGGCCTGTCCACCGTGCTCACCCGGCGCGGCGCGCACCGCGAATCGCATGCCGTGGTCCGCACCGGCATCGGTCGACCGCTCGAACATCCGGCCCTGGTCTTTTCGCTGGGCCAGCGCCTGCGCTACTTCCATGAATTCGAAGCGCTGGAACGCACCCTGCAGGACCCGAAGCTGCTCGAGGGCTCGCCGCCCGACGTGCTGGCCAAGAGCGTGGTCCTGCTCAGCTCGATCAACGCCAACGATGCCGCGCAGCGGCTCGCCGATGCGGCGCTGGCGAAGCATCCTGACTCGCCGCCGCTGCGCTACGTGCGCGGCAACCTGCATTTCTTCGACGGCGACAGCGATGCCGCAGAGGCCTGCTACGAAGCGACGCTCGCCGCGCATCCGCGCTTCTTCCAGGCGTCCTGGATGCTCGCCAGCGTGCGCAGGCAGACCCCCGAGCGCAACCACGTCGAACGCCTGCGCCGCCAGCTCGCCGAGGCGGCGCCCGGCAGCGAAGGCGAAGCCTATGTCGCCTACGGCCTGCACAAGGAGCTGCACGACCTTGGCGACTACGCGGGTGCATGGGAAGCGCTGGCGCGCGGTTGCGCCGCCAAGCGACGCCAGGTGCCCTACGATCCGGCCCCGGTCGCGGAGCTGATCGCCGCCCAGCGCGCCGTCTGCACGCCTGCGTTCCTCCACGGCGGCAGCACCGTGGTGCAGCCGCATGTACCGATCTTCATCGTCGGCATGCACCGTTCCGGCACGACGCTGCTCGAACGCATGCTCGCAGGCCATCCGGACGTGGGCGATGCGGGCGAAACCCGTGCCTTCGATGCGCAGATGGAGTTGGCCATCGATCGCAGCCTGCCCAACGGTCTCGATGCCATGGCGGTGAAATCGCTGGCCGGCGCCGATTTCGACGGAATCGCGCGCGACTATGCCCGGCATGCGCCATGGCTGTCGCGCGGCAAGCCCTTCTTCACCGAAAAGCTGCCGATGAACTTCTGGAACGTCGGCATGATCGCCCGTGCCATGCCGCAGGCGCGCTTCATCCATCTGGTGCGCGACCCCATGGATACCTGCTTTTCCAACCTGCGCACCTTGTTCGCCGGCGTGGCGACGTATTCCTACGTGCAGGAAGAGCTTGCCGGCTTCTTCCGGGCCTACCGCGCGATGATGGCGCACTGGTCCGAGGTGGTGCCGGATCGGGTC
>JAFLCY010000126.1 GCA_017303485.1 Rhodobacterales bacterium
GGCGTCTGGCCTGCCATCAGAAGCGGGGCAGCCACAGAGATGCCCAGACAGAAGCCGATCAGCCGGTCGCCGCTTTCCGGCTCGCCAAAGGCGTGACGCAGCGCCATCAGGCCCCAGATCGTCGCCAGATAGGGCAGCATCTCCAGCCCGACGGCCAGCGAAAACGCCGTGGCAACCCCGGCCAGAGCGCCCAGAATTCTGGGGCGGCCGGGCAGGATCGACAGGTAGAAGATCGCCGTACCGCAGAGGATCTGGATGCTGTGGTGGTCGATCCTTGCCGGAACAAATTCACCGCCAAGCTTGCTCCAGCTGAAGAAGACAGCCAAGGCCCCCAGAGCGGCGGCGGGGCCCAGCAACCGGTTCGTGCCGTTCGCCAGGACCAACACCATCAGAGAGGCCAGAAGGCTGGGCCAGAGGATCACCATCGCCAGTTCGGCATTGGCCGGGGACAGGACGCTGCGGGCCGCAAGCAGGACTGCCGCGATGCCAGCGTCGATATAGCGCGACCAATGCATCGAGATGCCCTCGGGCGGCAGGACGCGATACTGGCGGGTGTCCCACCAGGACTGTCCGGCCAGCCAGTCGCGCACCTCGACCAGACGCATGTGGTCGTCGCTGTCGGCATTGAACTGAAGCTCGGCAATCTGCGGCAGGCAGCGCAGGGCGATCAGAACGACCATGCCGATGCCGGCAAGGCAGATCAACCAGATGACCCGCGGCCGCGATTCGGTGAGTGCCTGCACGGGAAGACCTGCGACGACTGTTTCCGTTGTAGAAAAACGTTCCCGCCTTCCTGCCGATCACCTGTGTATTCGGAAACAGGCATGACTGTGGCGAAATTGTTCCGACCTCAAGGCCTTCGAGCAGACTTTCCAACATGGCGGCCAGCCCGCGCCGTATTTTCGGCGCAGTTTAAGGCGCACAGTCCGTAACGCGGGCCCCGGGCCTGCGCAGCCCGGAAGGATTCGGCGATGATCGAGCTTACCATCCTCATGCCCTGCCTGAACGAGGCCGAGACGCTTGAAACCTGCATCCGCAAGGCGAAAGGGTATCTGGAGGCTTCGGGCGTCAGGGGCGAGGTCATGGTGGCCGACAACGGCTCGACCGATGGCAGCCAGGAAATTGCAGAGCGTCTGGGCGCCGTCGTGGTTCCCGTGGCGCAACGGGGCTACGGCGCTGCGCTGATCGCAGGGATCGCAGCGGCGCGCGGCCGGTTCGTGATCATGGGCGACAGCGACGACAGCTATGATTTCGAACGCCTCGACGGGTTCGTGGCACGGCTGCGCGACGGGGCCGATCTGGTGATGGGCAACCGCTTCAAGGGCGGGATCGCCAAGGGAGCCATGCCGCCCCTGCACCGCTATCTGGGCAACCCGGTGCTGTCGACCATCGGCCGGGTGCTGTACCGCACGCCGGTCGGCGATTTTCACTGCGGCCTGCGCGGGTTTTCGCGCGCGGCGATCCTCAAGCTGGGGCTGACCAGTCCGGGGATGGAGTTTGCGTCCGAAATGGTGATGAAGGCGTCGCTGGCCGGGCTGAACATCGCCGAGGTGCCGACCACGCTGTCGCCCGACGGCCGGTCGCGCCCGCCGCATCTGCGCTCATGGCGCGATGGCTGGCGGCATCTGAAATTGTTGCTGACCTTCGCCCCGTTCTCGATCTTTCTCTATCCCGGCATGGCCCTTCTGGGCCTGGGGGCGATGCTGTTCCTGCCGCTCTTGTTCACGCCGGTCACTCTTGGCGGGGTGACACTGGACACCGGCACGATGATCTTTGCCGCGACCTTCATCATCACCGGCTTCCAGCTGGTCTGGTTCCATGCCCTCGCCCGGTTGTTCGCGGTGCGGATGAACCTGCTGCCGACCTCGCCAAGGTTCGAGCGGCTGCGGGCCCGGCTGACGGTCGACGCCGCATGTCAGATCGGTGCAGTGTTCCTGCTGATGGCGCTGATCGCCACGCTGGCTTCGGTCGGGTTCTGGGCCTCGCACGGCTTCGGCCCGCTGGAGCCCGGCACGATGACCCGCACCGCCTCGCTGGTGGCGGTGCTGGCGGCGCTGGGAATGCAATCGGTGACGAACGGGTTCCTGTGGGGGCTCTTGAACCAGAAGGCCCCCGCGCCTGCGGGCGAGGCGGAAGGGGCCGAGACCGCCCACAAGGTCTGAAGGAACCGGCCCAGGTCTGACCCCGGGCCGGTTGCGCTGATCAGTAGCGGTAGTGGTCCGACTTGAACGGGCCCTCGACCTTGACGCCGATATAGTCGGCCTGGTCCTTGCGCAGCTCGGTAAGTTTCACGCCGATCTTCTTCAGGTGCAGGCGGGCGACCTTTTCATCCAGCGCCTTAGGCAGGATGTAGACGCCCGGCGCATAGTCCTTGCCCTTGGTCCAAAGCTCGATCTGCGCCAGCACCTGGTTGGTGAAGCTGGCCGACATCACGAAGGACGGATGGCCGGTCGCGTTGCCGAGGTTCAGCAGACGTCCTTCGGACAGAAGGATGATCCGCGCGCCCGAGGGCATCTCGATCATGTCCACCTGGTCCTTGATGTTGGTCCATTTGTGGTTGCGCAAGGAGGCGACCTGGATCTCGTTGTCGAAATGGCCGATGTTGCCGACGATCGCCATGTCCTTCATCTCGCGCAGATGCTCGATCCGGATCACGTCGCGGTTGCCGGTGGTGGTGATGAAGATGTCGGCGGATGCGACCTCGTCTTCCAGAAGCGTGACCTCATAGCCGTCCATCGCGGCCTGAAGCGCGCAGATCGGGTCGACTTCGGTGACTTTCACCCGGGCACCGGCACCACGCAGGGAAGCGGCCGAGCCCTTGCCCACGTCGCCATAGCCGCAGACCACGGCGACCTTGCCGGCCATCATCGTGTCGGTGGCGCGGCGGATGCCGTCGACCAGCGATTCCTTGCAGCCGTATTTGTTGTCGAACTTCGACTTCGTCACCGAGTCGTTGACGTTGATCGCCGGGAAGGGCAGCTGGCCCCGCTTGTGCAGGTCATACAGGCGGTGGACGCCGGTGGTGGTTTCTTCCGACACGCCCTGGATCGCGGCCTTGGTCTTGGCGAACCAGCCGGGCGACTGCTTCATCCGCTTCTGGATTTGCAGCTTGATGACTTCCTCTTCCTCGGACTGCGGGACGGCCAGCACATCCTCGCCCGCTTCCATCCGCGCGCCGAGAAGGACGTAGAGCGTGGCATCGCCGCCATCGTCCAGGATCATGTTCGCGCCCTCGGGGAACAGGAAGGACTTGTCGAGATAGTCCCAATGCTCCGTCAGGGTCTGGCCCTTCACCGCAAAGACCGGGATTCCGGCGGCGGCGATGGCCGCGGCGGCGTGGTCCTGGGTCGAGAAGATGTTGCAGGAGGCCCAGCGGACATCGGCCCCAAGCGCCACCAGCGTCTCGATCAGCGCGGCGGTCTGGATCGTCATGTGCAGGGAGCCGACGATGCGTGCGCCCTTCAGCGGCTGGGCCTTGCCGAATTCCTCGCGGCAGGCCATCAGGCCCGGCATCTCGGTTTCGGCGATGGTCAGTTCCTTGCGGCCGAAGTCGGCCAGCTTGATGTCCTTGACGATGTAATCCGCAGCCATCTTGGCGCTCTCCTTGATCCCGGGTTGCGCGGGCAGATAGCATTGATCCCTGACGCAGACAACAAAGGCCGCCAAATGAAACAACCCCGCGCCTGGCAACGCATGCTTTCGGGTCGCAGGCTGGACCTGCTGGACCCCACGCCGGTGGATATCGAGATCGAGGATATCGCGCACGGTCTGGCCTTCGTCGCGCGCTGGAACGGGCAGACGCGGGGCGACTGGCCCTATTCGGTGGCGGAGCATTCGCTGCTGGTCGAGGAGATCTTTGCCCGCGATAACCCTGGCATCGCGGCGAAGTGGCGGCTGGCGGCGGTGCTGCACGATGCGCCGGAATATGTGATCGGCGACATGATCAGCCCCGTGAAGGCGGCTGTCGGACCGGGCTATGGCGCGCTGGACGAGCGGTTGACGGCGGCGGTGCATCGGCGCTTTGGCCTGCCTGCGGTACTGCCCGCGCCGATCAAGAAGTCGATCAAGGCGGCGGACAAGGTCTCGGCCTGGCTGGAGGCGGTGAGGATCGCTGGATTTCGGGCGATGGAGGCCGACAAGCTGTTCGGACGGCCCGCGCCGGAACTGGTTCACCGGCTGGAAATACGACTTCGTCCGCCCGCAGAGGTGCGGACGGACTATGTAGTGACAGTGGCGCGGCTTCTGGCCGCTTGCTGACAGCCGCCCGGCATCAGCGGCCCATGTGCCGCAGGTGATCGGCAGTGCGCAGTCCTGCGTCATCCTGGAACTCACGCGGGGACCGGCGCGGATAGTGGCGCGGCAGGTAGTCCTCGGAGGCGCGGCCAAACCGCGTTGCGATCAGCAGGGCGTCGGCGAAGATATTCAACATGACCTTTCTCCTTTTGGTCTTTCGATGATCCCTTTTGCCATGAAACGCGCCGTGATACGATTCAATAAGGTTCTTCATCTGTAAGGCAGCCTAACATATGGCAACCGACTGGCGCAGCATCCCGTCGCTCACCGCGCTGCGGGCCTTTGCGGCCACGGCAGAGCTGCGGAACTTCAGCCAGGCAGCGCGGGTGCTGAACGTGACCCATGCCGCCGTGGCGCAGCAGGTCCGCGCACTGGAGGAACAACTGGGCCGTCCGCTGGTGCAGCGCGAGGGCCGGGGGGTCAGCCTGACCGTGGACGGAGAACAGCTGGCACTGGCGCTGGGTGAGGGGTTCGGCGCGATCCAGCGCGGGCTGGAGGCATTGCGGGCAGGTGAAGCGGACCGCCCGGTGCGGATCACGCTGACGGCCACTTTCGCGGCACAATGGCTGATGCCGCGGCTGAAGGACTTCTGGCAGCAGCAGCCCGACATCGGCCTGTCGCTACATCCCGACAGCAAGGTCGTCGACCTGCACCGCGAGCGGATGGATCTGGCGATCCGCTACGGCAATGGCGACTGGCCGGGAGTAGAGACGCAGTATTTGACCTCGGCCCGTCTGGTGGTCGCCGGCACGCCCGCTTTGATCGGGAACCGGGACGTGACGGTGGCCGAGATGGCGGAAATGGACTGGGTCCTTGCGCGCAATTGGCCCGAGCAGGATGCCTACTTGCGCCAATTGGGTCTTGATCCTGAAGCCTTGAGCAGCACCGATATCAGCAGTGAAGAACTGGCGCTGGCCGCCGCGCGGCAAGGATTGGGGCTGGTGGTGGAAAGCGTGGCGCTGATCGAATCCGACGTGGCGGAAGGGCGATTGCGCATCGTGCATGAAAGCCGCGAAAAGCTTCCAGCCTATTTCATCGTGACGTTACCCGGGCCGAGGCGCGCCGCAGCCCGGGAATTTCTGAAATGGCTCAAATCGCAGAGCTGATGCTCAGATCGCCAGATCGTCCGGTTTCTTGCCCTTTGCCAGCGCCTCCGAGAACCACCGCGGCTTGCGGCCACGGCCCGACCAGGTATCCGCAGCATTCGCCGGATTTGCGTATTTCGCCACTGATGGCGAGCGTTTGCGTCCGGTCGCAATCCCCGTCAATTCCGCCAGCGAGAACCCCATCGTCTTGGCTTTCTCTTCCAGCTCGGCGAGAGCCTCGCGTTTGCGGCGGTCTTCAAACCCGGAAATCGCCTTTGCGACCTGCGACTGCAGTTCCTTCAGCTCTTTCAGGGAAAGTGTATTCAAGTCGAATTTCAATGCCTGATCCCCCTCGGATAAAGACACGCCTTGAATAGAGCCAATTACACGGTAGCGCAAGAATTGTTGCCTACTTCGGACTTCTTTTCGCCAATATGCGCTGCAGGGTGCGGCGATGCATCGAAAGGCGACGGGCAGTTTCGGAAACATTCCTGTCGCACATCTCATAGACGCGCTGGATATGTTCCCAACGCACGCGATCCGCCGACATCGGGTTTTCGGGAGGCTCGGGCAGATTGCCACCCCGGGCGAGAAGCGCATTGGTCACGTCATTGGCGTCCGCCGGCTTCGACAGGTAATCCACCGCGCCGATCTTCACCGCCGCGACGGCCGTGGCGATCGCGCCATAGCCGGTCAGCACCACGATCCGGCAGGAGGGGCGCTTTTCGCGCAGGGTCTCGATCACCTCAAGCCCGTTGCCGTCTTCCAGCCGCAGGTCCACGACCGCATAGGCCGGAGGCCGCGCGATGGCCCTGGCCCGGCCCTCCGCCACGCTTTGCGCGGTCTCGGTCTGGAAACCGCGCTTCTCCATCGCTTTTGCCAGCCGTTTCACAAATGGCTCGTCGTCATCGACAAGCAACAGCGTCGGGTCCGGTCCAAGATCGGCGAAGTCTTCGGTCATGTGTCTTTCCTGGTTTCGGGAAGGCTTCAGGATGCAGCTTTGCCTGCCTTCACGAAACAAGCAACGCTTTCCGCCATCTGGTCCGACGTAATCTCGCGCCGGAAGAAATCAACGAAGCCCTCGCCGGGAAGCATGAGATAGGTGAAGGTCGAATGGTCCATCAGATAGAATTCATCACCCGTGTCGCGCTTCTTGTAGAAGGTCTTGTAGGCTTTTGAGGCCGCCTGCACCTGATCGGCGCTCCCCGTCAGCGCAACAAGCTTCGGATGCATATTGAAGGCGTAATCGGCCAGTTCCTCCGGCGTATCGCGGTCGGGGTCGATTGTGATGAAAACGGGTGTCACGTCGATGCCCTGCGCCTCAAGCTTGTCCACCGCTTCGGCATTCCGGGCCACGTCCAGGGGGCAGACATCGGGGCAGAAGGTATAGCCAAAATAGACCAGGCTCGGTTTTTGCAGCACGTCCTTGTCCGTCACCGTCTGGCCCGAAGTGTTCACCAAAGTGAACGGCCCGCCGATATCGCCCCCGGCGACCTGGCCCTGGCGGCATTCGGCAAAGGCGTCCGCCGAGCGGTTCTGCAGCACATACCAGGCGGAGGCGCCAAGGAACGCAGCAACGGCGGCGGCGGCAACGCCAGCATAGAGTTTTGTCATGATTACCCCCAGGTCCGACGGGCTGCATTGATCTCAGATGAGGCGGCTCTTAACAATGGCCAACCCGAGGAAAGAGACATCCGGTCACAGCATGGTTACGGGGATACCCGGTTTTGAGGCCCACGAGGCAGGGGCCCAGATGGTCCGTCTGCGCACGCTGATCCTGTTGCGCTGGATGGCGATCGCCGGCCAGATCGCCGCAATTCTGGTGGCGAGCCAGGTCTACGCGCTGCAACTGCCGCTGGGCCTTTGCGCCCTGGCGGTCGGGCTTTCGGTACTGGCAAACCTGCTTCTGGCCATGCTCTATCCCGAAAACCGCCGGCTGAGCGAGGCCGAAGCCTTTCTCACGCTGCTTTTCGACCTCGGACAGCTTGCCTTCCTGTTATTCCTGACCGGGGGCCTGACCAATCCCTTCGCGATCCTCGTCCTTGCGCCCGTCACCATTTCGGCCAGCCTTTTGCGGCTCTGGTCGACGCTTGTGCTTGGGGGACTGGCGATCCTGGTCGTCTCGGTCGCGATGGTCTGGTACCTGCCGCTGCGTTTCGTCGATGGCTCGGCGCTGGTGATCCCGCGGCTGTTCGCTTTCGGCTTCTGGCTGTCCATCGTCATCGGCATCCTGTTCCTCGGTCTTTATTCCCGGCGGGTGGCAACCGAGATGCGGTCGATGTCCGAGGCGCTTCTTGCAACGCAAATGGCGCTGGCGCGGGAACAGAAGCTGACCGACCTTTCCGGGGTCGTCGCCGCTGCGGCGCATGAACTTGGCACGCCGCTCGCCACCATCAAGCTGGTCAGCGCCGAACTGATCGAGGAGCTGGACGCACAGCCGGAGCTGCAGGAGGACGCTCGCCTGATCCGGGACCAGGCCGACCGCTGCCGCGACATCCTGCGCGATATGGGGCGGGCCGGGAAAGATGACCTCCACCTGCGCCAGGCTCCGTTGTCGGCCGTGTTGCACGAGGCCGCCGAGCCGCATCTGGCGCGCGGCAAGCGGGTGGAGTTCAGCTTCGCGCCGATCCAGGACGGCGACGACGCAGAGCCGTCGATCCTGCGACGGCCGGAAATCATCCACGGCCTGCGCAATCTGGTGCAGAACGCGGTGGACTTTGCCGACGGCAGGGTCTGGGTCGAGGGCGAATGGACGGCGCGGCGCATCATCATCCGCATCACCGACGATGGCTGTGGGTTCCCGACGTCGGTCATCGGCCGGATCGGTGATCCCTTCGTTCGCGCGCGCCGGGCCGAGGCCGAGACCGAGCGGCGCCCGGGCTATGAAGGCATGGGGCTTGGCCTGTTCATCGCCAAGACGCTTCTGGAACGTTCGGGGGCAGAACTGTCGTTTGCCAACGCCACCGATCCTTTTCTTGCGCCCGCGGACCGGCCCGAAAGGTCCGGCGCGGTGGTCGAGGCGGTCTGGGATGCTGCCGACCTTGTCGCTCCGCCCAGCTCCGGTGGCCTGGGCACGAACACCCATATCGAAAGCTGAGGCGGAGTTAACGGGCAATTAACCGAATCCGGACTAGCCTTCCCAGGTGCTTTCACTCCCGGGGGGTTCAGATGGCAGGCGAATGGTCGATGGCATTCGGAATGGTGCTGACCACCTTCCTGGTCGCGCTGTCGGCACTCCTCTTCCTGGCAGCCTGGCAGTCGCGCCGCCCGGTGTCTCTGCCCAGCATCTTCGAGGAAAGTCCCTCACGCGTGACGTTCCTGTTCGACGGCGAGCGTCTGGTCGATGCCTCGCCCGCCGCCCGCGCCCTGTTGCCGGATGGCGAGGACAGCCGCGCCTGGGCCCGGCTCGTGGCCCGGTTCGGCCATGATTTTCCCAATCTTTCCGGCTGCCTGGCTGCGTTGCCCCGTGTCGGCCAGCTTCAGGTTCCCTCCCAGCCGGGCAGCTCTCCTGCACTTGTGATGACGGCGGAATATCTTTCGGGGCTGACCCGGCTCACGGTCGAGGACGGGCAGTCTGTCCGGGCTGCGGGCCGGGGGGATGCGGCAACCGCGGCGGCGTTGCAGCAGGAAGTCATGGCGCAGCGTGGCATCCTGTCACGCGCGCCGGTCCTGATGTGGAAAGAGGCACCGGATGGCGCGGTGATCTGGGCGAATCACGCCTACCTCATCCGGGCGGTGGAACTTCTGCCGGAAGGGGAAGATCTGTCCTGGCCGCTGCCGAAGCTGTTCGATCAGGCCGAGGCTGGACAGGCCCGGCTGCCACGGATCAAGCTTCAGATGCCGAGCGGTCCGGAATGGTTCGATCTGGTCCGGATGCCGCAGGGTGAGGAAACGCTGTCTTACGCTCTGGCGGCGGACAAGGCGGTGCAGGCCGAAAGCGCGCTGCGCGAATTCATGCAGACCCTGACCAAGACCTTTGCCGACCTGCCCATCGGGCTGGCGATCTTCGACCGGTCGCGTGCCCTGCAGATGTTCAATCCTGCTCTCGCCGACCTCACCACGCTGGCGCCGGAAATGCTGATCGCCCGGCCCACGCTGAATGCCTTCCTCGACGCGATGCGCGCCAGGGCGATGATCCCGGAACCGCGCGACTATCGCAGCTGGCGTCGGCAGCTGGCGCGGCTTGAGGAAGAGGCGACCATGGGCATCTTCGAGGAAACCTGGAGCCTGCCCGGCGGCCAGACCTACCGCGTCATCGGTCGCCCGCATCCGAACGGCGCCCTTGCCTTCATGTTCGAGGACATCTCGAACGAGATGTTGCGCACCCGTCGTTACCGGGCCGATCTTGAACTTGGCCAGTCGGTGATCGACGCGGTGGAGGATGCCGTCGCCGTCTTCTCGCCGGGTGGCCAGCTTGTCATGTCGAACCACGCCTATGCCCAGCTCTGGCAGCACGATCCGCAGGTCCTGCTGTCCGAGGCGAGCATTGCCACGCTCTGCGCCTGGTGGCGCGACCATGCCGCGCCGACGCTGCTTTGGGACGACGCGACCGAATTCGTCACCAGCGCCGGCGACCGCACCCCCTGGGAGGGCGATGTGCGTCTGCTCGACGGGCGGCTGATCTCGTGCCGGTTCCGGCCACTGACCGGCGGCGCGACCTTGATCGTCTTTCGGACGCAAGGGGCCGTTACCTATCCGTCGCTGATGGAGGCGACGGCCATGGGCGTCCTTTCCGCCTGAGACTTGCGGCGGCCCCGCCCGCCGCTACAGTCACGGCATGACGACCGTCGCTCCGCTTGCCCTTGACCTGCCCGATTCCGACGCCACCGAAGCACTTGGCCGGCGCTTGGCAGGATTGACCCGACCCGGCGACGTGATCCTGCTGGACGGCCCGATCGGCGCCGGGAAAAGCTGCCTTGCCCGCGCCTTCATCCGCGCCCGCCTCGGACGGGCCGAGGAGGTGCCGTCGCCGAGCTTCACCCTGGTCCAGGTCTACGAGGCAGATGGCGTGGAAATCTGGCACGCCGATCTTTACCGCCTGTCCCATCCCGACGAGGTCTGGGAACTTGGGCTGGACGATGCCTTCCGGACCGCGATCTGCCTGGTGGAATGGCCCAACCGGCTAGGCCGGCATGTGCCCGATACCGCCCTCTGGCTGAAGCTTCAGGCCGCGGGCGAGGGGCGGCGGGCATTGATCAGCGGCGGGCGGGCGGGCCTGCTGACGGCGCTGACCGATGGCTGACCGAGCGGCGGAGACCGTTGACTTCCTGACCCGAGCAGGTTGGGGCGAAGCGCGGCGGCGCCATCTGGCGGGCGACGCCTCGGACCGGCGCTATGAGCGCCTCAGCCTCGGGGCGGCGACGGCGGTGCTGATGGACAATCCGCCGGGCGGGGCCGACGACCCTGAAGCCTTTGCCCGCATGGCGCGACATCTGCGCGGACTTGACCTTTCGGCCCCGGCGATCCTGGCCGAAGACCTGCCGCGCGGGCTCCTGCTTCTGGAGGACCTGGGCGACGATCTTTTCGCGCGCCTC
>JAFLCY010000127.1 GCA_017303485.1 Rhodobacterales bacterium
TGCCGGGCGACAACCTGAAGTTCGAGGTCGAGCTGATCGCCCCGATCGCGATGGAAGAGAAACTGCGCTTCGCCATCCGCGAAGGCGGCCGCACCGTCGGCGCAGGCGTGGTGTCGAAAATCCTCGCCTGAGGACTATTGCAGAATTGAAGGGCGGGCTGTAGAAGCCCGCCCTTCGACCAATGAAACAGAACCTCTCGGGTGGCGCGCCGCGTTCCACGCCGATGTTCTAAAGGGAAAAAACCGATGCAAGGTCAGACCATCCGCATCCGGCTCCGCGCCTTCGATTACCGCGTGCTGGACGCCAGCACCCAGGAAATCGTGAACACCGCGAAGCGCACGGGCGCCCAGGTTCGCGGGCCGATCCCGCTGCCGAACAAGATCGAGAAATTCACGGTTCTCCGTGGTCCGCACATCGACAAGAAGTCGCGCGACCAGTGGGAAATCCGCACGCACAAGCGTCTTCTCGACATCGTCGACCCCACCCCGCAGACCGTGGACGCGCTGATGAAGCTCGACCTCGCCGCCGGCGTGGACGTCGAGATCAAAGTTTAAGGGGGCATGAAACAGATGCGCTCTGGAGTTATCGCAAAGAAGCTGGGCATGACCCGGCTGTTCCTGGCAGACGGCAAGCAGGTTCCGGTCACGGTGCTGCAGCTCGACAGCCTTCAGGTCGTGGCGCAGCGCACCGCTGACAAGGATGGCTACACCGCCGTCCAGCTGGGTGCGGGCGTTGCCAAGGCCAAGCGGACCACCGCCGCTCAGCGCGGCCACTTCGCCAAGGCGAATGTCGCGCCGAAGCGCAAGATCGCGGAATTCCGCGTGACGCCGGACTGCCTGATCGACGTGGGCGCGGAAATCACCGCCGACCACTACCTCGCGGGCCAGTTCGTCGACGTCGCCGGCACCTCGATCGGTAAGGGCTTCGCCGGTGCGATGAAGCGGCACAACTTCGGCGGGCTTCGCGCCTCGCACGGTGTGTCGGTGTCGCACCGTTCGCACGGCTCGACCGGCCAGTGCCAGGACCCCGGCAAGGTGTTCAAGGGCAAGAAGATGGCCGGCCACATGGGCGCCGTGCGCGTGACCACGCAGAACCTGCAGGTCGTCCGCACCGACGCCGACCGTGGTCTCATCATGATCAAGGGCGCTGTCCCCGGATCGAAGGGTGGCTGGGTCACCGTCAAGGACGCCGTGAAGAAGCCGGAAGCCAAGGACGCACCGCGTCCCGCCGCGATCCGGTCGACCGCTGCTCCGGCTGCCGAAGTCGCCGCCGAAGGGGGTGAAGCATGAAACTCGATGTGATCAAGCTGGACGGCAAGAAGGCCGGTTCCATCGACCTGGACGAAGCGCTGTTCGGCCTTGAGCCGCGCGCCGACATCCTGCACCGCGTGGTCCGCTGGCAGCGCGCCCGCGCCCAGGCTGGCACCCACTCGGTGCTGACCCGTGCGGAAGTGTCGTACTCCACCAAGAAGATCTATCGCCAGAAGGGCACCGGCGGCGCTCGCCACGGCTCCAAGAAGGCCCCGATCTTCCGTCACGGTGGTGTCGTCAAGGGCCCGATCCCGCGCAGCCACGCCCATGACCTGCCGAAGAAGTTCCGCGCCCTCGGGCTGCGGCACGCGCTTTCGGCCAAGGCCAAGGCGGGTGAGCTGGTGATCCTGGACGCGGCGACCCTCGCCGAAGCCAAGACCGCCAACCTCGCCAAGATGAAGTCGGAACTCGGCTGGAAGCGCGTCCTCATCATCGACGGCGCTTCGGTCGACGCGAACTTCGCCCTGGCCGCCCGCAACCTGGAGGGCGTGGACGTCCTGCCGACCATCGGCGCGAACGTCTACGACATCCTCAAGCGTGATACCCTGGTCATCACCAAGGCCGGTATCGAAGCCCTGGAGGCCCGTCTCGGGAAAGGTGGCCTGAAATGAGCAAAGCACCGAAAACCGCTGCGGCCGTGAAGCCGGAGCACTACGACCTGATCAAGAAGCCGGTCATCACCGAAAAGGCCACCATGGCCTCCGAGGCGGGGGCCGTCGTGTTCCAGGTTGCGATGGACTCGACCAAGCCGCAGATCAAGGAAGCCGTCGAGGCGATCTTTGGCGTGAAGGTGAAGGCGGTGAACACCACCATCACCAAGGGCAAGGCCAAACGCTTCCGCGGCCGCGCAGGCGAGCGGTCGGACAAGAAGAAGGCCTATGTCATGCTGGAAGACGGTCAGACGATCGACGTGACGACCGGTCTTTGAGCCTTAGGCCTGAGTGAAATGAGAGAGCCCCTGCCGGAAGGCGGGGGCTATTTGCTTACGAGTGGGTTTACGCGGGCTGTCACGCTTTGCTGATGTTCGTCAGACACTTGGATGCCGGTTTTGATTTTGATTGCTTGACTTGAGTCGCTTCTGAGCGTATGCATACAGGAAATGCGGCGATTCGAGCCGCCCTATGCTTTATACAGCTTAGACGAAACGTCGCCTTTTACACAGCTTTCGGCCGACCTGGCCAAATCAAGAGATGAGGCTCGCAAGAGCGCACAGCTATCTGGCCTCGGGGCGCTAGCTCCGAGGCCATAGTATTGTCTACGTACCCTGGTGCACAAATAAAACCACACAAAGGAGACCTTTCGTGAAGCCCTATGCAAGCCTGTTTAAGATCTATCGTGAGCAACCGGTCAGTGAGGTGTTTGCTCACTTTTACGCGATCAATGGTGACTATAACGAGCCTTTTGCTCTAGTCGCCCGGCAAACCGTGGACGGTGTCGATGCGTGGCATTTTCAGCAACAGCGGTTCAAGGACAAGTACGCCAATCAAGCATATCCGAAGTTGAGGAACTACCTCAACTACACGTTCAAGCGCTTGGTTGTTTTGGAGCAGTTAGAGCCGGGTCGCTATTTTGTAGTGTCTGCGGACAGCGATTGGATAACGTTCAACACTGGTCTTCAAAACGCCCATGGTGCGGACTTGATGGCGGTCTTTGAGAAGTATAAGCCACGTCCCGGAGCGGTGGAACGTGAGACGCCTGAATGGGTATTTAAGGGCTGCTTCGCGCCAAACGACCGGAACTACCAAGGGAACTTTGGCACAAGGCAGCCCGATATCGCGTGGTATTCTAGGGATAGTCGGGATTACATTTTCGACACCGAGTACAGTTTGGATCGAGAAGTCTTCGACCATCTCTTCGACCGGGCGAAAGAACGGGCCGGTATGCCCAACTTCCCAGACGAAGTGGTCAGGAACTATCTTCGTGGCGCTCTGGAGAATTTGATCCCAAAGATTCGGCGGAATTACAAGGTTGCTATCCCGGTGTTCTACGTTGAGGAGCAGAGGATGCAGCTCTTGCTACCGTTTAGTTCCGCTAGCAATGTAAGCGAGGTGTCATGCTTCTTGGTCGAGCGGGATGACCAACTGCGAAGCTACCGGATCAAAACTATCTTCGATCTGGACCACGCGTATTTCTCAGCCCGTCTGATTACACGACCAGACAAGGACTGGCTCAACCCGTAAGCCTCGCATTCTGGTGGGTTCACCCAAACAAGGTATTCATGCGATGGTGAGGGAGTCTGTTGAACGCCGAATAATGGCTCACTTTTAAGAAGAAGCCTTCGTTCTGCCAGCTCCCCAGAGATTTCCCGCCCTTCCCCCCTTGCCACCCCCACCCCCCTCTGCTACTCCCCCGCCACGCCAGAAGCCCCGGATTCGTCCGGGGCTCTTGGTTTGTTCGTTCCCGATGCAGCCGCAAAGGACACGAACACCTAATCGGGGATCTTCGGAGCCCTTCACCGCCTAGCCCTCGGGCCAAGGCAAGCAAACGGAAGACAGGAAACATGGCACTCAAGTCGTATAAACCGACGACGCCTGGCCAGCGCGGGCTGGTTCTGATCGACCGTTCGGAGCTGTGGAAAGGCCGCCCGGTCAAGCACCTCACCGAGGGTTTGAACCGTTCTGGCGGCCGGAACAACACCGGACGTATCACGATGTGGCACCAGGGCGGGGGCGCGAAGCGTCTTTACCGGGTGGTCGATTTCAAGCGTCGCAAATATGATATCCCGGCGGTCGTCGAGCGGATCGAATATGACCCCAACCGCACCGCCTTCATCGCGCTGATCAAGTATCAGGACGGTGAACTGGCCTACATCCTGGCGCCGCAGCGCCTCGCCGTGGGCGACAGCGTTGTCGCCGGTGCGAAGACCGACGTGAAGCCCGGCAACGCGATGCCGTTCTCGGGCATGCCGATCGGCGCAATCGTCCACAACGTCGAGCTGAAGCCCGGCAAGGGCGGCCAGCTGGCTCGCGCTGCAGGGACCTACGCGCAATTCGTCGGCCGTGATGGGTCCTACGCGCAGATCCGCCTGTCCTCGGGCGAGCTTCGCATGGTCCGTCAGGAATGCATGGCCACCATCGGTGCCGTGTCGAACCCCGACAACTCGAACCAGAACTTTGGTAAGGCCGGCCGCATGCGGCACAAGGGCATCCGCCCGACGGTCCGCGGCGTCGCGATGAACCCGATCGACCACCCGCATGGTGGTGGTGAAGGCCGCACCTCCGGTGGCCGTCACCCGGTCACCCCGTGGGGCAAGGGCACCAAGGGCAACAAGACGCGCAAGCCGAAGGCTTCTGACAGCCTGATCGTCCGCTCGCGCCACGCCAAGAAGAAAGGGCGTTAATCCATGGCACGTTCCATCTGGAAAGGCCCGTTCGTCGACGGCTACGTCCTGAAGAAGGCCGAAAAGGCCAAGGCCGGTGGCAAGTCGGAAGTGATCAAGATCTGGTCGCGCCGCTCCACCATCCTGCCGCAGTTCGTGGGCCTCACCTTCGGCGTCTACAACGGCAAGAAGCACGTCCCGGTCGCCGTGACCGAGGAGATGATCGGCCAGAAGTTCGGTGAATATTCGCCGACGCGGACCTATTACGGTCACGCCGCCGACAAGAAAGCGAAGAGGAAGTAAGCCATGGGTAAGGACAACAATCCGCGCCGCGTGGCGGACAACGAAGCGATGGCGATCCTGCGCATGCTTCGCACCTCGCCGCAGAAGCTGAACCTCGTCGCCGGGATGATCCGTGGCAAGAAGGTGGACAAGGCCCTCGCGGACCTGACCTTCTCCAAGCGCCGCATCGCGGGTGACGTGAAGAAGTGCCTGCAGTCGGCGATTGCCAATGCGGAAAACAACCACAACCTCGACGTCGACAGCCTTGTCGTGGCGGAAGCGTGGGTCGGCAAGAACCTGGTGATGAAGCGGGGCCGTCCGCGGGCTCGTGGCCGGTTCGGCAAGATCATGAAGCCGTTCTCTGAAATCACCATCAAGGTCCGTCAAGCCGGGGAGTCCGCATAATGGGTCAGAAGGTCAATCCGATCGGTATGCGCCTCCAGGTCAACCGCACCTGGGACAGCCGCTGGTTCGCCGAGTCGAAAGACTACGGCAACCTCCTGCTTGAAGACCTCAAGATGCGCGAATTCGTGCATGAGGAATGCAAGCAGGCTGGCATTTCCCGAGTCATCATCGAGCGTCCGCACAAGAAGTGCCGCGTGACGATCTACACTGCGCGTCCGGGCGTGATCATCGGCAAAAAAGGCGCCGATATCGAAACCCTGCGCAAGAAGCTTGCGAACTTCACCAAGTCGGAACTGCACCTCAACATCGTTGAAGTGCGCAAGCCCGAACTGGACGCGCAGCTGGTGGCCGAGTCCATCGCCCAGCAGATGGAGCGTCGCGTGTCGTTCCGTCGCGCGATGAAGCGTGGCGTGCAGAACGCGATGCGCATGGGTGCGCTTGGCATCCGGGTCAACGTCGCGGGCCGCCTTGGCGGCGCCGAGATCGCCCGGACCGAATGGTACCGCGAAGGCCGCGTGCCGCTGCACACCCTGCGCGCCGACATCGACTATGCGCTGTCGGAAGCCGAGACCCCCTACGGGATCATCGGTGTGAAGGTCTGGATCTTCAAAGGCGAAATCCTTGAGCATGATCCCCAGGCCCATGATCGTCGTCTTGCCGAAGCGGCTGACGGCCCGGCCCCGCGTGGTCCGCGCCGCGACCGCGAACGCGCCTGAGGAGTGAAGAGAGATGCTGCAACCTAAGCGCACAAAATTCCGCAAGATGCACAAGGGCCGCATCCATGGCGAAGCCAAGGGTGGGTTCCTGATCAACTTCGGCTCCTTTGCCCTGAAAGCGACCGAACCCGAGCGCGTCACCGCGCGGCAGATCGAAGCGGCCCGCCGCGCGATCACCCGCCACATGAAGCGCCAGGGCCGGGTCTGGATCCGGATTTTCCCGGACGTTCCGGTTTCGGCCAAGCCCGTCGAAGTTCGTATGGGTAAGGGCAAGGGTTCGAACGACTACTGGGCCTGCAAGGTCAAACCCGGCCGGATCATGTTCGAGATCGACGGCGTGAACGACGAGATCGCCCGCGAGGCCCTGCGCCTCGGCGCGATGAAGCTCCCGGTCACCACGCGCATCGTCGCGAAGGAAGACTGGTAAGAGGCGGGGTGAACCCCGACCTACGATATCGGCCCCCGCTGGAAACGGCGGGGGCTTTTGTTTGTCTGCTTTGCACCCGGACCCGAGGCCTGATAGGGCAGGGGAAAGCCTCCTTTCCCGGACCAAGCCCATGCCCGACATCACCTCCCTTTTCGTCACCCGCCTCTACCGCGCCAAGCTGAATGAGCTGGCCAAGAAGAAGGTCGACTACGATGAACTTCGCATGACCTGCGAGGCGGTGGCCGAAGATGATGAGGCCGGACAGGAGTGGTGCGAGGCGAACGGCTATCCCGGCTATACCTCCTATGCCTCGCTGGATGACCTGCCCTGGCGGATGCCGGTCTTTGGCGATCTGGAAAAGGCGCTGGACAAGCACGTCGCCGCCTTCTGCAAGGACCTCGGCTTCGACCTTGGCGACAAGAAGTTAAAGTGCAATTCCCTCTGGATCAACATCCTGCCCGAAGGCGGCACCCACGCCAGCCACATCCACCCGCATTCGGTGATCTCGGGCACCACCTATGTCGCGATGCCGGAAGGCACCAGCGCGCTGAAGCTGGAGGACCCCCGCCTGCCGATGATGATGCTGGCCCCGGTCCCCCTGAAAACCGCGCCGCAAGAGTTGCAGCGGTTCGTCTATGTGAAGCCTGCAGTCGGCGAGGTTCTCCTGTGGGAAAGCTGGCTGAGGCACGAAGTCCCGATGAACATGTCCGAGGAAGAGCGGATCTCGGTCAGCTTCAACTATGGGTGGGCGTGAAGCCATATTGAAATGGTATATTTTATATACTATATTGCCTCATGGAGTTCGAGTTCGACCCGGCCAAGAGCGCTGCCAACAAGGCTAAACACGGCATCGACTTCGTCGAAGCGCAGGCGTTGTGGCTGGATGACCGATTGGCCGACGCTCCAGTAGTATCGGATGGCGAGCCGCGCTTCCTTGTGATCGGGCGGATCGGCGGCAAGCACTGGACGGCAGTCTGCACTTTGCGCGGTGAGGTGGTGCGGATCATCTCCGTCAGGCGGGCACGGAAAACGGAGGTGATGTTCTATGACGGCGCGTGAAACGATTACGACCGAACAATTCGACGAAATGTTCGACAACGGCGAGGACATCAGCGCCTATGTCGACTGGTCCAAGGCCCGCCGCCCCAATCAGGAACCTCGCCGGGTGAACGTGGACTTCCCGGCCTGGATGGTGCGCGACCTTGACAAGGAGGCCGGGCGGTTGGGCGTAACCCGGCAGTCGCTGATCAAGATGTGGATTGCGGAGAAGTTGGGGTAGGGTGCGCAGGCACCTTAGAAACGTCGCAGTGTTTGGAGAAGCTTCGAATGACCATTCCCACGATTGAAGATATCCTTCATCAGCTTTACGAGGCTCTCCCGCCCGGTGCGCGGCCGAGAAAAGTCGCTCGACTAGTTTCAGACCTTGTCGACGTGGATATCGACCAATCGGAACCCCTCATAAGTGATGCCCTGTTTCGGCTTGCACAGCTGCCAAACATTGAGACCTACGGCGACATAAGTAGGTGGCGCCACAGTGAGATTATGCGCAAATCCTCAGGCGCTTGATCTCCCCCCAACTTCCCCCTTGCCCCCCGCCGCCTTCCCCCCTATACGGGCGCATCCGCGATTCCGGGGTGACTCGGCGTCGGCGGTCTGTCATTGATCCGTCAGGTCCTCGGTGACCCTCATGCAGGGGCCGTCTGGCGATTGTGGAAAAGGAAGCGGCATGAAAGCCGAAGAACTGAAGACGAAAACGCCGGACCAGCTGCGCGACAGCCTGGTTCAGCTGAAGAAGGAAGCGTTCAACCTGCGCTTCCAGCAGGCGACCAACCAGCTTGAGAACACCGCCCGCATGCGTGCCGTCCGCCGTGACGTCGCCCGCATCAAGACCGTTCTCGGCCAAAAAGCCGCCGAAGCTGCGAAGTAAGGGGAACCGCCATGCCGAAACGTATCCTGACGGGCACCGTCACCTCGGACAAGAACGAGCAGACGATCACCGTTTCCGTCGAACGCCGCTTCAAGCACCCGCTGCTGCAGAAGACCGTGCGGAAGTCGAAGAAATACCGCGCTCACGATGCGGAGAACAAGTTCAAGGTCGGCGACACCGTGCGCATTGAAGAATGCGCGCCGATTTCGAAAACCAAACGCTGGACGGTTGTGGTCGAGGCGTAAGCCGGAACCGCAGCAGACCAGCTGAACGAAACCCCGGGGCGGATGACCGTCCCCGAAGGTCGGGAGAAGACCAATGATCCAGATGCAGACGAATCTGGATGTGGCTGACAACTCCGGCGCACGCCGGGTGCAGTGCATCAAGGTTCTTGGCGGTTCGCACCGCCGCTATGCTTCCGTGGGCGACATCATCGTGGTGTCGGTCAAGGAAGCGATTCCGAAAGGCCGCGTGAAGAAGGGTGACGTGCGCAAGGCCGTCGTCGTCCGCACCGCCAAGGAAGTCCGCCGTGAAGACGGCACCACCATCCGTTTCGACCGCAACGCCGCCGTCATCCTGAACAATCAGGGCGAACCGGTCGGCACCCGTATCTTCGGGCCGGTCGTGCGCGAGCTGCGTGCCAAGAACTTCATGAAGATCATCTCGCTTGCGCCGGAGGTGCTGTGATGGCAGCCAAGCTCAAGAAGGGTGACACCGTCGTCGTGCTCACCGGCAAGGACAAGGGCAAGAAGGGCGAGATTTCGTCCGTCAACCCGACCTCCAACAAGGCCGTCGTCGATGGCGTGAACATCGCGATCCGCCACACCAAGCAGTCGCAGTCGTCGCAGGGCGGCCGTCAGCCGAAGGCGATGCCGATCGATCTGTCGAACCTGTCTCTGCTGGACAAGAACGGCAAAGCCACCCGCGTCGGCTTCCGCATGGAAGGCGACAAGAAGGTCCGCTTCGCCAAGACCACCGGGGAGGCGATCTGATGCTCGACCAAGCCAGCTACACGCCGCGCCTGAAGGCCGAATACAAGGCCAAGATCCGCGCCGCGATGAAAGAAGAGTTCTCGTACAAGAACGAGATGCAGATCCCCAGGCTGGACAAGATCGTCCTGAACATGGGTGTCGGCGAAGCGGTCAAGGACACCAAGAAGGTGAAGCAGGCTGCCGAGGAACTGAGCCAGATCGCCGGTCAGAAGGCCGTGATCACCAAGGCCAAGAAATCCATCGCCGGCTTCCGCGTCCGTGAGGAAATGCCGCTCGGCACTAAGGTCACGCTGCGCGGCGACCGGATGTACGAATTCCTCGACCGGCTCATCAACGTGGCTCTGCCCCGCGTCCGCGACTTCCGCGGCGTGAAAGGCAACAGCTTCGACGGCCGCGGCAACTATGCCATGGGCCTGAAAGAGCACATCGTGTTCCCCGAGATCAACTTCGACAAGGTCGACGAGGTTCTGGGGATGGACATCATCATCTGCACCACCGCGAACTCCGACGCGGAAGCCAAGGCGCTGTTGAAGCATTTCAACATGCCCTTCACGTCGTAAGCGCGAGGATCATTAGATATGGCAAAGAAATCCATGGTGAACCGCGAAGTGAAGCGGGCGAAGCTGGTGAAGCAGCATGCTTCCAAGCGCGCCGGCCTCAAGGCGGTGATCAACGACCAGTCGAAGCCGATGGAAGAGCGTTTCAAGGCGACTCTGAAACTGGCCGAGATGCCCCGCAACTCGTCGGCCGTGCGCATGCACAACCGCTGCCAGCTGACGGGCCGTCCGCATGCGTTCTACCGCAAGCTCAAACTCTCGCGCATCATGCTGCGTGACCTGGCTTCGTTCGGCCAGATCCCCGGCATGGTCAAGTCCAGCTGGTAAGGGAGGCATCACATGTCCATGAACGATCCTCTCGGCGATATGCTGACCCGTATCCGCAACGCGCAGATGCGCGGCAAGTCCACTGTCGTGAC
>JAFLCY010000128.1 GCA_017303485.1 Rhodobacterales bacterium
GCCTCGAACCTGCCGGAAGGGCAGGACTACCGCCTTGCCGTGGTGGCCGAGGGGCTGAAATTCAATCCGGAAACCCCGGTCGCCACCGCCAGCGGAGGAGAGCGCCGCCGCGCCGCACTGGCCAAGCTACTGGCCGAGGCGCCGGAATTGATGCTTCTGGACGAACCGACCAACCATCTCGACATCCAGGCCATCGAATGGCTGGAGCGCGAACTGTCCGAGACCCGTGCCGCCTTTGTCCTGATCTCCCACGACCGCGCTTTCCTGCGCGCCCTCAGCCGAGTGACGCTCTGGATAGACCGGGGCGAAGTGCGCCGGCGGGAGGCCGGGTTCGAGGGCTTCGAGGACTGGCGCGAAACGGTCTGGGCCGAAGAGGACGAGGCCCGCCACAAGCTTGACCGCAAGATCAAGGCCGAGGCGAAATGGGCGGTCGAGGGCATCTCGGCCCGCCGCAAGCGCAACATGGGCCGGGTCCGCGCCCTGCAAGCCCTGCGCGCCGACCGTGCCGCGCAGATCCGCCGTCAGGGTACGGCCGCCTTCGCGCTGGACAGCGGCCCGGTCTCGGGCAAGAAGGTCATCGAGGCGGAGGGGCTGGCGAAATCCTTCGGCGACAAGCCGATCGTCAAGGGGTTCGACCTGCGTGTCCTGCGTGGCGACCGGGTGGCCTTCGTCGGGCCGAACGGGGTGGGAAAGACCACGCTTCTCAAGATGTTGACCGGCGAAATTCAACCGGATCAGGGCAAGGTCACGCTCGGCACCAACCTTGAGATCGCGGTCTTCGACCAGACCCGCACCCGGCTGGACCTTGAGGCGAGCCTCTGGGACAACCTGACCGTCGATCCCCTGATGCGCGTCTCGGGTGCCTCGGATCAGGTGATGGTGCGCGGCACGCCGAAACATGTGGTGGCCTATCTCAAGGACTTCCTGTTCGACGAGGCGCAGGCCCGCGCCCCGGTGCGCAGCCTGTCGGGCGGCGAACGCGCGCGGCTGTTGTTGGCCAAGCTGATGGCGCAGCCGTCGAACCTGTTGATCCTCGACGAACCGACCAACGATCTCGACGTGGAAACCCTGGACCTCTTGCAGGACATCCTCGGCGAATATGACGGCACGGTGCTGGTGGTCAGCCACGACCGCGATTTCATCGACCGGATCGCGACGACGACGGTGGCCATGGAAGGCGGGGGCAGGGCGCAAGCCTATCCCGGCGGCTGGTCGGACTATGTCACTCAGCGCCCCGCGGTGGTGGAAGCGGCGCCGAAAGCCGCGGCAAGGCCCGCCCCGGCCGCAGCCGGGGCCGGACCGGCGGCAAAGCCGAATGGCCTGTCCTTCACCGAAAAGAAGCGGCTGGACGATCTTCCCGGCCTCATCGCACGGCTGGAATCCGAGATCGGCAAGCTTGGCGCGCTGTTGGAAGACCCAGAGTTGTTCACCCGCGAGCCGGTAAAGTTCCGCAAGGCATCCGAAGCCTTGGCAGAACGGCAAGGCGCGCTTGAGGCCGCCGAATTCGAATGGCTGGAACTGGCCGAGCGCGCGTGACGTCACGGCACTGGACGGAACCGGCGGGGGTCGGCCCAAAGCCGCCGGGTTCCTCGGCGCATCCTCGCCACCCCCACACACGGGCGATCAACCGCCCGTGAGCGGCCATTGTCCTTCTCTGCCGCAGCACCCATTCCCTACCCGAGCCGCCCGGAACCGTTCCGAGCCTTCGAAGGTTGCGGCCGGCCAGAACAAGGAGACAGACATGAAAACTATCGCAGCATTGATTGCCACCGCCGCCCTGACTGCCCCCGCCTTTGCGGGTGGCCCGGTTGCCGTCGCCGAAGAGCCGGTCGTCGTTCCGGCGGCCGAGCCCTATGTCGCCCCGGGCCTTGATTGGACGGGCGCCTATGTTGGCGGCCAGATTGGCTATGGCGACGTCGGTTCGAACGGCGCGGGTCTCGATGGCAACGGCGCAGTTGGCGGTGTCCATGCCGGCTATCGCTGGGACATGGGCAACTGGGTCGCCGGGGGCGAACTCTCGTGGGACAAGGCCTCGATCGATCTTGGCGCCGTCGCCGGTGACGAACTGGACAGCATTACCGCGCTGAAACTGATGGCCGGTCGCGAAATCGGCAACAGCCTGGTCTACGGCACCCTGGGCGCTGCCCATGCCAAGGCCACCGTCGGCGGGACCGACCTGAGCGACAGCGGCCTCGTCTACGGCCTGGGCTTCGACTATGCGCTGAACGACCGCTGGACGGTGGGTGGCGAGGTGCTGCAGCACCAGTTCGACAATTTCGACGCCACCGGCAACGATTTCGATGCCACCACGATCAAGGCCAAGGTCGGACTTCGGTTCTGATCCTGACCTTTTGCGGCGCGGCTTCCCCCCGCGCCGCATCCTTCAGTGGCAGGCGACCGGATGCAGGATGAAGCTCCGGTCGTCGCCCGCGCTGCGCTCCAGCGTGGCGAAACCCGAGGCGTTTTCAAAGCTCATGCCGTAGCTTGAAACCGATATCAGGATGGCGCCGTTCTTGGCCGGAGTGACCTGGAACCCGCCCGCGTCGCCTTCCATACCGCAGTAAAGCGTGTGGCCGCCCTCGTTCTCGCAATAGCCGTAACCCTCGAATCCACCACCCGGCACGCCGCGCAGGGTCAGTTCCACATGCAGGCCCAGCATCGGCTGCGCGATGGCGAAATCCGGGCTGACCGAGATTTGCGTGACGCGCTGTGCCGGATGCTTGGCGAGGTGGTCCTTGCTGTAGCTGCGGGCATAGCAGCTGTCAGTGCCGGGAAACATCTGCTCTTGCGGGCTTTGCGCATGGCCTGCGAAAGGTGCGGCGCATGTCAGGAACACCGCGCACCAAGTTGTTCGCACTACCATTTTCCCGTTGCGCCCCCACCGGAGGAGCGACCGCCGCCAAAGCCACCGCCGCCGCCATTGCCTCCCCGGTCGCGGTTCTGGCTGCCGAGATTCTTGTCCCGGCGGTTGTCGCGGCTGCCGAAACTGACCGGATAGGACCTGTGGTCCGAGAACCCGCAGGCCGAGCAGGTCAGGTGCTGCATCCCGAGCCCGCTTTCGCGCCGCGTCGGCTGCTGGATGATCTCGCGGCTGCGTTCAAGCGTAAGCGCGCCGCAGTTCGGGCAGGTCCGGTCGGCCCGCCGGCTGCGCCAGATGCCGAACCCCGCAAGCCCGGCGATGCCGCCCAGGCCGAGGAGAACCGTGCGAAGGTCAGGCCCGCCGCCACTGCTGTCTTCAAAACCCTCTGTCACCGAAACCGGCTGTCCGGACAGGAACGGCGTGATCAGCCGGTCACGCGCCGAGGCGATCCCAGCCTCGATCCCGGTCGCAACCTCGCCCTTCTGCAAAGCCGGAAGGACGGCGGTGGACAGGACCCGGGCCGCGCGCCCGTCATAGACCGGGTCGTAGCCAGCGCCGAGCGCGATGCGGGCCTCGCGCGTTTCAGTGTCGAGAACCAGAAGCATGCCATCGTTGCGATCCGCCCCGCCGATGCCCCAGGCATTGAACAGCGCCTTGCCATACTCCTCGATCTTCATGCCCGAGCCGCCCGCTGCGGCAAGGCCCGGCACGGTCACGACCACCAACTGCACGCCGGTCGCTTCGCGCGTGTCAGTCAGAAGCCGGGTGATCCGGCCCTCTTCGGTCGCATCCAGCACATCGGAAAAATCGGACAGCGTGTCGCTGCGCGGGTCCGGAAAGGTCTGGGCAAGGGCAGGGGTGGCAAGCGTCAGCGCGACGGCAACGAATCGGAGGAACATGATGCAAGCATTTCTTGAACGATCTTTGCGATCAGCATGACATCTTCTTCGCGGCAGTCAAATGATCCGATCTGCACCCGGATCGCAAACTGCCCGTCCACCCGGGTCTGGGTCAGGTAGATCCGGCCATCGTCGTTGATCCGCTGCAAAAGAGCCTCGGTCGCCGCATCTGTTTCCAAGGCGAAGGAGAACAGCGACAGTCGCGGCTCGGTCACGATTCGAACCCCAGGCAGCGCAGCCACCTGATCCCGCGCCTGCAGGGCCCAGCGGACATGGTTGCGAATCCGGTCGCGCAACCCCTCCAGCCCGTAGGCGCGCAGCACGAACCACAGTTTCAGCGCGCGGAACCTGCGGCCCAGGGGCACGGTCCATTCGTTGAAATTGACGATTTCCTCCCGCCCCGCCGTTTCCAGGTAGGTCGGCCGCAGCCCGAGGGTCCGCACCTGCGCACCGGGATCCTTCAGAAACTGGATCGAGCAATCGAACTGAGCGCCCAGCCATTTGTGCGGGTTGAACACGATGGAATCAGCGCCCTCGACCCCGGCCCAGAGTGTGCGGAACTCCGGGCAGATCATCGCCGAGCCTGCCCAGGCCGCATCGACATGCACCGGAATGCCCTCGGCCTGCGCCACTGCGATGCAGTCGCCGATCCGGTCGAAAGCGCCCACGCTGGTGCCACCCGCGCAGAGGATCACCCCGGCGGGCAGGAACCCCGCCGCCCGGTCAGACCGGATCGCCGCGCGCAAGGCCGCAGCCGTCATCGCCCTGTCGCCGTCCGTCGCCACCTTCACGAGGTTCCGCTGTCCGATCCCCGCCACCCGGATCGACTTGTCCACGCTGGAATGCGTCTCGGCGCTGGCGTAGAAGCGCAAGACCGGACCACCCGACAGCCCGTCCTCCAGCCCTGACCAGCCCAAGGCCTTTTCCCGCATCGTCAGCACGGCCGACAGCGTCGCATTGGTCGCCGAATCGTGGATCGTGCCGACGAAACCCTCCGGCAGGCCCACCGCCTGACGCAGCCAGTCGACCATCACCTGCTCGACCTCGGTCGCGGCGGGAGAGGTCTGCCAGATCAGGGCGTTGCAGGCCATCGCGTTGACCAGCTGCTCGGCCAGCATGGAGGCTGGCGCGGCGTTGGCAGGGAAATAGGCGAAGAAGCGGGGATGCTGCCAATGGGTCATGCCGTCCGGCACAATCGCCTCGAAATCAGCCCAGATCGCCTCCACCGGCTCGGCGGTTTCCGGGGCTGCACCTGGCAATTGCCGCGCCACCGCACCCGGAACCAGCGGCGCCCGCACCGGACGGTCGCGCAACCCGGCGTGATAGTCCGCTGCCCAGTCCGCCGCCCGCTTCGACCAGCGCCGCAAATCCTCGTGGTTCATCCTTGGCCCCTATTTAGTTAACATGTGAAATAACACCATCCGGCGCAATTTGGCAAGGTTCCACCCCCTTGCCGCCACGCAAGTTCCTTTTTCCCGCCACCAGACCTCGTTAAGACTATGCCGGACAAAACCCAAGTTCCGATCCCGTGAGAGGTTCCATGACCCTGACCCGCCGTACTGCTTTGCTGGGTGTTTCCGCCCTTGTGTTGTCTGCCTGCGTCGGGGGGGGCGGCAAGTTCGAGACCGACTACACGCCGGTCCCCGCCGACCTGGCTAGGTCCTGGCGCCTGGCCGAAGTGCGGGTTTCGGTGCCGCAGACCCTCGTGGTGTCCGAGGCGAAGACGCTTCTCCCCAGGGCCGACATCGTCTGGCGCGAAGACCCGCTCGGCGACCGCCATGCCCAGGTCGGCAAGATCATGCAGGCCGCCGTCCTGCGCGGCGCGCAAGGGCTGCGCGGCTCGCGCCCGGTGATCATTTCCATCACCGTGACCCGGTTCCACGCCCTGACCTACGAGGCGGAACTGGCCAGCAGCGACTGGGGCGTCCACAACGTCGACTTCATCGCCGAGGTGCTGGATGCCCGCAGCGGCGAAGTGCTGCTGCCCGCGGCCAAGATCCGCGCCGAAACCCCGGCCTGGTCCGGTGCTCGGATGAAGGCTGCGCGCGCCAAGGGCATTACCCAGAAGTCGATGATCACCAATCACGTCGCGGCCACCGTGGCGGGCTGGCTGGGCCTTGGCCCCGACAACCGGAGCAGCTTCAGCCGCCAGGGCAACTGAGCCAGCCGCCGACAAAAGGGCAGGGCGCGCCTATCCCAGCGCGGCCTGCACCTTCTTCGGCAGGCCCGCCCGGATCAGCGCATAAGATGTTGCGATCCTTTCGCAAAGCTCGTCATCTTCGACGCGACCAAAGGGCACCTGCGCCCAGGAGGCGTGCAGATAGGGCGCCCGGATCGCCCGCCCGGTCTCGATCAGAAGGCGCGCCGTCTCGACATGGTC
This sequence comes from Rhodobacterales bacterium, assembly GCA_017303485.1. Lineage (GTDB taxonomy): Bacteria > Pseudomonadota > Alphaproteobacteria > Rhodobacterales > Rhodobacteraceae > Tabrizicola. The sequence goes on from JAFLCY010000128.1 coordinate 6,140, forward strand.
GGTCTTGACCGACACGCCATCACCCATCTGACCGATGATGGCGAACATCTTGCCCCCCACCTTCCAGCAGTCATGCTCGGGCCCGAAGGGCTGGCTGACCTCAGCCCCCGTTAACCGGGCGCAGAAGCTGTTGACGAAGGCACGATCCTGCATGGCGGAATTCCCTTGGCGGGGCGGATGATCCTCGTGTATGTCTCCCATCCATGACGACATTGCGCAACATCCGCATCTGCTGCATTACCCGCTGACCTTGGTCGCGCGGGCGCTTCGTCATTCCCTTGGATGAAAAGCCGGTCCCGCGCGGAAACTGCGCGCATGCCTGAGGGACTGACATGGTGACGATCCGCCTGACCAATTCGAAGACCCGGAGGAAGGAAGACTTCGTTCCGATCGACCCGGCAAATGTGCGGATGTATGTCTGCGGCCCCACGGTCTATGATCGCGCGCATCTGGGCAACGCCCGGCCCGTGGTGGTGTTCGACACGCTGTATCGCTTGCTGCGCCATGTCTACGGGCCGGATCATGTCACCTATGTGCGCAACTTCACCGACGTCGACGACAAGATCAACGCCGAGGCCCTGCGGCGGCAGAAGGCGGGGGCCAAGGGGACGCTGGAAGACCTGATCCGCGAGCGGACCGAGGAAACCATCGCCTGGTATCACGCCGACATGGACGCGCTGGGGGCGCGGCGCCCGACCGTCGAACCCCGTGCGACCGAGTTCATCGCCCAGATGATTGCGATGACCGAGGGGCTGATCGCCTCGGGACATGCCTATGCTGTTGAGGGCCACGTCCTGTTCCGGGTGCGGTCCTACAAGGACTACGGCAAGCTTTCGGGCCGTTCGGTCGACGACATGATCGCCGGCGCAAGGGTGGAAGTCGCGCCCTTCAAGGAAGACCCGATGGATTTTGTCCTATGGAAGCCGTCGTCGGGCGAGGAACCAGGTTGGGTCTCGCCCTGGGGCAAGGGTCGCCCTGGCTGGCACATCGAATGCTCCGCCATGGCGCATGAGCTTCTGGGCGAGAGCTTCGACATCCACGGCGGGGGGCTGGACCTGCAATTCCCCCACCATGAGAACGAGATCGCTCAATCGGCCTGCGCCCACCCGCACGGCGATTTCGCGCATTACTGGCTGCACAACGAGATGTTGCAGGTCGAGGGCAAGAAGATGTCCAAATCGCTGGGCAATTTCTTCACCGTGCGGGATTTGCTGGATCAGGGCGTGCCGGGCGAGGTGATCCGGTTTGTGCTTCTCATGACGCATTACCGCAGCCCGATGGACTGGACGGCGGAGAAGGCGCGGCAGGCAGAGGCGACGCTCAGGAAGATCGCCGAGTTTCTTGGGAGCGACCCTCTTACGAAACCATGGGTTGACTTGCGCTACGCCAAACCGCCGCAAGAGTTCGTTGATGCGTTGGCCAATGACCTGAATACATCCCTCGCACTTACTCTCGTCAGCAAGTATTTGAAGAACATGGAGGAAATGAATCTGGTCGGGGCGCTGCGACTTCTGGGATTTTACACCGACGCGCTCACAGAAACGTTTGCGCCATTTAGGTTTCACGCTGGCGACAATGGAGTCGCTTCCGGCCACCGCATGGCGACGCTTGGACTTGACGCGCGCACCGGTGATCTTCTGGCGAAGTGGGGAAATAGTCTGTTCGAGAAGCGCCAACGGGCGATGCAAACGAAGGACTTCGCTGCCGCTGATGCCCTGAAATCCGCCCTGATCGCCATAGGTATCGAGGTTCGCATGTCGAAGGCGGGCGTCGAACTCGTTCCCGGCCCAGATTTCGACCCGGCCAAACTGGAGGCGCTCCAGTGACCAAACGGCCGACAGATTCAAATTCCTTAAGCAAGGAATTTGTCAAAATCCTTGCTCAAGGATTTTGTCTCCCCGATCCGGCCATGGTTAAGCCCACACTAACAATCCTCAGCAACCCATTGAAATCCCACACCCGAAAATCTGCCCACGCGTGGACACCGCAATGAGCCGCGAGCGCCTCTACCTTTTCGACACCACCCTGCGCGACGGCCAGCAGACCCAGGGCGTCCAGTTCTCGACCCCCGAGAAGGCCCAGATCGCCCAGGCCCTCGACGCCCTCGGCGTCGACTATATCGAGGGCGGCTGGCCCGGCGCGAACCCGACCGACAGCGATTTCTTCGCTGCGCCTCCGGCGACGAAAGCCACCCTGACCGCCTTCGGAATGACCCGCCGAGTGGGCCGGTCCGCCGAGAACGACGACGTGCTGGCGGCAGTCCTGAACGCAGGCACCCCCGCCGTCTGTCTGGTCGGCAAGACCCATGAGTTCCACGTCACCACCGCCCTCGGCGTGACGCTGGAGGAAAACCGCGAAGCCATCGCCTCGTCGATCCGCCACCTCGTCGCCAAGGGCCGTGAGGCGCTGTTCGACGCCGAGCATTTCTTCGACGGCTACCGCGCCAACCCCTCCTATGCCCTCTCCTGCCTGAAAGCCGCCCTCGATGCCGGTGCCCGCTGGGTCGTCCTCTGCGACACCAACGGCGGCACGCTGCCTGCCGAGGTTGGCCGGGTGACCGCCGAGGTGATCGCCGCGGGCATTCCGGGCGACCGGCTGGGCATCCACTGCCACGATGACACCGGCAACGCGGTCGCGAACTCGCTGGCCGCTGTGGATGCTGGCGCCCGCCAGATCCAGGGCACGCTGAACGGGCTGGGCGAGCGCTGCGGCAACGCCAACCTGACGACGCTGATCCCGACGCTGCTGTTCAAGGAGCCCTATGCCGGCCAGTTCGAGACCGGGGTCACCGGCGAAGCTGTCACCGGCCTCCTCAAGACCTCGCGGATGCTTGACGACATCCTGAACCGCGTGCCGCTGCGGTCGGCGCCTTACGTGGGCGCCAGTGCCTTTGCCCACAAGGCGGGCCTTCACGCCAGCGCGATCCTGAAAGACCCGACCACCTACGAACATGTCGACCCCGCCGTGATCGGCAACGAGCGCGTCATTCCGATGTCTAACCAGGCCGGGTTGTCGAACCTGCGCGCCCGGTTGGCGGCGGCGGGGATCGACGCCGACCCGAAGGATCCACGTCTGGGCCGGATCATCGAGGTGATCAAGCTGCGCGAGGACCAGGGCTATGCCTATGACGGCGCGCAGGCCAGTTTCGAGCTGGTCGCACGTCGGGAACTGGGCCTTTGCCCGGAGTTCTTCGAGGTCAAGCGCTACCGGGTCACGGTAGAGCGGCGGAAGAACAAGTACGACCGGATGATCTCGCTTTCGGAGGCGGTGGTCGTGGTCAAGATCGGTGACGAGAAGATGATGTCGGTTTCGGACAGCATGGACGACTCCGGCAGCGATCGCGGCCCGGTCAATGCGCTGTCGAAGGCGTTGGCCAAGGATCTGGGGCCGTATCAGGCCTGCATCGACGACATGAAGCTGGTCGACTTCAAGGTCCGCATCACCAATGGTGGCACCGAGGCGGTGACGCGGGTGATCATCGACAGCGAAGACGGGCAGGGCCGCCGCTGGTCGACCGTGGGGGTCAGTGCCAACATCGTCGACGCTTCGTTCGAGGCGCTTCTGGATGCGATCCAGTGGAAGCTGATCCGCGATTTCGGTGTGCCGAAGTGAGTGTGGCGGCCTGCGCCGAACTGGTGCAACGGGGTGATCCGGACCGGTTTCGCGCCGTGATGGCCGCCCCGCGCGATGCTCGCGCGCAGCTTTTCCCGCTTTATGCTTTCAATCTGGAAGTCGCGCGCGCGCCTTGGGTGACGCAGGAACCGCTCATCGCCGAGATGCGCCTGCAATGGTGGCGCGATGTGGTGGAGAATGCCGCTTCGGGTGCGGCCCGGGCGCATGAGGTGGCGGGGCCGCTGCATGAGGTGATCCAGGATTTCGGCCTTCCCGTCGAGGTACTGGACAAGGTGATCGCCGCGCGGCGCTGGGATATCCACCGCGATCCGCATGAGGGGGCAGGGGCGCTGGACGCCTATCTGGACGAGACGGGCGCGGGGCTGAGCGTGTCGACGGTGACGAGCAGCGAGCGGGCCACCACGGCGCCGTCGACGACGAGAAACACCCGGCGGGTCTCTTCAATCGTGGGGCACTGGGCGTTGACCGCG
>JAFLCY010000129.1 GCA_017303485.1 Rhodobacterales bacterium
GCTGACGCAAGAGCCGCTCGCGCAGGGCGCCGGCCTGGTCGACCAGAAAGGCCGAGCGCTGTGCCCGCTGCGCCTCGTCCGTCACGGCGGCCAGTTCGGGCGCCATCGCGACGACCCGGCTGGTTTCTTCCGCGACCCCCCGCACTTCGGAGATGGCCGGGATCGCCTCGGTCACCACCTGCGACTGGGTCGCGGCGACATCCCGCAACTCGATCCAGCCCAGCACACCGGTCGCCGCCGGAAAGCCGGCGATCAGCAGGATGGCGATCAGCAGCCTGCCGCCCAGACTCGACTTGTGGCCGAAGTTCCGCAAGGTTCTCCCCTGATGGCCCGTCCCGATGGCCTTTGTGGTCCGGTCAGGCTAGCACCAAAACGCGGGCAGGGGAGAGCGATGTCGATGCAGAACCGGATTCCGGCGATGGCGCTCATGGTCAGCCTGTCGCTTGTCCTGCCGTGCCGGGCCGAGATCTGGAAGCTTGAGGCGCGGTCGGTGCCGTTCGACGATGCCAGTCCTGCGGTGGCCATCGACTATGTCCCGCTTGACCACGCCGAAAGGCCCTGGCGGTTCTGCGTGCTGTATCCGCATCTGAAGGATGCCTATTGGCTGTCGGCCAACTACGGCATGGTGGAAGAGGCCCGGAAGCTGGGGGTGGCCTTCGATGTGTTCGAGGCCGGGTGCTATCCGAACCTCGCGCGGCAGATCGAGCAGCTGAAGGGCTGCGCCAGTGACGAGTTCGATGCGGTCATCCTTGGCGCGGTCTCGTATGACGGGCTGACCCCGGTGGTGGAGGAGATCGCCCGCCGAAAGCCGGTGATCGCAGCCGTCAACGACATCGACGACCGGGGCATCACCGCCAAGGCAAGCGTGCCCTGGACCGAGATGGGGGCGGCGGCGGGGCGGTTCCTTGCCGAGCGGCACCCGGCGGGCAGCCCAGAGGTGACGATCGCCTGGTTTCCCGGCCCGAGAGGCGCAGGCTGGGTGGATTTCGTCGAGGCCGGGTTCCGCGATGCGATCAGGGACAGTTCGGGCAGGATCGTACAGACCTTCTTCGGCGATACCGGGCTGGAGCAGCAGGTGCTTCTGGTCGAGGACGCCATCGATGAGTGGCCGGACGTGGACTATCTGGTCGGCAGCGGCCCGATGGCCGAGGCGGCAGTCTCGATCCTGCGGGCCAGCAAGGAGGCTGACGACATCAAGGTCGTCTCGACCTACCTCAGCCATGCGGTCTATCGCGGCGTGACCCGGGGCAGAATCCTGGCCGCGCCGACCGACTCTCCGGTTGTACAGGGCAGGCTGGCGATAGAGATGGCGGTGCGCGCGCTGGAAGGCAGTCTGGTGGTCAGGCATGCGGGGCCGAAGATTTTCGTGGTCACAGCCGAAACCGCCGGGCCCGGGGTGATCGAAAGCTCGCTTGCGCCCGCCAGCTTTACCGCGGTCTACTCGCTTGCGGCCAAGGGGCAGAGCGGGCCGTCGCCGTGAGGGTGCGGGCCTTTCCGCCGGAGGGCCTTCAAGCGTCAACGCCCGGTCGGACCGGCAAGTCTTCGCAGGTCTGGGGCAAAAGCCACGTCCCTTGCGGCGGCGTGGCGTTCAGGGTGATCCGGCAGCCATAGGCGCGTTCCAGGATCGGCGCCTGCATGACTTCGGCCGGGGTGCCCTCCGCCTCCAGCCGGCCGTCCAGCAGAAAGGCGATCCGGTCGGCAAACATGGCCGAAAGGTTCAGGTCATGCATCACTGCGACCACCCCGCCGCCCGCGTCGGCAAAGCGGCGTGCGAGGCGCATCACCCTCAGCTGGTGGCCAAGGTCGAGACTGGCCACCGGCTCGTCCAGGATCAGCCAGCGTGGGCCGGTCGGCGCGACCGGCTCCCAGACCTGGGCCAGCGCCCGGGCCAACTGGCCGCGCTGGCGTTCGCCGCCGGAGAGGGTGCGGAAGTCCTCGTCTGCGCGGCCTGACAGGCCGACGGCGGCAAGGGCTGCGCGGTCAATGTCAGGAGAGGTCGCGAAATCGCCCGCCTCGCGCCCCATCGCGACGATCTCGCCCAGCGTGAAGGCAAAGGCGACCTCGGTATCCTGCGGCAGGACCGCGCGCAGGGGGGCCAGCCGGTCTGGCCGCGCCGTCGCCACATCATGCCCGTTCAGGCGCACGGTTCCGGTGGCAGGCACCTCGCCGAGGATGGCCTTCAGAAGCGTGCTTTTGCCAGCCCCGTTTGCACCGCAGATCGCCAGAACCTCGCCCGCGCGCTGGTGGAGCGTCACGTCTTCCAGGATGACCTTCCGGCCAACGCGCACGGAGATGTTGACCAGATCCAGCATGGTCAGCCACCGGTCTTCAGCGTGTTGTGCATCAGCATCCACATGAAGACGGGGGCACCGAACAGGGCGGTCAGGATGCCGATCGGCAGCTCGGCCGGGGCGACGATGAGGCGCGAGACGAGATCGGCGAGGACCAGCAGCGCCGCGCCCAGAAGCGCGGCCTGCGGGATCAGGTGGCGATGGTCAGGCCCCTGTGACTGGCGCAGGAGATGAGGCACCACCAGCCCGATGAAGCCGATCCCGCCTGACACCGCCACAGCCGATCCGGTCGCGGCGGCGGCCGACAGGATGGCCAGCCGTTTCAACCGCTGCACGTCGACGCCCATATGCGCGGCCTGCGCCTCGCCAAGGGCAAGGGCGTTCAGACCTCGGGACAATCGGACGGCAACCAGCAGCGCCATGGCGGTCAGCGGCAAGGCGGCGGCAAGCTTGCCCCAGGTCGCCCCGGCCAGCGAGCCCATGCTCCAGAAGGTCAGGTCGCGCAACTGCCGGTCATCGGCAAGATAGGTCAGGATGCCGGTCATCGCTCCGGCAAGTGCGGTCAGCGCGATCCCGGCCAGGAGCATCAGGGCGACATCGGTGCGACGTCCGGACGTGGCGATCCGGTAGAGGATGAGCGTGGCGGCCCAGCCGCCAAACCCCGCCGCAAGCGAGACGAGCGCGGGACCGAGGAATGTGGCAAGGCCGAAAGGAAGCAGTCCGCCAAGGACGATGGCAAGGACAGCGCCCAGGCTCGCACCCGCGCTGACCCCGACGATGCCCGGATCGGCAAGCGGGTTGCGGAAAAGGCCCTGCAGAAGCGCGCCGGACACCGCCAGGCCCGCGCCGACAACAAGGCCGAGCGCGAGGCGGGGCAGGCGGATGTCGTGCAGGATGATCTGGTCGCGCGGCGAGAGGCCTTCGCCCAGGACGGCGGCGGCAAGGTCCCCGATCCCGAGGCCCGCCGCGCCCGTTGTCAGCGACAGCACGGATGCGGCAAGGACCAGCGTGGAAAGCGCCAGTGTGACGGTGCCGCTGCCCGGGCGGCGCGGGCCGGTTGGGCGTGTTGTCGAAAGCTAGAGCATCGGCCTAACCTTCCGTACCGTAAAGCGCGCGGTGCAGGGCGTCAGCGGCCTCCGGCGTTCGTGGACCGAACCCGAGGAGAAGGTTGCCGTCCATCCGGATGATCGTCGCGGTCGCTGCTGCCGGCGTCTGCGACAGCGCGGGCTGTGCCAGAATGTCGGCGTCCGCGATGGACAGATCGCCCTCGCGGTCCATCATCAGGATCGCGTCCGGTGCAGCGGCCAGCACCGCCTCGTCGGTCATCGGCTTGTAGCCCTGGACCCCGGTCGCGGCGTTCACGCCCCCCGCAAGGCGGATGATGCCCTCAGCCTCTGTGCCCGTGCCGCCCGCCATCACCCCGCCGCCCTTCAGCGACAGGACGAAAAGGACGCGTCTCGGCGTTTCGACAGCCGCAGCGCGGGCCTGCGTTTCAGCAAGCTGTGCCTCGACCCGGGCCGCAAGGACCGCGCCTTCGGCGGGCAGGTCCAGTGCGGTGGCAACCGCCGTGATCTTGGCGGCGATGCCGGCGGGATCGGTCGCCTCGGGAACGAGGACGAAGGGGATGCCGGCGGACTCCAACACATCGATGGCCTCGGGCGGCCCGGCGTCCCCCTCGGCGACGATCAGGCCGGGATCGAGCGCCAGCACGTTTTCGGGCGAGAGCGCGCGGATGTAGCCGACGTCGGGCAGGGACTGCACACTCTCCGGCCAGATCGAGGTGGTGTCGCGGGCGATGATCCGGCCTTCGGCCCCCAGCGCCACCGCGATCTCGGTGACGGAACCGCCGAGGGTGATGACCCTGGTGGCATCCTGCGCGGTGGCGGCAGGGGCAAGGCAGAGCGTCAGGGCAAGGGCGCGGATCATGCCGGCACCTCTTCCAGCCGGGGCAGAGCCCGCACGAGGGCGTTCCAGGACGCCGCCGGAGTGTCCTTGCGATAGCCGAAGACCTGCAGGATCAGCTCGCCATCCGCCGCGAAGGCCTCGACGCTGAGGACATCGCCGGTGCGGGTGGGCTTCCAGACCGCGTAGGCCTCGGCGATGCGGTCGGCGCGCAGGTGCAGGTTGAAGCGCGGATCCATGACGTTGATCCAGGGTCCCATCGGAACGATCTTGCTGATCGGTCCGCCGTGGATCTGGATACAGCCGAGGTTGCCGACGAAGATCATCACCGGGATCGCCGCCTCGGCCGCGCGGGTCAGGGTGTGGGTGACTGCCGCGGACTCCAGCTGCTCGACATAGGGCGCCCCCGCGATGCGGTAGGCGCCAAGTCGGTTCATGCCCTGATCCCTGGTCATGCCGATAAACTGGTGGGTGTCGGTCATCTTGTCCCATGCCGCGCGGAGGGCCGAGGCACCGGCGCTGTCGCCCTTGGCGAGCTCAGCGGGGCGGCGGGCGGTCAGGTCCAGCGTGGCAGGCTGATCCGCCAGCCGCATGTTGGCGATCAGGTCGGGCCAGAGCGCGTGGTTTGACTGCGGCTTGAGGTGGACCTTGTGAACGGCATCGCCCGCCGCATCGAAGATCTGAAGGCTGCGCTTCGGACCGTCTTCGCCCGGCTCCTCGACCGCGAAGGCGTGGACCCAGTGCTTGCCGAAGATGCGCAGGTCGATCTCGGGGCCGAGGATCATCGCGGCGAAGGCACCGGTGCGATAGTCAAGGTAATGCCCCAGCCGCTCATGCACACAGGACTCGTTGCGGGTCAACGCCATGACTTCGCCCAGCCGCCCGGCCCAGGGCATCAGCCGGTCTGGCTCGGCCACGATGGCGGTGGCGGTCTGCCCCACATAGGCGGCCACGAGGTCGGCCTCGGTGATTCCTTGTGCTGCTGCGAAATCGCGGGCGCGGGACTTGGGGCTTTCGGCGCGGAGCGCGCGAATCTGGTCGGGGCCGGGCTTGGCCATGGGCATCCATCCTGTCTGTTCGGGGGACGCGCGTCTCTGGCAGCAAGCTGGGGCGCGGGGTTTCATCCGGCCGCAGGAAATCGCGCGGCGGATACTTGACAAAAACACTTCGCGATCTTTAGAAGCCAATTCCTGACAGATCAAGTCAGAATATTCTGCCGCCAGCCCGCCGGTCCCGGCCATGGCCAGCCCTTCAGCAGACACATCCGAAGGGACCACCCATGTCGATCCGCTGCCTGCCGGGCCCCCGTGCCTGCCTTCTCTCTACCGCAACCCTGCTTACCCTCTGCGCCGCCCCGGCCGTCGCGCAAGAGGCCGATGAGACCGTGTTCCAGATGCTTGGCCGCATCATCTTTGGCACCGGCACGGCCAAGGTCGCCATCGACACGCCGCAGGCGGTGACCGCACTGGAGCAGGGGGACCTCGACCGCAAGCAGGCGGCCAGCATCGGCGAATTGCTGAAGGGTGTGCCGGGGGTGCAGGCGGCGGGCGCCTCGGCCCGGCCGATGGGGATGGCCTTCAACATCCGCGGCATCGGCAACTCTGAACAGACCGCATCGGAAGAGCGGATCAAGGTGGTCGTCGATGGCGCGCCCAAGTTCTTCGAGCAATACCGGATGGGCAGCTTCTTCGGCGATCTGGAGCTGTTCAAGCGGGTGGAAATCCTGCGCGGCCCGGCCTCGTCGACGCTTTACGGCTCGGGCACCATCGGCGGCGTTGTCGCCTTCACCACCAAGGATGCCGCCGACTACCTTGGCGAAGGCGAGACCAGCGCGCTGCGCTTCAAGGGTGGCTATGAAAGCAACGGAGACGTGGGAAAGCTTGGCGTGATCTATGCCCACCGCGCCGGGAATGCCGACTTCCTTTTGGCGCTGAACGCAAGCCATGGCGGCGACAAGACGGACGGCGCGGGCACTGTGCTGGCGGGTACGGCGCATGATGCGGTCTCGGCCCTGGCGAAGGGTACGCTCACCTTCGGCAATGACGGCGACCAAAGCCTGACGCTGGCGCTTTCGCGCACCGATACCGATCTGGACGATGCCGCCGTCGCGCAATCGGGTGGGGCCGCCAATATCCCCACCTTCGGCTTTGCCGACATCCATGCCATCGACGACACCGCGACGCTGACCTGGCGCAACCAGTTCTCCGGGAACGATCTTCTCGATCTGACGGTGCAGCTCTCTTACACCGACACCGATGTCTCCAAGGACAACTTCACCGGCAGCCCGCTCGCCTGCGCGCCGGGGACGTTCCAGGTGCTGTGTCCGGGCGACTACGGCTATGCGACCAAGACGCTGAAGGTCGAGAACACGGCCGACTTTTCGACCGGCGACTGGCAGAATTTCCTGACCTTCGGGGTGCAGTTTTCCGAGCAGGAGCGGACGGCGACCTCCTCGCTTGGGCCGCTCGGCTTCCACCCCCAGGGCACCGACCGGAAGATCGGCGTCTATGCGCAGGGCGAATTCGTCTGGAACGAGCGGTTGACGCTGATCCCGGGCCTGCGGGTGGACTTCGCCGACCGGGCGCCGTCGGCGGCGACCGCCGCGCTGGGCGGGACGGCGGTGACGGACGAGGCGATCTCGCCCAAGCTTTCGGCGTTGTACAAGCTGAACGACAACTGGGGCGTTTTCGGCACCCTTGCCCGGACCGAGCGGATGCCGACGCTGGACGAACTGTATTCGACCGACGGCGGCAGGCTGCCCAGCCTGAACCTCGAAAAGGAAACGGCAGAGTCCATCGAGCTTGGCGTCACCTACCAGCGCGAGGGACTGTTTGCCGAGGGCGACACGCTGCAACTGAAGGCCACGGCCTTTCACAGCAATCTGTCGAACCTGATCGTGACCAACGGGGCGACCGGGGCGGTGCCGCGCTATCTGAACGTGCGCGCGGCGGAACTCTGGGGCGGCGAGCTGGAGGCGAGCTATGACGCCGAACGCTGGTTTGCGAACATTGGTTACAGCAACGTCAGATCGGCCTATCGCGACATGCCGAACCCGGCGGCGAACGGGCTGACCGTTGCCGATACGCCAGCGGAGAACCTGGCGCTGACCCTTGGGGCGAAAGTCCCTGACCGGGGTCTGATCTTCGGTTGGACGGCCTATTACTTCGACGCGATCACCACCAATTCGGTAGCGACCTCCGCCGCGGGCACGATCACACCGACCCATACCCCGGCCTATCACACGCATGACCTGTTCGTGACCTGGAAGCCGGAAACCGGCGCGTTGGCAGGGATGGATGTCACGCTGACGGTCGAGAACGTGTTCGACGCCGACTACAAGAACAACCTGTCGCTTGACCGCGCGCAGGGGATGAACGCGAAGCTGGCCATCGGCAAGAACTTCACATGGTAAGATGCGCCGCCGCGGCTCTGCTTCTCCTCCTGGCTACGGCGGCCATGGCACAGGAGGGCGCAAGCCCTCCTGCCGTCATGACCGAGGCACCGGCGCTGGGTGATGTCGGCACCGCGACCGAGGCCGCGCCGCTCTTGCCCTCCGCCACCGTGGCGGACCCTGCCGGGGCCTTCCCGGCCGAGGCCGCGGAGCCCGGCGAGGTCGACACCGATCTCCTCAGACTGATCCGGAGGGCGCATCCCGTCGTGCAGGCCGTGATGGGGCTGCTGGCGCTGGCGGTCTTGGCAGTGATGACAGTGTTCTTGTTCAAGATCGTCGAATTCACGCTCGCTTTCGCCAAGGTGAGACGTGCCTCGTCTGCGCTGGCGACGACCGGCGGGTTGGTGGAACTTCCGGGCGATTGCCCGCTGGCCCGTGCCGCCGCTGCCGCTTTGGACGAGGTATCTGCGTTGCCGCACGCACTGACGGCAGAGTTGCGCGCCTCGGCGTGGGAGCGGCTTGAGCTGCGGCTTGACCGGATCGAGGCGGGGGCGGTGCAGCGGCTGCGCTCGGGCACCGGGCTACTGGCCTCCATCGGGGCAGTGGGGCCTTTCGTCGGCCTGTTCGGTACGGTCTTCGGCATCATGAACAGCTTTCTGGCCATCGCGGCAAGCAAGACCACCAACCTCGCGGTCGTGGCCCCGGGGATCGCCGAGGCGCTCTTGGCGACCGGCATCGGCCTTGTCGCGGCGATCCCGGCGGTCCTGCTTTACAACGCTGTGATGCGGCGGATCGGGCTTTTCCGGCATGCGCTGGCGGATGGGCGGGCGGAGATTCTGGCGCGGTTCAGCCGCCAGATGGACCGGCGGATGGGGGGCTGAACCATGGCGCTGCGGCTGGATGACGGCGACACGGAACTGAGCGAGATCAACGTCACACCGTTTATCGACGTGATGCTGGTGCTGCTGATCGTGTTCATGATCGCGGCACCCCTGTCCACAGTCGATGTTCCGGTCAACCTGCCAGCCTCGTCCGCGCCGCCCGGTGACCGGCCCGATGATCCGCTCTGGCTGACCCTATCCGTCGATGGCCGCTTGCTGCTGGACGACCGGACAATCGAGCGCAATGCGCTGGCGGCGGCGCTGGACGGGCAGACCGCCGGCAAGCGCGATACGCCGGTCTACCTGCGCGCGGACAGTTCGGTCGACTATGCCGCGCTGATGAAGCTTCTCGATCTCTTGCGCGGTGCCGGATACCTGAAAGTCGCGCTTGTGGGTCTGGAGACGGCACCATGACCGCCCGCGAGCCCAAGACCCGCGTTCTGGGCTGGACCCTGTCCGGAGCCGCGGCGTCGGCGCTGCTCTGCGGGGCGGCGGCGATGGCCCTTGCGGCCGGGCGGCCGGCACCGGTCGTGTTTCTTGACCTTGGCACGCTGCCCCCGGCTGCGCCCGAAGTTGCCGCAATGGCAGAGGCCGCACCTCAGGTGGTGGACGAGGCCCCCGTCGCGCCGGATGAACCCACCCCGGCGGACACCGCCCCCGACCTGCCGCGGGCCGAGGATGCCGCACCCGAGCTTGCGGCGGCCACCCCGATGGCTTTGCCAGATCCGGAGGTTCCGGTTTCTGCGGACCTTGCCTTGCCGCCGCCACCGGAACGGCCGTTGCCCAAGCCGGTTGCAAAGGTCAAGCCGAAGCCGAAACCGAAGGCTGAAAGCAAGCCGGACCAGAAGCCGGACCCCATTGAGGACAAGCCGAAGGAAACCAGAACGAAGAAGGCCGCCGCCGCTTCCGCCAGCGCCCCGAAGGCAGGGTCGAAGACCAAGGGTTCTGGTGCAGTCTCGCCCGCTGCCTATGCCAAGGCGGTGATGAAGAAGGTTCGTGCGACGAAGAAGACGTCGGGTGCGGGCCGGGGTGTGGTTGTGGTCGGCTTCTCGATCAGCGGAGATGGCGGGCTTGTCGACGTCAGGGTGCTGCAAGGCTCGGGCAACGCGTCGCTTGACCGGATCGCGGTCGATCATATCCGCCGCTCGGCGCCCTTTCCGGCCCCGCCGGAGGGCGCGGGCCGCAACTATTCGTTCGAGTTTGTCGGCAAGTAGGTCGGACGGCATTCAAGGACATGCCGGACGGCCCCTGCCCGGGCGACCTGCCCGAAAAAAGAAAGGGGGCGACTTGTGCCCCCTTTCCTCCCGGTTTGACCTGCCTCAGAAGAAGCCGAGCTTGTTCGGGTTGTAGCTGACCAGCATGTTCTTGGTCTGCTGGTAGTGATCGAGCATCATCTTGTGGTTCTCGCGCCCGATGCCGGACTGCTTGTAGCCGCCGAAGGCCGCATGGGCCGGATAGGCGTGGTAGTTGTTCACCCAGACCCGGCCTGCCTCGATCGCGCGGCCAAAGCGGTAGGCGCGGGTGCCGTCGCGCGTCCAGACCCCGGCGCCCAGGCCGTAC
>JAFLCY010000130.1 GCA_017303485.1 Rhodobacterales bacterium
GGCGATCTGGGAAACGTGGACCAGACCGTCGCGCTTGCCGAAGAAGTTCACGAAGGCGCCGAAATCGACCAGCTTCACCACCTTGCCGGTGTAGATCTGGCCCTCTTCCGGCTCGGCTACGATCGACCAGATCATTTCATGGGCCTTCTTGATGGCCTTCTGGTCACTCGAAGCGATCTTGATAATGCCGTCGTCGTTGATGTCGACCTTCGCGCCGGAAACCTCGACGATCTCGCGGATGACCTTGCCGCCCGAGCCGATCACTTCACGGATCTTGTCGGTCGGGATCTGCATCGTTTCGATCTTCGGGGCGTATTCGCTGAAGCCCTGCGGCGCGGACAGCGCCTTGTTCATCTCGCCCAGGATATGGATCCGGCCGTCCTTGGCCTGCGCCAGCGCCTGCTTCATGATCTCGGGCGTGATGCCCGCAATCTTGATGTCCATCTGCAGCGAGGTGATCCCGGCTTCGGTGCCCGCGACCTTGAAGTCCATGTCGCCGAGGTGATCCTCGTCGCCCAGGATGTCGGTCAGCACGGCCCATTTGCCGTCGTCTTCCAGGATCAGGCCCATGGCCACACCTGCAACCGGAGCCTTCAGCGGCACGCCCGCATCCATCATCGCCAGCGAGCCGCCGCAGACCGAGGCCATCGAGGAGGAGCCGTTCGATTCGGTGATCTCGGACACGACGCGGATCGTGTAGGGGAAATCGGTCGGAGCCGGCAGAACCGCCTGCAGCGCCCGCCAGGCCAGCTTGCCATGGCCGATCTCGCGACGACCGGGCGACCCCACGCGGCCGACCTCGCCGACCGAGTAGGGCGGGAAGTTGTAGTGCAGGAGGAAGTTGGAACGGTAGTTGCCGTTCAGCGCGTCGATGATCTGCTCATCTTCGCCGGTGCCGAGGGTGGTCACCACCAGCCCTTGCGTTTCACCCCGGGTGAACAGGGCCGAGCCGTGCGCACGCGGCAGAACGCCGGTTTCCGAGACGATCGGGCGGACAGTTTTCGTGTCGCGACCATCAATCCGGGTGCCATTCTTCACGACGTCGCCGCGCAGAACCGCTGCTTCCAGCTTCTTGATCGCCGGATAGAGATTGGCATCGGCCTGGTCTTCCTCGCTCATCGCAGCCTTGATCGCGTCGACGGCGGCTTCGATGGCATCGGTGCGCTCTTGCTTGTCGCGGATCGCGAAAGCGGCGCGCATCTGCTTTTCACCGGCCTTCTTCACCTTGGCATAGAGATCCGAGTAGTCGGGCGGAGTAAAGTCGAACGGTTCTTTCGCCGAGGTTTCCGCAAAGTCGATGATCAGGTCGATCACCGGCTGCATCTGCTCATGCCCGAAGACCACGGCACCCAGCATTTCCTCTTCGGTCAGCTCGTAAGCCTCGGATTCCACCATCATAACGGCGTCCTTGGTCCCGGCGACAACCAGGTCCAGGCGCTGCTCGGGCTTCAGACGCAGCTGCGTCATGTCGTCCATCGCCGGGTTCAGCACATACTGGCCGTCGACGAAGCCGACGCGTGCCGCGCCGATCGGGCCCATGAAGGGCACGCCCGAGACGGTCAGCGCCGCCGAGGCCGCGATCATCGCCACGATGTCGGGGTCGTTCACCAGGTCGCAGGACAGCACGGTCGCCATGACCAGCACTTCGTTGCGGAAGCCGTCGACGAACAGCGGGCGGATCGGACGGTCGATCAGGCGGGAAACCAGCGTTTCCTTTTCCGAAGGCCGTGCCTCACGCTTGAAGAAGCCGCCGGGGATCTTGCCGGCTGCGTAGTATTTTTCCTGATAGTGAACGGTCAGCGGGAAGAAGTCCTGGCCCGGCTTCGCATTCCGCGCGAAGGTCACGTTGGCCATCACCTGGGTCTCGCCCAGCGTCGCGATCACCGACCCATCGGCCTGACGCGCAACTTTCCCCGTTTCCAGCGTGAGCGTTTCATTGCCCCACTGGATCGATTTCTTGGTCACATTGAACATATGTCGTTTCCTCTGAGGACCCGGCCCCTGCCGGTGCCCCCGATGTCTGGCGGCCCCATTGCCGCCGATCCCCCAAATCCTTCGCACGGGCCCCGGGGGAGGGCCTCACGTCTCAGATGGCGGGGGCCATACAGGAAAAGCGTCAGGATGGGAAGAAATAGATACGCCCGGCCACCCCATCGGGCGACCGGGCGCGGAATGCCCTGATCAGGCGGATCAGATCGCCGACTTGATCCAGTTTTCCAGCGCGGCCTTCGGGGCGGCGCCGACCTTGTTCGACACGACCTGGCCGTCCTTGAACATGAACAGCGCCGGGATGCCGCGCACGCCCAGAGTGGCCGGGCTGTCGGGGTTCTCGTCGACGTTGACCTTCACGATCTTGACCTTGCCCGCATATTGCGTGGCAAGTTCCTCAAGCGCCGGGCCGATCTGGCGGCAGGGGCCGCACCATTCGGCCCAGAAATCCACGACGACCGGCAGGTCCGATTTGCGGACTTCGGCATCGAAGGTGGCATCGGTGACGGCGACGGTCGCTGCGCCCATGGTCTGGTCTCCTAGGGAATTGGTCAGGGACAGAAGCTATGGATCGGGGGCGGGAACGTCAAGGGATCGTGGTTCGCAGGAAGGCCTGCCTCACGATGTCGGGATCGATCCGCATCAGGCTGGGACGTCCGGTCCAGAGGATCGCAGTCTCGATCCGGCGGTCGGGGTAGATCTGCCCAAGCATGTGGGCATAGGCGCCAAGTTGGCGAAGGATGCCTTCCGGCACCGTTTCGGGGCGATCAGGGATCATGGCGTTCGACTTGTAGTCGACGATCAGCAGCCTGTCGGGCGCGATCACCAGCCGGTCAATGCTGCCCGAAAGTGTGCGTTCGCCCCAGGGTGCGGTGACGGCAACCTCGGCCAGACTGTCCGGGCCGAAGAGGAATGCAAGGTCGGGATGCGCAAGGATCATCCGCGCCTCGGCCAGCAGGTCCGCGCGGTGCCGGAGGTCGGAGAGCCGCGTTGCGGCGAAGCTCTCCCAGTCGTCGGGCGCAAGCGCGGGCAGATGTTCGAGGAGAAGATGCAGCGCCGTCCCGCGCGCCTTGGCCTCGGCTTCCGGATAGGCAGGCTCGCCCGACAGGGCCTTTGCGCCGCCGAGATCGGAGGGCGACAGCAGCTTGGGCGCACGGAAAGGCTCGGGCGCAGGCTGGCTGGCCCAGGCCGGCAGGGCGACGGAGACTGCCGCAGCCTTCGTCCGCAGGGCCGGGCGGGGCCAGTCACCAAAGGCGTGACGCCGGATGCCGTCTATGGTCAAAGCCCCGGCGGCCTCGACCCCGGCGGCCACAAGGTTGTGCCAGCAGTCTGCCTGCGTGGTCTTCCCGGCTCCGGCCACGACCAGCCAGCAGCGCGCCCGCGTCATCGCGACGTAGAGCAGCCGCAGACGTTCCGCCGCATCGCGCTCGGCCCGCGCGGCGCGTTCGGCGGCGATCAGGGCGGGGCTTTCGTCCTTGGCTACCTTCCAGACCGGCGGGCCATCGGGCAGGCGGTACAGCTGGTCACGGTCCTGCGGGCTGCGGTCGCAGGTGTCGGGCAGGATGACGATCTCGGCCTCCAGCCCCTTGGCGCCGTGGACGGTCATCACCCGGATGCGGCTGCCCTCGCCATCAAGCTGGCGCTTCACCTCGACCTCGTCGGTCTCCATCCAGGCAAGGAAGCCGGTGAGGCTGGGCACTTCGGTCGCCTCATAGGACAGGGCCTGGCTGAGAAGCTCGTCGATCCCGTCCTCGGCCTCGGCACCCAACCGGCCGATCAGCTTGCGGCGGCCGTCATGGCGGTGCAGGGCGCGTTCCAGAAGGTCATAGGGGCGCAGGAAATCGGCCTGACCGCGCAAGTCGTCAAGGAAGGCGCGGGTCGCCTCATGCCCCGGATGATCGCGCAATGCCTCCCAGAGATAGCCCTTGCGAGGCTGCGCCAGTCGGAAAAGCTCTGCCTCGGTCCAGCCGCAGAGGGGTGAGCGCAGGACCGCAGCCAGCGAGAGATCATCCTCGGGCGTGTCGAGGAACGCGAGGAGCGCGGCAAGGTCCTTGACGGCCAACTCTCCGCCCAGCTTCAGCCGGTCGGCCCCGGCAATGGGCAGGCCCAGCCCCTTGCAGGCGCGGATGATCTCGTGGAACAGCGGCGAGCGGCGCTGGACCAGGATCAGGACGTCGCCGTAATGGACCGGGCGGTCGGGTTTGCCCGCCTGCGGGATCTGCTCGCCCCCGTCCACCCGATCCTGGATCCAAGCTGCAATCCGGTTTGCCAGCACGACGTTCGGGTCTTCCGGATGCGGCGTGTCGAGCGCCTCGAACCAGGGGCCGGGCTCGGGCTTGTCCTCCTTTTCCAGCACCGGCCAGACATCGATCCGTCCCGGCAGGGTGGCGTTGAAGGCAAGGTGATGCGAGCCGCCGCCCAGCGCCGCGTGCTGGGCCGGGGTGAAGGTGCGGTCGACCACATCGAGGATCGCGGGCGAGGACCGGAAGGAATGTTCCAGCACGCTGGTCGCAAGGCCCGCCCCCCCCGCCAGACGGTCGCCGAAATGGTCGCGCATCCGGTCGAAGGCGGCGACATCGGCGCCCTGGAAGGAATAGATCGACTGCTTCTTGTCGCCGACAACGAACAGGGTGCGCTCCCGCGTGCTGGCGCCCTCGCCCGCGATCAGCTCGGAGGCCAGCGCCTCGATCAACTCCCACTGCTCCGGGCTGGTATCCTGAGCCTCGTCGACAAGGATGTGGTCGATGCCGCCATCCAGCCGGTACAGTACCCAGGCCGCCAGCGAGGGGTCGGTGAGCAGCCCCTTGGCGCGGGTGATCAGGTCATCGAAGTCGAGATAGCCCCGCGCCGCCTTACGGGCCGCGTAGTCAGGCAGGAAGACGGCGGCAAAGTCGTGCAGGGCCAGGGTCTTTTCGGCGGCGGAAAGGGCCTTCTCCGCATCGCGGGCATCGGCGACGCGCTGCATGAAATCGTCGAAGTCGTGGACAAGATCGCCCATCGCGGTGCGGACCTTGGTCGTGGGGACCTTGGCGTAGTTGGGCTGCCCGTCCTTTTTCAGCAGGCAGCGGTACAGGACGGCAAGCTCGGCATATCCCGGCGCATCCAGCCGCAAGCCCGCAAGCGCCGTCCCAAGGTCCTGCATCGTGGCCGACCCGGCGCGCAACAGCGGCAGGCTCTGGGCGACCAGCCATTCCTCGCCGCCGCGAAAGGCAAGGCTGACAAAGTGGTCCTCCGTCACATCGGGCGCGAGGCCGAACAGGGCGAGCGCCCCGGCCCGGTCAAGGCGGGCGCCGAAACCCGCGCGGTGGCTTGCGATCTGCTCGACCAGCTTGCCGAAATCCTCGCCGTCCTGCACTTCGGTCAGGCGGCGGACGACGGTGGCCCGGGGGCCGTCGGCCATTTCCTCGACGATCTCGGCCCGCATCGCCCTTGCGGCGCGGTCGTCCATCTCGGTGAAGCCGGGGGGAACGCCGGCCTCCAGCGGAAAGCGGCGCAGAAGGCTGGCGCAGAAGCTGTGGATGGTCTGGATGCGCAGGCCGCCCGGCGTCTCGATGGCGCGGGCAAAGAGCTGACGGGCGCGGGACAGCCGGTCGGGCGACAGCGCGCCCTCGCCAAGTTGCGCCAGCGTGGCGCGCAGGTCGGCTTCCGGCAGCATCGCCCATTCGCCCAGCCGCCTGAACAGCCGGTTCTGCATCTCGGACGCTGCGGCCTTGGTATAGGTCAGTCCAAGGATGCGCTGCGGCTCTACCCCGCCCAGCAAGAGCCGCGCCACGCGGTCGGTCAGCACGCGGGTCTTGCCCGATCCGGCATTGGCCGACAGCCAGGTGTTGTGGGCGGGATCGGCGGCGGAGATCTGGCGGCGCGAGGCTTCGTTCATGCCCCACCCTCCGACCCAAGATCCTCGGGCACCGGATCGTCTGTCATCTCCCATTCGCCAAAGCGCGACAGGTGGTCGTAGTCGCTGACGTCCCGCACCGACACCAGCGCCCGGCGCGCGGTGTAGCCCTGCCCGGCCCGCGCATAGCTGGCGATGAGGCGGCCAAATTCAGCCCAGACCTCCGCGACGGCGCCCGGCTCCAGCGTGATCTCGGACCTCTTCAGCTCGGCCTTCAATCCGACATAGACCACGCGGGCGACCTCTGCCGGACCAAGCCCCTTGAAGCCGCCCCCCTCGGCCATCGCCGCGAGGAGGAGAAGCTGCTTGTCGAAATGCTTCTGCTGATCGGGCGAGGGCGGGTCGCCGGTCTTGTAATCGATCAGGAGAAGCCGCCCGTCCGAAAGCCGGTCGATCCGGTCGGGCTTGCCGGTAAGCGTGAAGTCGGTGCCCGGAAGGCTGACGGCACCTTTCTCCTCGATCAGCACCGGCGCTCCGCCGGTCGCGGCGGAAAAGGCAAGGAACGCATCCGCCGCCTTGGCGATCCGGCTCAGCCAGATCGTGCGGGCCAAGGGCCAGGCGACCCGTTCAGCCAGAACCGCATCGGTGATCGCAAGAAGTTCCTCGCGCCCGCCACCGCCATGGCGCAGGAATTTCTCCAGAACCTCATGCAGCACCACGCCGCGCAGGCGCGGGTCGGCCTCTGGGCGGAGGGGATCCAGAGGCCGCAACTTCAGGACATGGCGGGCGAAGATCGCATAGGGGTCGCGGACCAGGGTCTTGATCTCGGTGACGGAAAGCTGCTTCGGCCGGGCCGCGACGGGCGGGCGCGGCGAGGGGCGTTTCGCCGGCTCCGCCTTTGGCGCCGCATCGAAGGCGGTGGCAAGGCGCAGCCAATGCTCGCCCCGGTCGCGCATCGCCTGCAGCGCTTCGGGACCGTTTCGCTGCGGCAGGCCGGACATCAGGTTCGTCAGGCGGTTCAGCCAGCGCGAGGGCACGGTTTCCGCCTCTGCCCCCCGTTTCGACCGGCTGATGACAACGCGCTGCGCCGCCATCGCCTGCTGGTAGTCATGCGCCGAAAGCCCGATCCGGCGTTCTGGCAGCAGCAATCCCGCTTCCTTCCGCATTGCCCGGTTCAGCCATGGGTCGGGCGGCGGCTGCGGGGGCCAGGTGCCGTCGTTGAGGCCGCCGAGGATCACCAGATCGGCCCCCTGCACCCGGCTTTCCAGCGTGCCCCAGATCATGATGCCGGGATGCACGCTTTCCGTCTCGCGAACCTCGTGCCGGTCCAGCACGCCCTGGAACACGCCACGATAGTCCGAGGGCGTCATCTCGCCCGCCGCCCCGGCCTCGGCCTGCAAGTCGCCGACAGCCTTCAGCGCCTCCTCGCCCGCCGCCTTCTCCCACAGGGCACCCGCGCCGGCCTCGGCGAAGCCGCGGGCAAGCGCCTCGGTCAGGGCAAGGTGCATGGCGACGAAGTCTTCCAGTGACAGGCGCGGGATCGTCTCGTGCCCGCAAAGCGTGGCCGCCACGATCCGCCCCCAGTCGGCGGCACGGTCGGTCTTCTGCCGGTCGGCCCAGTCCATCAGGCTGGCCGCCGTGGGGAAAGCCGGACCGTTGCGGCGCAGGTGCAGCTCGAACTCGCGGGTCAGGATCAGGTGTGGCCCTCGACCGGGACCGGAAAAGGCGAGCGGGTGTTTCAGCAGCGCCAGGAGTGCGTCGCCGGTCAGTTTCTGCCCGAACAGCGCCGCCACCTGCCGCATCAACCGTCCCGGGGCCGACAGTGCCAGCGGACGCCCGGCGGAATCGTCCGGCCGGATTCCCCAGCGGTCCAGCGCGGCAGTGACGCGGCGGGTCAGGTTGCGGTCGGGTGAGATCAGCGCCGCGCGGGTGCCGGTTTCGGCCGCCTCGCGCAGGATCAGTGCGATGGCGATTGCCTCCGCGCGTTCGCCGGGAGCTTCGATCAGCGTCAGGCCCTCGGTCGCGGGGATCAGGTCGGGCAGCCGCGGCCCTTCGGTCAGCCACTGGTCGGTGATCGGCGCGGGACGAAGGGAAAGCGAGATCAGCCGGTTGCGATCAGGCGCGGGCGGCGCGGTCGTGGTCCAGCGCCGGATCACCTCGTGACCGCAGCCCAGCAAATCCATCACCCGGCGGAAGCGGTATTGTGGATGATCCTCGGCGGTCAGCGCGTCGTCCATGCTGTCCCAGACCGTATCCGGCGTGTCGAAGTCATAGCCCGGCAGGACCACGGCCCCGTTCGGCAGCCGGGCGATGGCTTGCACCAATAGCGCCGTCGTCCCGCGCGAGGCGGTAGAGCCCGCCAGGATCACCGGATCGGCGGGCGGAGCCACAGCCCAGTCCCCGGCCAGCCGCATCACTGCCTGCCGCATGACGGCCTCGGCATCCGGGGCCTCACCCCGCAGCGCCTCGCTGACGATGGCAAGGAAGGCCTGCGTCCGGGCCCAGTGGGCCGAATGGTTGGCGACGTCCAGCCGCGCGATGCTTTCGGGTGCGACCCCCTCGCCCTGCATCTCCTCCATCAGCGCGGCCAGGCTGTCGGCAAGGTCATAAAGCGCGGTGCGGGGGAAATGCGTGCTTCCGGTGGCAAGCAGGCGGTCCAGCAGCACGGACAGTTCCAGCCGCCGCCGCAGGGGCGAGATCGGGCGCGGCAGCGGGGTCCGGGCCAGCGTGGCAGCTTCGGTGACAAGCATGATCCGGGGCAGCAGCAGCGCCCCCCGGGCCTGCAGGCATTCGGTCACGCGGCGGCGCATCCGCTGGGTGTTGACGATCAGCGTCACCCGCGCCAGCGCCTCGGGTGGCCTGCCAGCCATTCGGGTGAGCAGCCCCTCGACAAGTTCAGCAGGAAAATCGACGCCAGGCGGCAGGGCGTAGAGGTTCGGAGTTTCAGCCATGTCCGGAAGACTGGATCAGCGCCTCGGCGGCTGCAATCCCTTCGGGGTGGCCTACGTCACACCAGCCGCCGTCATGGACGATGCCAAAGGCGGTGCCCGCCGCGATCATCTCGTTCCAGGGCCGGTTCAGCGAGAACACCGCCTCCGGTGTGGAAGCGATCCGGGCGGGATGAAGGATCTGCGCACCGATGTAGACGTGATCCTCGCCGCCCTGACCCCGCGAAATCCGCCCATCGGGTGCAAGACGGAAATCACCCTTCGGACCATGCGCGAGCGTCCTTTCCAGCGGCAAGAGAAGCAGCAGCGCCTCCATCCGGCCGTCCTCCCAGGCGGCGGCAAGTTCCAGCAGCGGGTTCGCCCCGGTCCAGATGCCATCGCTGTTCAGCATCGCGACCGGACCTTCACCAAGCAGCGGCAGCGCCGCCTTCAGGCCACCGCCGGTTTCCAGAATCTGCTCACGTTCGTGGCTGATCATTACGTTGCGGTCCCGCAGGTGATCCGCCATCTGGTCGCCGCGGTAATGCGTGTTGACAACGGTGCGGGTCACGCTGGCCTCCTCTGCGACGCCAAGCGCATGGTCGATCAGCGCCCGGCCCGCGACCGGGATCAGCGGTTTGGGCCGGTCGGCGGTCAAGGCGCCCATGCGGGTGCCGAAACCGGCGGCGAAGATCATCAGCGGGAAGGGATAGTCGGGCATTGGCTGGCAATCTTCTGCAAGAGGTCGGGCGTCGGCACGGGCAGGACCCGGTCGCAGATGCAGCGCAGGTCGGCAAGGGCGGGATGGGCGAGATTCCTTTGCAACTGGTCCCAGACCCTCGGGATCAGGCGCAGGTACTGCGGTTTGCCCGCGGCAAGGCCAAGGCGGACAAAGACCCCGATGATCCGCAGCGCGCGTTGGGCGCCAAGGGTGGCATAGTGGGCCCGGAAATCCCCGGGATCCGATCCGGAAGCGGCGGCAAAGCGGGCAACCATGGCAGCCTCGGTCCCGGGGGCGACGTCACGCCGGGCGTCCTGCAAGAGCGAGACGAGGTCATAGCCCGGCTGGCCTAGCTGCCCAAGCTGGAAATCCAGCAGGCCGACTCGCGCAAGGCCGACGCGACCCGGAAGCCAGAGCAGGTTCTCGGCATGGTAGTCGCGCAGGATCAGGACACGCGGGCCATCGGCATGGGCGGTCAGGGCGGCGGCGAGGGTGGCGCGGAACGCG
>JAFLCY010000131.1 GCA_017303485.1 Rhodobacterales bacterium
TCGCGGGGTTGGACCTTGCGGCCCTGCGCAGCGCCTGGGCGGCGCAGCGCGAGGCGCGGGCCAGGCTGACCGAGGCCGAGGGCGCACTGGCGCGGGCGGCGGCGGAGGAAGAGTTCCTGCGGCATGCCGTGGCGGAACTGGACAAGCTGAACCCAGAGCCCGGCGAGGATGAGGCGCTGGATGCCCGTCGACGCCTGATGCAGGGCGCGGGGCGCATTCGCGAGGATGTCGCCAAGGCCTTGATGGCGATGTCGGACGAGGGGGCCGAGGGCCGGATGCGCGACGCCTTGCGCTGGCTGGACGGCGCGGCGGACAAGGCCGAGGGGCGGCTCGATGCACCGATGGAGGCCCTGAACCGGGCGCTGATCGAGCTTGGCGAGGCGCAGGGCGGGGTGGAACGGGCGCTTGAGGCGCTGGACTTCGACCCCGGCGAGTTGGAGCGGGTCGAGGAGCGGCTGTTCGCGATCCGGGCTCTGGCGCGCAAGCATGGCGTCCTGGCGGACGATCTTGGCGGGTTCGCCGAAGGGCTGCGGGCCCGTCTTGCCGCCATCGACGGCGGTGCGGCGGGACTGGCGAAGCTGGGCAAGGCGGTGGCCGGGGCCGAGGCGGGCTATGCGTCGGAAGCGGCGCGGGTCACGAAGGCAAGGGCAACGGCGGCAAAGCGGCTGGATGTGGCGATGGCCGCGGAACTGGCGCCCCTGAAGATGGAACGCGCGGTCTTCGCGACCGAAATCACCAGCGGCGAGCCGGGGCCGGAGGGGCTGGATGCGGTGACATTCACCGTCGCGACCAACCCCGGCGCGCCCTCGGGGCCTTTGAATCGCATCGCTTCGGGCGGGGAGCTTTCACGGTTTCTGCTTGCGCTCAAGGTCTGTCTCACCGGCGACAGTCCCGGCCTGACGCTGATCTTCGACGAGATCGACCGGGGTGTCGGCGGCGCCACGGCGGATGCCGTGGGGCGGCGGCTGAAGGCGCTGGCAACGGGGGCGCAGGTGCTGGTGGTGACACATTCGCCGCAAGTGGCGGCCTTCGGTGCGCGGCACTGGCGGGTACAGAAGCGGGTGGCGAAGGGGCAGACCCTGTCCACGGTCACTGGTCTCGGCGCCGAGGAGCGGGTCGAGGAGATCGCGCGGATGCTGGCGGGTGACACGGTGACTGAAGCTGCCCGCGCCGCGGCAAGGGCCCTGCTACAGGGCTGAGCAGTTTGCCCAAGGGTACAGCACATTTGCGTTGACCCATGCGTCGGGCGCATGACGGGACTACTGGCATGGTGCTACAATGCTGCGCTGCGGCATCCTATCTTTCGGACAAGAAGAAAGGACCACACCATGCTAAATCTGTTCAAATCGCTGATTTCCGGCAACTTCATTCCGCGTATTGCCGATCTGGAACTTGCCTATCTGAACGGCTCGGTTTCGCTCGTCGACCTGGAACGCCGCCAGCGCGAGATCGACCAGGGCCTTTTCCGACGCTCGAGCTTTGATTTCTAGTCATGGCTAGCCCGGCACGACCTTGCCGGGGTTCATGAGATTGAGCGGGTCAAGGGCCGCTTTCACCGTGCCCATGACCTGCCAGCCATCGCCATGCTCGGACTCCATCAGGGGAAGCTTGCCAAAGCCCACCCCATGCTCGCCAGTGATCGTGCCGCCAAGGCGCAGCGAGCGTTCGGCCATCCGATGTGCCAGCGCCTTGGCGGTTGCGACTTCCTCGCCGAGCGCCGGATCGACCATCAGGATCGCGTGAAAGTTGCCGTCGCCGACATGGCCCAGAATCGGGCCGGAGATGCCAGAAGCGGCAATGTCGGCTCTGGTTTCCTCGACTGCCTGAGCCAGCGCAGAAATCGGCACGCAGGCATCCGTCACCACCGCTTTCGCCCCCGGCCTTGACGCCAGGATCGCCCGGTACGCCGCATGACGCGCGGCCCAGAGCCGCGTGCGGTCTTCCTGCCGTTCTGCCCAGTCAAGCCCGGACGCCCCGAAGTCGGCGGCCAGCGCACGGAACCGGGTGACATCCTCCGCCAGACCCTGTGGATGGCCGTGAAACTCCACCAGAAGCTGGGGCGCAAGGGGCAGGCTGAGGCCCGAGTAAGCGTTGCAGGCGGCAACGGTATCGGTGTCGAGGAACTCGATCCGCGCCGGGGTCAGGCCGATCTGCATGGTTGCGATCACGCAATCGACCGCCGCACCAACTGATGGAAAGGCCGCCACGGCCGTCATCACCGCCTCGGGCTGGCCGTGGAGCTTAAGCGTCAGTTCCGTGATCAGGCCAAGCGTCCCCTCGGACCCGACGAACAGCGCCGTGAGATCATAGCCGGCAGCCGTTTTCGGCGCAGCCGTCCCGGTGCGGATCACCTGGCCCCCGGCGAGGACCACTTCAAGCCCGCGGACATTGTCACGCATCGTGCCATAGCGGACCGCCGTCGTGCCCGAGGCCCGCGTCGCGGCCATCCCGCCAATCGAGGCATTGGCGCCGGGATCGACCGGGAACATCAGGCCACTTGTGCGGAGGTCGAGGTTCAGCGCCTCGCGCGTGATGCCCGGCTGGACGCGGACGAGGCGATCCTCGGCCCGCAGTTCCAGCACGGCGGCCATCTCGCGGAAATCGACCACCACGCCGCCCGCCACCGCCAATGCGTGCCCTTCAAGCGAAGTGCCTGCGCCCCAGCCGATCAGCGGCACCCGATGTGCCATGGACCATTCGGCCAGCGCCGCGACTTCCGCGGTCGTGCGGGGGAAGGCGACAGCATCCGGGCGCCCGGCGGTGACAAGGCTTTCGCTCTGGGCGTGTTCGGCCAGGGTTGCAGCGGCCACCGAAACGCGGTCGCCGCAGATCGCGCGCAGGGCGCCAAGGGCAGTATCATCCAGCATTCCGGCAGCCTACCGCCTTTCCGGACCGGCACAAGCACCGGCACAGGCTCTGGCTCTTGTCCGCGCTTTCGGCTATCAGGCCCGCATCCGCAGAGATGGGAGTCGCTCCGATGAAAGCCGCCGTCATCACCTTCCCCGGCTCGAACTGCGACCGCGACCTGGCCGTGGCCTTCGAAGGTGCCGGGTTCGAGGTCGAGAGGGTCTGGCACAAGGACAGCGCCTTGCCCCCGGGTGTCGACGTGGTGGGGGTGCCGGGCGGGTTTTCCTTCGGCGACTACCTGCGCTGCGGGGCCATTGCCGCGCAGTCGCCGATCAGCGCGGCAATCCGGTCGCATGCCGACAAGGGCGGCTATGTGCTTGGCATCTGCAACGGCTTTCAGGTCATCACCGAGATGGGTCTTCTGCCCGGCGTGCTGATGCGCAATGCCACGCTGAAATTCGTTTGCCGCACCTTGGTGCTGAAGGTTGCGACCACCCGGTCCGACTTCACCGGCGCCTACCGGCCGGGGCAGGAGATCCGGATCCCGATCGCGCACCATGACGGCAACTACACCATCGACGCCGAGGGCCTTGCGCGGCTGAAGGGCGAGGACCGCATCGCCTTTACCTATGCCCAGAACCCCAACGGCAGCATGGCGGACATCGCGGGCGTGCTGTCGGAGAACCGCCGCGTGCTGGGGATGATGCCGCATCCGGAACGGGCGACCGAGGCTGCGCTGGGGTCGCAGGACGGCAAGGGGCTCTTCGCCTCGCTGATGCGCGGGATGGCGCTGGCCTGAGCCCCATCTGCTTGAGGCCATTGGGGCGCGGCCCTACTCTTGGGGCATGACCGTCAACGATCCCACCACAGCTTCCCCCTCGGCGCCGGGCTTGCCCTGGCGTGCCAAGCTGGTCGTGGTGCTGCTGGTCATTCTGGCGGTCGTCGTCGTCCTGGTGTCGAACCGGCTTCTGACCGACCGCTACACCGCCGACACCCGCAGCCGAGCAGAGGTTCGGCTGGCGCTGTACACCGGGAACCTGATGGCCGAATTGCAGCGCACTTCGGTGGTGCCGTTGTTGCTGGCCTCGGACCCCGACCTGCGGACAGCGCTGAAGGACGGCAATTTCTCCAGAACCTCCGCGAAGCTGATCGCATTGCAGGAGGAACTGGGCGTCGCATCGATCCGCCTGGTCGATTCTGCCGGGCGTGTCGTCGGGGCGACCAATCGCAACGTGCTTGGCACCAACACCCGGAACGAGACCTATTTCGTCGCGGCACAGCGGGCTAAGGACACGATCTTCACCCCGGTCACGCGCGAGTCGGGCGGGTTCGACTTCGTCTATTCCCGTGCGGTGATGGTCGAGTCCAAGCCGATGGGGGTGATCATCGTTTCTGTCGACCTGATGAAATACGAGCGGGCCTGGACGGGGTTGCAGGACGCGATCATGGTCACCGACAGCGAAGGCACGGTCGTATTGTCGACGGAACCGCGCTGGCGCGGCCTGCCGAAGGCCGAGGCGCTGGCCTTGCGCGATCCGACCTCGGCGCTGGCGCGCGCCTTGCGGGCGACGGCGGAGTGGACGCAGGACCCGCCCGACGCCTATGTCCGTGGCGAGGCGGTGATGAAGACCGAGGCGCGGGTTCCGTTCCGTGGCTGGAAGATCGCCACGTTCACCGCCTATGGGTCGGTCCGGGAACAGGTGAACGGCATCCTGGCGCTGGAAATCATGGGGTTTGCGATCCTCATGGCCTTCACCTTCTATCTCCTGTCGCGCCGGGCCTGGTCGCGGTCGCTGTCCTATCAGCGGGAGTCGGCGGAACTGCGGCTTCTGAACGCGCGGCTGCAACGGGCGATTGCCGAGCGCGAGAAGGTGAAGAAGGACCTTGAGGTCGCCGAGCTGACCCTGGCGCAATCGTCGAAACTTGCCGCCCTGGGCGAGATGTCTGCTGCGGTGAGCCATGAGTTGAACCAGCCGCTGGCGGCGATGAAGACCTATCTGGCGGGGGCGCGGCTTCTGTTGCAACGCAAGCGCCCGGACGAGGCGCTGTCCAGTTTCCAGCGCGTCGACGACCTGATCGAACGCATGGGCGCGATCACGCGGCAGTTGAAGTCTTATGCAAGGAAGGGCGGAGAAGCCTTTGAAGAGGTTGATCTTCGCGCCTGCGTCTCGTCTGCGCTGGCGATGATGGAGCCGCAGCTCAAGGCGCGTGTGGTGAAGATCAGCCGGGGCATTCCGCGCCAAGCGGTGATGGTGATGGCCGACCGGCTGCGGCTGGAGCAGGTGATCATAAATCTTCTGCGCAACGCGCTGGACGCGACGAAGGAAATCAAGGATCCGCAGATCGACATCCTTCTGTCGGCGGGCGAGACCGCGACCTTGACGGTACGCGACAACGGGCACGGGATCACCGATCTCGAGAACCTGTTCGAGCCTTTTTACACGACAAAGAAACCCGGCGAGGGCGTGGGGCTTGGCCTTGCGATCTCCAGCGGCATCGTCACCGATCTCGGCGGTCGTCTGACCGCACGGAACGGTGACGGGGGCGGCGCGGTGTTCGAGATGCAGTTGCCGATCCTTGGCAACAGACAGGAAGCAGCAGAATGAAGAGGTCCAAATGGCCCGCGCAATGAAAGTGGCGATCGTCGATGACGAGGCCGACATGCGGCAGTCGATAAGCCAGTGGCTGGCGTTGTCGGGGTTCGACACCGAGGTCTATGCCAGCGCCGAGGACGCGCTGAAGGTGATCGGCCCGGATTTCCAGGGTGTCGTGGTCAGTGACATCAAGATGCCGGGGATGGACGGGATGGCCTTCCTCAAGCGGCTGATGGGGCAGGATTCCGGGCTGCCGGTGATCATGATCACCGGCCACGGCGACGTGCCGATGGCGGTGGAGGCGATGCGGGTCGGGGCATTCGATTTCCTGGAAAAGCCGTTCAACCCCGACCGGATGACCGAACTGGCCAAGAAGGCGACGCAGGCGCGGCGAATGACGCTGGACAACCGGGCGCTGCGGAAAGAGCTGTCGGACGGCTCGACCATCATCAAGAAGCTGATCGGCTCTTCGCCGGCGATGGAGCGGCTGCGCGAGGACATTCTTGATCTGGGGCAGGCGGACAGTCACGTCCTGATCGACGGCGAGACGGGGACTGGCAAGACGCTGGTCGCCCATGCCTTGCATGCAGTAGGGCCACGGGCCTCGAAGAAATTCGTCGCGATCTCCTGCGCCGCCTGGTCAGAGGACAAGCTGGCGGCCCGGCTGTTCGGGCCGGGCGAGGACGGGGCACTGCCCCTGGTCGAGGAGGCGCGGGGCGGGACGCTGTGCCTTGAGGATATCGAGGCGATGCCAGGCGCAATGCAGGCGCGGCTGCTGACCTTCATCAACGACCAGGGCACCCCGCCGGAAACCCGGATCATCGCGATCTGCAACAGCCATGCCCCGGACACGACGCTGGAGCAGGCGCTGCGGCCGGACCTGTTCTACCGGCTGGGCGCGATGACCATCGTGCTGCCTCCGCTGCGGACGCGGGGTGAGGATATCCTGCAACTGTTCACGCGGCTTTCCGAACAGTTCGCCGAGGAATACGGCTGCGACGCGCCGCAGGTAACGGCGCAGGAAGCGGCGCAGCTGTTGCAGGCGCCCTGGCCGGGGAATGTACGGCAGCTGGTGAACATCGCCGAGCGCGCCGTGCTGCAGAACCGGCGGGGATCGGGGTCGATTGCCTCGCTCTTGATGGCGGAGAACGAAGCCTCGGGGCCGGCGCTGACCACCGAAGGCAAGCCGTTGAAGGACTACGTCGAGGCCTTCGAGCGGATGCTGATCGACAACACGATGCGGCGGCACAAAGGGTCGATCGTGGCGGTGATGGAAGAGCTTTGCCTGCCCCGCCGGACCCTGAACGAGAAGATGGCCAAGTACGGGCTGAGCCGCGGGGACTATGTCTGAGCCGGGGTAGCCTTCGCCTGACCCAGCCGCTCGTCGATGACTTCGTCTCTCCTGGCTTCGCTCTCCGACGAGGAGACGCAGTCGAACGAGGAGGGGTTCCGGGACTTGCCCGACAGCGCCAGCCGTGCCTTCTTGCGCCGAACAGCGCGGAGGGACGGCGGCGTGCGGGAACGGGGACTGATCGGACTTGGCGCTCTGCTCGTGACGGCGGGCCCCGGAGGGGCCGAATGCCTCGGGTCTTGCCTGGATGGGCTGGTGGCGGCTCTGGTGTCGATGCTGGTCTACGGTGTCGTCGGGATTGTCCTGCTGGTCATGCTGATCCGCGCCAAATGGCGGCGGGCAGGGCTGTGGGGGCTGGGAATTGTCGCTGTCCTGGCCGTTGGCGTTCCACTGATTAGCCAGGCCTGGCTGGGCTGGAAGCTGAGCCGGATGGAAGCGCGCGAGATCGTGGGTGAACCTCCGGCCTTGACCACGCGGATGCCGCTCCTTGTCACGCCGGACGAATATTGCAGCGACAATGCCTGCGAGGCGGTGCTGCGCGGGCGCGGGGCTGCGGGGGTCTATGTGGTCCTGACGCCCGCGCTGGAGGGGAGGGATCTGCCCGGGACCGTTTCGCTGTCGGATCTGCCGCTGGAGTTCTGGGCGCAAACCTCGGTTGCCGGTAACATCCG
Source organism: Rhodobacterales bacterium (assembly GCA_017303485.1). GTDB lineage: Bacteria > Pseudomonadota > Alphaproteobacteria > Rhodobacterales > Rhodobacteraceae > Tabrizicola. The sequence continues at coordinate 7,464 of JAFLCY010000131.1, forward strand.
GCGCCGCGTACTGACGGCGGAGGAGCGGCGGGAGGCTGCGGAGCGGATCGACTATCTGGTCGTGACGACATGGCCATACCACCCGTCGGACCCAGGGCCCATCGAGGCGGCGTTGCAGATGAACCCTGCGGTATCGGGTATGGCGAAGGGTGCGGCAGTGCGGCTTTTGCTGACTCCGCTCGACGCCGGGCAAGGCGAGCTGACCCTGACGACACTGCGGCCTGACATCCTGGACCTGAGCCTAGCCGACCTGGCGCTGGCAATCCCGCTGGCACCGCGGAACACGCGAGACGCGGACAACCGCCCGGCCGGGTTGGAAGAGGCTGCGCAGGCGATTTGTCCGGCGCTCGATCCCAGCGGAAACTGCGTCTCGCTGCTGGAGCGGTAGCTGGATCAGGACGCCGCCGGCATCAGGCGGCTGCGACAGATCCGTGACAGCCGTGCAAAAATTCGCCATTGCCCTTGGCCCGTTTTTGCCGATAGGGTCGCCGAGAGGCAGTCTCTCTGCCCGAGAAATTCTCTCCTTTGCTGCCGGGCGCGCGAAAGCGTGTCGCGTTGAAGGAGCCGGATCGGTCGCAAGACCGTGCATATTGCCCGCAAGTCCCTGGATTTGCTGGCCAGATTAGGTGGAGGGCCCGAAAGGCCCTTCAATTGTAACCGCGATGAGGCGTGCAGGCATTTTGCGCATCGAACCACTCTGCCCATTGGGCCGGAGAGCCGATGTCTTGCCCGCAGCCCACGCCCAGACAAGCCGCCCCGTCCGTTTCGTTTCCCTGTCTGGTCCGCCAGGCACGCCGTTGCGCCCGGGGCGCAGTGGACCAACATGTCAAAGAAAATGCTTATCGACGCCACCCACTCCGAGGAAACCCGGGTGGTCGTGGTCGATGGAAACAAGGTCGAAGAATTTGATTTCGAGACCGTAAACAAGCGCCAGCTGGCCGGGAACATCTACCTGGCCAAGGTGACGCGGGTCGAACCTTCGCTGCAGGCGGCCTTTGTGGAATATGGCGGCAACCGCCATGGCTTCCTGGCCTTTGCCGAGATTCACCCGGATTACTACCAGATCCCGGTCGCAGACCGTAAGGCGCTGATCGAGGAAGAGCGGGCGATGGCCCGCGCCGAGGAAGAGGAAGACAACCGCCGCTCGCGCCGTCGCCCGCCGCGCCCTGCCGCGAAGGCCGAGCAGGTGAAGGCGGATGATGCCGTGGTCGAAGGCCCGGCAGGGATGGATGTGGTCGACCTCGGCGAGGACGAGACCAGTGACGGTCCGCTGGTCGAGGCGGCTGCCGTGGCCGCGGCAGAGGCCGCGAACCATGACCATGATCATGCCGAAGAGCATGGCCACGATCACGCGGCGGACCACGATCACCACAACGAAGCGGTCGAGAGCGGCAATGGCGGGCGGTATCGGGCGGTGGACCACGCCAGCGATACCGACGAGGAGATCGAATCGATCGCCGAGGAGGACGTGGCGGAAGAAATCGCCCAGCCGCGCCGCCCGCGCGCCCGGCGTTACAAGATTCAGGAAGTGGTCAAGGTCCGGCAGATCATGCTGGTCCAGGTGGTGAAGGAAGAGCGCGGCAACAAGGGGGCTGCGCTGACCACCTATCTGTCGCTGGCGGGCCGCTATTGCGTGTTGATGCCGAACACGGCGCGGGGCGGCGGGATTTCCCGCAAGATCACTAATGCGGTCGACCGCAAGAAGCTGAAAGAGATCGCGGGCGAGCTGGAGGTGCCGGAAGGCGCGGGCCTGATCGTGCGCACGGCGGGGGCCAAGCGGACCAAGCCCGAGATCAAGCGCGACTACGAATACCTGATGCGGCTCTGGGAACAGATCCGCGAGCTGACGCTGAAGTCGATCGCTCCCGCGAAGATCTACGAGGAAGGCGATCTGATCAAGCGGTCGATCCGCGATCTCTATTCCCGCGAGATCGACGAGGTGCTGGTCGAGGGCGATGGCGGCTACCGCACCGCCAAGGACTTCATGCGGATGATCATGCCTAGCCACGCCAAGCAGGTGGTGCGCTATAACGATCAGACACCGTTGTTCGCGAAATACCAGGTCGAGGGCTATCTGTCGGGCATGTTCAACCCGGTGGTGCAGCTGAAATCCGGCGGCTACATCGTGATCGGCGTCACCGAAGCGCTGGTGGCGATCGACGTGAACTCCGGTCGGGCGACCAAGGAAGGTTCGATCGAGGAAACCGCGCTGAAGACCAACGTCGAGGCGGCGGAAGAGATCGCGCGGCAGTTGCGTCTGCGCGACCTGGCCGGCCTGATCGTCATCGACTTCATCGACATGGAAGAGCGGAAGAACAACGCCACCGTCGAGAAGCG
>JAFLCY010000132.1 GCA_017303485.1 Rhodobacterales bacterium
ACTGTGGTAGTCTCCTTCCAACGGGAGGAGGCTGCCATGATCCACACGAGTCCCTATCCGCCGATCACTTTGACCGGCGAGAGCATCACCGAGCGCGTGCTGCGCGGGCTGGGGGGCGATCCCGGTCGCGTGGTGCTGATCGACGGCCCCACAGGGCGCGAGATGACGGCGGGGGCGCTGGAGGACGGCATCCGGCGGCTGGCGGGGGGGCTGAAGGCGCGGGGCATCGGCAAGGGCGATGTGATCGCGATTCTTGCGCCCAACTGCCCGGATTATGCGGTGGTATTTCATGGCGCGGCCTTTGCCGGGGCGACGGTGACGACGATCAACCCCACCTATACGGCGCCGGAAGTGGCGCATCAGCTGGAGGATTCGGGCGCGCGGCTTCTGGTCACCGTACCAGCCTTCCTCGACATCGCGCAGACGGCGGCGGGCGACGTGGAAATCGCGGTCATCGGTGATGCCGAAGGGGCGACCCCGGTGTCTGACCTGATGGGTGAAGCTCTCGCAACTCAGGTGCCGGTCGATGCGGCTGTGGACGTGGCGGTATTGCCCTATTCCTCGGGCACCACGGGCCTGCCCAAGGGCGTGCGGCTGACGCATCGCAATCTGGTGGCGAATGTCGAGCAGACGCTGGCGGTCATCGGCTGCAATCCTGGCGAATGGTCGGTGGGGTTCCTGCCCTTCTTCCACATCTACGGCCAGACCGTGCTGATGAACATGCATCTGGCCGCCGGGGCCGGGATCATCACCATGCCGCGCTTCGATCTGGACCTGTTCCTGACGCTGGTCGCGAAGCACCGGACGCCGACACTGTTCTGTGCCCCGCCGGTCGCGGTGGCACTGGCCAAGCATCCGATGGTGGCGAACCACGACCTGTCCTGCGTCGAGCGGTTCTTTTCCGGTGCCGCCCCGCTGGGGGGAGAGCTGGGCGACGCCGTCGCGGCCCGGCTGGGCTGTCTGGCGGTGCAGGGTTACGGGATGACCGAGATGAGCCCGGTCAGCCATGCGACGCCCCGTGGGCAGGCTCGCGCGGGATCGGTGGGCGTCACGATGCCCTCGACCGAGTGCCGGATCGTGGTGGACGGGCGCGATGCAGGCGTGGGTGAGGCCGGCGAATTGTGGGTCCGGGGGCCGCAGGTGATGGCGGGCTATCACAACCGGGCCGCGGCGACGGCAGAGACGCTGAGCCCGGACGGCTGGCTAAGGACCGGCGACCTGGCCGAAGTGGACGCGGACGGCTACGTCTTCATCCGTGACCGGCTGAAGGAGCTGATCAAGGTCAAGGGTTTCCAGGTCGCCCCGGCCGAGGTCGAGGCGGCCCTCTTGACTTCGCCCATGGTGAAGGACGCGGCGGTGCGTGGTGTCCCGGACGAGGAGGCGGGCGAGGTGCCGGTCGCCTTCGTCGTGCCCGGCGAGGGGGCCGAGGAGGGGGCGATCCGGGCGCATCTGGCCGGGCAACTTGCGCATTACAAGCTGCCGCGCCGGATCACCTTCGTCGAGGCAATCCCGAAATCGGCTTCGGGCAAGATCCTGCGGCGGATGTTGCCGGTCTGACGGTGGTGCAGGGGAAAAACTCCGCCGGGGGTAGGGGAGCCCCGGCGGAGAGTCAGGCCGAAGCGCCTACGGGGAGACCGCGGGGTGTCGGCGTCGATGGGTAGCGCAGCGTCCTGGCACGAGCGTCCGCAAGGCTTTCGCCCCGGCGCAAGGTCTGCAGGTCGCTCCGGGTGAGACCGATGTCGTCCAAGAGGTGATCATCTTCGCGTTCCAGCAGGAACGCAGTCGAGCGGCGCAGCTGCAGAAGGGCGAAGAGGCGGGCGAACATGATCAGTCTCCTTATGCTTGAGACCTGAAGATAGGGCGGGGTTTGACATTTCACAAACGAATAGGTTTGATGCCTGCCATAAACCAAACTCATGAGCGTCGCGATGCAACCGCTGGACAGTGACCTGATGCGCAGTTTTCTGGCGGTGGCCGACAGCGGGTCGGTCACGGCGGCGGCGGCCCGGCTTCACCGCACGCAATCGGCGGTCAGCCTGCAGGTGAAGCGGCTGGAGGACAGCCTCGGGCAGCCCCTCTTCGAACGGCAGGCGCGCGGTGTGGTGCTGACGCCCCGCGGCGAGCAGCTGGTGCCTTATGCCCGGCGGGTGGTGGCGCTCCTGGACGAGGCGACGGTGGCGTTGCGGGAGAAGCCGCTGGTCGGGCCGGTGCGCGTCGGCATTCCCGACGAATATTCCGGCACCGTGTTGCCGCGCGCGCTGGCGGCCTTTGACGAACGCCACGAGGGGGTGCAGGTATCGGTCCGGGTGGACCATTCCTCGGCGCAGATCGCGGCGCTGGAGGCGGACCAGATCGACCTTGGGGTGATCTACGACTGGGCCTATGTGCAGGAGGGCGAGGTATTGTGCATCGACCCGACGGTCTGGGTGACCTCGATCACCCATGGCCAGCACCTGCGCCGCCCGGTGCCCGTGGCGGCCTATTTCCGCTCGGACTGGAGTCGGGAATACGTGGAGCTGTCGCTGAACCGGCTGGGGATCGACTGGCGGACCGCCTGGTCCTGCGACATGGCGGGGGGGTTCCGGGTGGCGGTGGTGAACGGAATGGCGATTGCGCCCCTGTCGCGCAGCACGATCCCGGCAGGTTGCCGCGAGTTGACGACCGAGGACGGCTTTCCCATCGTCGACAACGCGAGGGTTGTGCTGCGGCGCAATCCGCGCGGGACCTCTCCGGCGGTGGAAGGCATGGCGGTCCTCCTGCGCGAGGCATTCGCTCCGCTGCGACAGACAGCGGCAAGCCCGGCCGGGGGGGCGGGTGGATGATCCGCGCCGGGATCACGGGGCCGTTCGGGCCGGTGGCACTGGTCGAACGCGATGGCCTGCTGGTCGGGCTGGAATGGCATCTGCCGCAGGTCCCGGGGGAAAGCGCGTTGCTGGCCGAGGGGCTGCGGCAACTCGCGGCCTATTTCGCGCGGCGGCTGCAACGGTTCGACCTGCCGCTCGACTGGGGTACCGGATTGAACGCCGATGTCCGGCGGGCAATGGCCGACATCCCCATGGGCGAGACCCGGACCTATGGCCAGATCGCGAAAGCGGTCGGGGCCGCTCCGCAGGCGGTGGGTCAGGCCTGCGGGGCGAACCCCTTGCCGATCATCATCCCCTGCCATCGGGTGACCGGGACCGACTGGTTCGGCGGCTTCTCGGCCCCGGGCGGGGTGGAGACCAAGGCGGCACTTTTGCGACATGAGGGGGCTTTGTTGATCTAGGCGCGACACCGGACTTGCCTGCACCAAAGGGCGGACGCAGACTTCCCGGCACCATTTTTAAGGAGACATTCGATGACAACCGAAACCGTTTCCGCGAGCCTTATGCGCCCGCTCTTGGCTTTCACGCTGGCCCTGGTCGCCGCGCAGGCTGCCCTTTACGGCATCGGTCAGGCCTTTCCCGATTACGACATGCCGTCCAGCTTCGGCCTGGTCATCACTATGGTAGCGGCGATGACCGGCGGCCAGAGCTTTGCCAAGGCCACCGGCCGCACCTTCTCGGGGGGTGAGAAGCTGCGGTTTTCGCTGGCGGGCGTGGCGATATCCTTCGCGCTGTCGGTGGCAACCTTCGCCGGGATTTTCGCCTGGTACGGCGTGCCGTTCTCGACCGACATGGTGGCGCTGGTCACGACCGGCGACCCGGCGATGGCCGTGCAGTTGAAGCCCTGGCTGCCGGTCATTTTCGGCATCGGCCTGCTGATCGGCTGGGGCATGATCCACTTCGGTGCGGGTGTGGGGGCCAAGGGCATGCTGAAACGGATGGCGAAGGACGCCGCGAAGAACGGCTGAGCCTATCGAAAGCAGGCCGCTGGACCTATCGGCCCGCTTGCGCCTGCCCGCGCCGAGGCTTAGGCCTGCCTGCAACAGTCTCATGACAGGTGCGCGTTGAGCCTTGGCATCTTCCTGGCCGTCCTCGGCGCGGCCTTCCTGCATGCGCTGTGGAATGCGCTGATCAAGCTGGGAACCTCGAAAGTCGGCGGGATGGTGATCCTGTCAATCGTCGAGGTGCCGATCGGGCTGGTGGTGGTGATGCTGACCCCGGCCATCGACCCGGCCGCGGTGCCATGGGTCCTCGCGGCGGGCTGCACGCATTTCGCCTACAAGTTCTTCCTGACCTATGCCTATGACCGCGGCGACCTGAGCCGCGTCTACCCCATCGCAAGGGGGGCCGCGCCGATGATCGTGGCGCTGTTCGGCGCGGCCTTCCTGGCGGACGCAGTGACAAGCGGGGAATATGTGGCCATCGCGTTGCTGGCGGCGGGGATCCTTTTGATGTCGCGGGGGGTATTCGCCTCGGGTGAGGATCGCAGGCTTCTGCCCTTCGCGCTGGGGTCGGCCTGCGCCACGGCGACCTACACGCTGATCGACGGCATGGGCGCGCGGGTCTCGGGTTCTCCGGCGGCCTATGTGGCCTGGGTCTTCGTGGCGGATGGCATCTTCTTCACGCTTGGGATGGTGGCCCTGCGCGGGATGGACGTGATCCCGCGCTACTGGCGGGCCTGGCGGATGGGGGCCTTCGCCTCGGCGGCGAGCTATGGCGCCTATGCGGTGTCGATCTGGGCGATGACCATTGCGCCGATTGCGGTGGTGGCCGCGCTGCGCGAGACCTCGATCCTGTTCGCCGTGCTGATCGGTTGGCTGGTCTTCGGCGAGCGGATGACGGCCGAAAAGGCGATTGCCTCGGTGATCATCGTCGCGGGCGTGATCCTGACGCGTCTGTGAGGCGGCTCGTCGTGCGACTTCGTCTTCTCCTCGCGCGGCGCCAGCGAGGAGTGACGAAGTCATCGGCGAGCGGATGGATCAGCGCACCCGGCGGATGCCCTCGGGGATCATCTGCTGCACAATTCCGGCAAGGCAGAGGTATAGCGAGGTCAGCACCAAGAGCCACTTCGCCACCGGCCCCTCATTGAAATCCCACCAGGCCGCCCATCCGGCCAGGACGATCCAGAGGATGATCACGCCGAGCGAAAGCTCATACCACCGGCTTGTCCGCACCGGATGGATGAACTTGAGGTTGGTGAACATCGTCACCGTCAGAAGGATCACGATCAGAAGGATCACCGTCTGGCTGGGCTGGGTGGCAAACAGGACCAGCACCACCATGTTCCAGCAGGCCGGGAAGCCGGCAAAGCTCTTGTCCTTGGTCTTCATCCTTGTGTCGGCAAAGTAGATGACGCTGCCGTAGCAGATCACGATGATCGCCAGCCAGCCGGTCCAGCCGGACAGCAGGCCGGACTTGAACAGCGCGAAGGCAGGGATGAAGACGTAGGTCAGATAGTCGACGATCAGGTCCATCAGGACGCCGTCATAGGTCGGCCAGTTCTTCTTCACGTCGAAGCGCCGGGCCAGCGGGCCATCCACGCCATCGACGATCAGCGCGACCACCAGCCAGAGGAACATCAGGCTCCAGTTGCCCTCCACCGCCGCCAGCATGGCGAACATCGACAGAACCGCCCCGGAGGCGGTGAGGAGATGGACGGACAGGGCTTTCAGACGCGGACTCATGGGTTCTTGATGGCGGATTACGCGGCGCGGTGCAACAGGCTGGTGTCAGGCGCGAGGGTGGGCTTTCTCGTAGACCTCCATCAGACGGGCGGCATCGACGGCGGTATATCCTTGCGTGGTCGACAGCGAGGCATGGCCCAGAAGCTCCTGAATGGCCCGCAGGTCTCCCCCGGCGGAAAGGAGATGGGTGGCGAAGCTGTGTCGCAGCGCGTGGGGCGTTGCCGTGGCCGGCAGGCCAAGACGCAGGCGTGCCCTCTCCATCGCGGACTGGATCAGGCGAGGGTTGACCGGGCCGCCGCGGGCGCCGCGGAAAAGGGCTTCGTGTGGCTGCAGATCGTGCGGGCAAAGCGTTACATATTCGCTAACGGCGTGCGCTGCGGCGGGGATCACCGGGACCGGACGGGACTTGCCGCCCTTGCCGGTGATGCGCAGGGTCTCGGGAAGCGGGTGGTCAGCGCCGGTCAGCGACAGCGCCTCGGAGATGCGGAGGCCGAGACCGTAGAGCAGCGTGGCGATGGCGGTGTCGCGGGCGGCGATCCAGTCCTCACGGGCGTCGGCGCCGATCTCGTCAAGGATTGCTGCGGCGCCGTCTTCGGAGAGGGGGCGGGGCAGTTTGCGGCGGTGCTTCGGGCCGCGGGCCGAAAGGACGGTGGTGGCGTCCGCCCCGGTTCGGTCGGCGGCCCAGGCGGTGAAGCTTTTCACCGCCGAAAGCGCCCGTGCCAGCGACCGGGCGGAAAGCTTGCGGTCGCGCTCCGCGGCCATCCAGGCGCGGAGGTCGGACTGGCTGGTGCGGGCGACGGCGGCAAGACCCTCGGCCCCGCCGCGATGGGTGGAGAGGAACTTCAGGTAGCGCGCGACGTCGCGGCGGTAGGCCTCGACGGTGTTTGCCGCCGCACCCTCCAGCGCCTGCAAATGGGACAGCCATTGCTCCAGCGCGGCCCCGAGGGCGGGGCTCAGGAAGGGGTCGGTCAGCCCAGCCACCGGCGCATCGCCCGTTCGAAGACACCAGCGAAAAACGCAAGCAGATCAGTGCCGTGGGTGGACTTGAACTGGCTCGGGTCTTCCGAGGCGAAGACCAGCATCGCGGGCAGCCGCCCCGGCCCGAGGTCGAGCTTCATCAGGGCCTCGGATTGGATCGTTTCGGCATTTTCGCCATAGAAATCAATGCCAAGGGCGGTGATAGAGCGAAGGACCACAGCGCGGCCGGGGCCGTTGCGGCCGTTGGTAAGGTAAGTGCCGACGAAGCCGGCAGGGGCGACCTGCAGCACCTCGCCCAGACGGCGGAGGGTGGGGTCGGGGTCATTCTCTTCCTGCAGTGTTTCCAGCACCAGGCGGACCATGTCGACGCGCAGGGTCTGGGCGACATCGCCGGTCAGCGCCTTCATGAAGGCCTCGAAATTTGTCGGCTCCAGCAGTTGCAGCACCGCCCGATGCACCTGGTTCGTCCCCGCCAGGTTCTCGTAAGCCGCTGCAATCACTGACCTGTGCGTGTCTTCCAGCCGGTCGAGCCGGGTCTCCAGCCGCTGCATGGCGATGCCGCGCAGGTCGACGATGTTCGCCCCCAGGCTGCGCTCGTTGGCCGAGACGAGGGCGTTCATCACGTCGCGGTCTTCGAGGAGGCGCTCAGGCTCGGCGAGGATGCGGTCGCGGAGGTCGGGTTCGATCATGTCAGGCCAGTTTCCGAAAGGATTACCGGGGACTATAGGCCAAAGCTGAAGCAGATGGCGACAGGTTTTCGGCCAGCTCGGCGGCAGATGGGGCAGCGATGCAACACTGGGGCTACAGCCCGTATACCTTCCGTATTCCATCCATGCATACGCGCGTATGCCTCGGCTGGCGTTAACCTTTGGGCGCAAGACTGGGGGCCGCACAGGAGCCAGCCCATGCCCGATCTTCGGAAACAGACCCCCCGCCAGCGCGCCCAGATGACCTACATGATGGACGTCATGCGCCGTCTGGAATGGGACCTGCACAACACCATCGAACTGACCGGCCGCATCCCGGAGGAGTGGCACCAGATCGCCACGGCCACGCCGCGGTCGGCCAGGAAGCGGGTCTGCATCGCGCTGGAGGCGGATGTGCTGAAGTTCTTCCGCTCGATGGGCGAGGGCTATGGGCCGCGGATCAACGACGTGTTGCGCAGCTACATGCATGCCCGCCTGGCGGGGGTGATCCGCGGGGCGGAGACGCTGGCGCATTACCGGGAGCGGGAGGAGGCGCACTCCGGCGGGAAGCCGCAGTTCGGCGATGTGGCGAAAGCGGCGGGGGAGGAGTGGGAGGATGAGGGGCCGGAGGCGGCGGAGGCCGCAAGGGCCTCGGTGCAGGAATATGCGCAGAAGGGGGGGGCGGAGGGGGAGGAGCGGGTGTTTGGCGGGCCGCTGGTGAGGTGAGGGGGGTGGGTTAAATTGTTGTCTTAAGATTCGGGATAAAAATAGAAATCGGATTGTCCACAGACTCTGGATTGTCGAGTGCCTGCCTGACCTGTGCTCGTAAATCCGAAATAAACGTTGGCATTTTCGCAATCAAGTCGTACTTGTCTTCTTCGTCTATGATGACAGTCCTGTTCTGGCTGACGTCGAAAGGAATTCTATCAATCTTTCTCATTAGTTGCACCGTTGGCTTCCGCAGCATGTGCCTGACTGCGAGTTCGTAGAAGACATTCGGATTGTGGAAGGAAAGGTCCGCGATTACCAGTCGTGAGTGAACGAGGTACTCAATAATCTGCTTCGTGATGATACCGGGTGATTCAATTTGATCCGCTCGTACCAGCCTCAAACCGCTAAACTCGATTGCCGGCTCCACTATGGATGAAGCAAACATGTCAGCATGCCGCCGCTGAGGGCTTCCAACTTCACCGATTGGCGTAATGTAGAAGGCTGCCGACTCGAAAGTTGCATGGGCCGATGTGATGATGTTCGCCGACGGAACACCTGCACTTTCACCCAATGAGCTGTTTTGTGCCGTCTTCAGCTCCTTAACTTCATCCAGGCGGTGAGCAACAGAGACAATTCGTTCGGCACCTGCGATAGTCTGGAGCAATCCAACGTCGCGCAGGTTAACGATAAAGGTGTCAACAGCTTCCCGCGCCAAATCTTTGTGAACACCCAACTCTACACACTTGTCAGAGATTACTGACGGGGACGGAAGCTTAAGCTCAATAAGCTGCTCATAAAGATCCTTGAATAGTTCTATCGAAAAGACGGCAGCATCAATCTGCGCCTTGGCACGTTGACGAGTGTCATTGTCAGCGACGCATTTTGCGCCAATGTCGGTCAGCTCAATAAACTCTGATTTGTAACTCCCTTTCGTCAAGCCATACTTGAAAGAATTAGAGAGTAACGACTGGCTGGCAGAACTGGTTGGGGATTTTCCCAGTTCGTTGAAGAGGGTCAAGCGCCTAACCTGAACGCCGCCACCGATCTCCGAGACCTTCTTAGTGAAAGCCAATGACTCCGAGAATGGGGCACTTGGAAATGAGCGAACTGCACGCTCTTTCTTGATCTTTTCCAAGTCTACGCTTGTCGATTCCGTGGTCATGACGTGCCCCTATGCTTGCATTGCCATTTCATCAGCCAAAAAAGCGCTGGGTCAACCCCGGAGTTGTTAACATCGCCTTTGCTAGCAGCCCTGCGGTGCTGTTGAGCTCAAATACATCAATGAATGACGTCCGAGTGGTGCGCTGTAGCGCACCCTACGATGGGGTCCGGCGTGGCGCTTAACCAGCAAACGGAAGCGCCACTTGGCCCGGAATCAAGGCGCTTGCGCCGCCGGGCCGCGCCCTCCCTCCCCCCGGGAGGGCGCTTTTGCGAGGTCACGCTCAGAACTGCCGTGGGAGGGGTTGAGGGATAAAGCGCCTAGAACCAGCGGGGTTTGCGCCCGCCCGAGGGAGGGCGCGGCCCTCTGGTGCGCTTCAAGGGAGTCGGGCTGAAGCCCGACCTACAGAGTTGCGAAGAGCGTCGGGGCGGGCCCCGACCTACGGGGTCCGCGTCAGAGGATCTTCTGGCCGGTCTTCGCCCAGTCCTTCAGGAACTGCTCCAGGCCCTTGTCGGTCAGCGGATGACCGAAGAGCTGCTTGAGCACGCTGGGCGGCATCGTGGCGACGTGCGCGCCGAGCTTGGCGCTTTCCACGATGTGCATGGGACCGCGCACCGAAGCGACGAGCACTTCGGTGCGGAAATTCGGGTACTGGGCGTAGATC
>JAFLCY010000013.1 GCA_017303485.1 Rhodobacterales bacterium
CGCCCGATGCGATGGCCACCGCGCGACGGGATGATATTCACGCCTGGCTGGAACTGCATATCGAACAGGGCAAGGCGCTGGAAACCGCCGGTCTCGATCTGGGTATCGTCACCTCGGTCGTCGGCATCACCCGGGTGGAAATCCGCATCGAAGGCCAGCCCGATCACGCCGGAACCACCGCCATGCCGGATCGGCGCGATGCCCTTGTCACCGCGGCCGCGCTGGTGCTGGCCGTGCGCGACATGGCCGAAATCCGCGCCACCTCGGGGCAGGGGCATTTCGTGGCGACGGTCGGCGAGATCGAGATTTCCCCGAACGCCGCCAACGTGGTTCCCGGAACGGCCCGGCTGCTGGTCGAGGTCAGGGCCGTCACCGAGGCCGCAATCGACGGCTTCCTGGCCGAACTGGCGGGATCGGCCGGGCGGCTCGCCCAGGAACAGGGCACCAGGCTGGCCGCCTTTCAGGTCCTGTCCCGGGGCGAGCCGGTCGGGTTCGACCCCGCCCTCGTTACACTGTTGGAAGAGGTGGCGACGGTACAAGGCTTGCGGACACAAGGCATGGCCAGCGGCGCGGGGCATGACGCGGTGTTCTTCGCAAGGATTGCCCCTGCCGCGATGCTTTTCGTTCCCAGCCGCGACGGACGCAGCCATTGTCCCGAGGAATGGAGTGAGCCGCACCACCTCACCCAGGGCGCGGCGGTCCTGTTCGAGACGGTCCAGCGGCTGAGCGCAATTCCGGCTGGTCAGACCTTGCGGTGACGGGGTCCTGCCGCAGCACCTGGTTGCAGTCGTTTGGTAAACTCAGCCGGCCATCCCGGCCACCGCTTTGCTGTCAGGCCGCGACGGGACACGCCTTTCCCCTATGATCGCAACCGCAGGCCGTCGGGGTCAAAAAAGGCCCTGCGCGCCACAATCGCGGGCTGGCCCAGCACGCTGACCTCCGCACCCTCCGCGGCGAGGTCCTTCTGGATATGCGCGCTTGCCAATACAGCGCCGACCGAATGACCATGGTCGGAATAGGTGACATGGCCGATTTGGCGACCTTCGGCCATCACGGGCGTCAGATCCGGGGCAGGGCTGTCGCCCGTCAGCCTCAACCCGACCCATGCGGTTTTCACACCCTCGTCGCGCACCCGCACCAGCGCCTCACGACCGATGAAATCGCCCTTGTCGAACTTGATGAAAGCATCGGTGCCGACATGATACGGGGTGAGGCTCTCGTCCATGTCGATGCCATGAGCGGGGTAAAGCTTTTCCAGTCCCAGCGTGAACATCGCCTTCACGCCATAGGGGCGCAGGCCGTGGACGCCACCGGCATGGAAAAGGGTATTCCAGACGCCCGCAGCCTCATCGGCGGGCACGAAAAGCTCGAACCCCAGTTCGCCGGTGACGCCAGTGCGTGAAATCATCACGCGGGTGCCGTCCAGATGGCCGTGCGTGAAGGTCCAGCGTTTCAGGGCGGCCAGATCGGCATCTTCGATGACACTTTGCAGCAAGGCGCGCGAATTGGGTCCCTGGATCGTCGGGAAAGCCACTGCCGCCGTGATGTCGGTGACATAGGCGCGGCGGCCCGTGGCATGGCCCGTCGCCCAGTCGCGGATCTTCAGCCGGTTGCGCGAGCCCGAGACGATCAGGAAATGCTCCGACGCAAGCCGGAACACCGTCAGGTCATCCATGATCCCGCCATCGGGCGCACAGACGCTGGCATAGCGCGCCTGGCCGGGGGTCATGCGGGCGGCATCGTTGACGATCAGATGGTTGACCAGGGCCTCGGCATCCGGGCCCTTGATGTCGATCTTCCCCATCGTGGACAGGTCCTGCACCCCGACATTGGCGCGGGTGTTCAGATGTTCGCCCGCCACATCGCCATAGCTGTGAACATTCAGAAACCCGCCGCCCACGGGCACCATCTGGGCCCCCATGGCCGAGGCGAGGGCGTGAAACGGGGTGCGGCGCAGCGTCATGGCGGTCTCCTTCCCGGGCAGAATGCCATGCCAGACGGGGTTTTCGCCTGCGTGGACGACGCGGACGGGTCGCAAAGGGAACAGATCCGCCATCACCGCAACCGGGGCGATGCGCGTCGCTTTTCGTCAATTGGTCACAGGCGGGCAGGGGGGACGCGGCAGATACCTGGGGCCTCGATCGCCACGAGCTTGGCAGAAGCGTCAGGGCTGCGCAGGAGGGTTTGATCCGTTGTTGAACTTCTGTATAGTAAGACCATCGCGGATGTCCGGCAACCGAATCGGAGCATTGGAATGCAGCGGCCAGGTGAAACGGTCTCGGCTGGCCAGGGTGGGGCACATGGCGCTGATCCGGCGTGAGTTTCCCCATCGGGTAGAGGTGGTCGAGAACCTCTGGATTCCCTTGCCCGACGGCACGCGGCTGGCGGCAAAGCTGTGGCGACCGGCGGACGGGAAACACCCGGCGATCCTGGAATATCTGCCCTACCGCAAGCATGACGGCACCCGCGGGCGCGACCAGGGGATGCACATGTATCTGGCGGGCCATGGCTATGCCTGCCTGCGGGTCGACATCCGCGGTAGCGGCGAAAGCGAAGGGCTGCTGCACGACGAATATTCGGAGATCGAGCAGGAGGACGGCTGCGACCTGATCGCCTGGATCGCGGCTCAGGACTGGTGCGACGGGCAAGTCGCGATGATCGGCATCAGCTGGGGCGGGTTCAACGGCTTGCAGATCGCGGCCCGGCAGCCGCCCGCGCTGAAGACGGTGATCGCGGTCGGCTTTACCGACGACCGCTATGCGACGGATGTGCATTACATCGGCGGCTGTCTATCGAAGGACAATCTGGACTGGTCGGGCACCATGGTGGCGGGCATGGACCTGCCGCCCGACCCGGCCCTGCACGGGGCGGCCTGGCGCGACCTCTGGCTGCAAAGGATCGCGGCGAACCGGCCCTGGGGGCTGATCTGGATGCAGCACCAGCACCGCGATGGGTACTGGCGGCAGGGCTCAGTCTGCGAGGATTTCAGCGCGATCAACGTCCCGGTCTACGCGGTCTCGGGCTGGGCCGACAATTATTCGGAAGCCGTGCCGCGCCTGCTGGCGGGCCTTGGCCCCGCGAAATGCCGCGGGCTGGTCGGCCCCTGGGCGCATTCCTTCCCGATGGACGTGACGGTCGGCCCGGCGATCGGCTGGCTGCAGGAGGTGTTGCGCTGGTGCGACCACTGGATGAAGGGGCGCGACACCGGAATCATGGACGAACCCGCGCTGCGGGTCTGGATGCAGGAGAGCGTGCCGCCAAAGACCTGCTATGCGGAACGTCCGGGGCGCTGGGTTGGCGAGGAGAGCTGGCCCAGCCCGCGCCTCCGGGATTGGCGGCTTTACCCCGTGGGCGGCACCTTGTCCGATGTGCCGGAACCGGGCGAGGCACGCATCTGTTCGCCCCTTTGGGTCGGGGCGGCGGCGGGCGAGATCGGGCGCTATGGGGATGAGGCGGACTGGCCGACCGACCAGCGGGAGGATGACGGCGGCTCGCTGGTCTGGATGACCGCGCCGCTGTCGGAGCGGGTGGAGATTCTGGGCGCGCCCCGGCTGCGGCTGCGGGTGGCCTCGGACAAGCCGCTGGCGCTCGTGGCGGTGCGGCTGTGCGACGTGGCGCCGGACGGGGCCTCGACCCGGGTGACGCTGGGCATGCTGAACCTTGCACATCATTTGGGGCACGACCGGCCCGAGGCGCTGGTCCCGGGTGTGCCTGTCGAGGTGGTGGTGGAGCTGGACGACATCGCCCATGCCTTCCCGGCGGGGCACCGGATCGGGCTGTCGCTGTCCTCGGTCTATTGGCCGATTGCCTGGCCCTCGCCCGAACTGGCGACGCTGACGCTCGACCTTGGCGCGACGGAACTGGTGCTGCCCCGGCGGCCTGCGCGGGCCGAGGATGGCGTGTTGCGCGTCTTCGATCCGCCGGAACTTGCGCCGCAAAGCCCGGTGGTGGACCATCCCGTCGCGCCCGGCCATCCGCGGCGGGTGACGCGGGACCTCTTGTCGGGCCGGATCACGGTGGATTTCCCGCGCTGGTGCTATGATCACGAGTTTCCCGACATCGGCATCAGGCAGGCGAGCGAAGGCCATGCGCGGTACCAGATCACCGAGGGCGACCCCCTGAGCGCAGCGATGGAGACCACCTACCGGGTGGTGCAGACCCGCGCCGACGGGGTGTTCAGCCATGACAGCCGCAGCCGGATGACCTGCAATGAAAAGGCATTTCACATCTGGGCCGAAACGGTGATCCGGGAGAACGGCACCGAAATCGCCCGGCTGGAATGGCGCGAGGAGATTGCCCGTGACCACCTGTAGGCCATTGCGCAAAAGCCGTTGCAGGGTTGACTCGTGCCGCGGGCGAAGAGCAAGCTTTGATCACATGGCCCTGCCAGGCCCGAGGTGTGCATGAGAACCGAGACCGTGCCCCTCAGCGGGCCAAGTCCAGGCACCACGCGGACCCTGACCCGCCATCACTGGGGGACCGAGGAGGCGAGGCCCAAGGTCTATCTGCAGGGCGGTCTGCATGCCGACGAGATGCCGGGCCCGCTGGCGCTGTATCACCTGATGCAGGCGCTGGACGCGGCGGAGGCCGGGGGGCGTATCACCGGGCATGTGGTGGTGGTGCCGCTGGCGAACCCGGTCGGGCTGTCGGAGTGGCTGTTGCACAAGCCGGTCGGTCGGCGCGACCTTGAGGGCGCGAACAACTTCAATCGCGGCTATCCCGATCTCGCCGCGCTGGCCGGCGACGGGCTGGAGGGGAAGTTGGGTCCGGACCCGGAGGCGAATGTCGCGACGATCCGCGCGGCCTTTGGCAAGGCATTGGCCGCAGCGAAGATCGAGACCGAGGTGGACGAACTGCGCATCCGGCTGATGGAAGCCACGTATGACGCCGACATCGTGCTGGACCTGCATTGCGACCATAGGGCGGTGATGCATTTCTACGCCTCGACCGCGCGGCCCGGGATAGCCGATCTTCTGGGCCGCTGCACCGGCTCGGTGCTGGCGCTGATGGAGGACTCCTCGGGCGGAAACGCCTTCGACGAGGCGCATACCGCCCCCTGGCGCGCCTTGCGGGAACGGTTCGGCGACGCGGTGCCCGTACCCTGTTTCTCGACCACGCTGGAATATCGCGGGCAGGGCGATGTTTCGGATGAGGTGGCGGCAGCGGATGCCGAGGGGCTGATGGCCTTTCTCGCCGGGGTCGGCGCGGTGACGGGGGGACCAGCGCCCTTGCACGGACCGGCCGAGGCCATGCCGCTGGCGGGCGCAGTGGAGTTCATGGCCCCCATTGGCGGGATCGTGACCTGGGTGACCGAGCCCGGCGACCGGGTGACCGAGGGGCAGGTGCTGGGCCATGTGACGGACGCTGCGGCCCGGCGGCGGGTAGAGATCACGGCCCCGACCTCGGGCATCCTGTTCCGGCAGGAGCTTTGGACGACCTGTCTGAAGGGACAGGGGCTCTGCCATGTGGCGGGAACGGAAATCCGGCGGGAGGGCGACCTTCTGTCCGACTGAAGACCAACGACAACAGGGAGTGACGCAGATGATCGGAAAGGCAGGCAAGGCGGCGCGGTGGCTGGCTGGCGCGGCCGTTGCACTTTCGCTGGCTACGGTTCCGGCGCTGGCCGACGATACGCTCGACCGTGGCGTGGGGTCCGAATGGTCCTCGCTTGATCCGCAGGTGAACTTCGACGCCGCGGCGGGCTGGATCCTCGCGGACGCCTACGAGGGGCTGGTCAACTTCGACCCCGATGGCAAGATCATCCCCGGCGCGGCCGAAAGCTGGGAGGCCAATGCCGACGGCACCACCTACACCTTCCATTTGCGCGAGGGGCTGAAATGGTCCAACGGCGACCCGCTGGTGGCGCAGGACTTCGTCAACAACGTGTTGCGGACGCTGAACCCCGACACGGTCTCCGAAAAAGGCTACTACTTCTATTCCACCATCAAGATCAAAGGGGCCGAGGCGCTGGCCAACGGCGAGACCAAGGACCCCGCCGTCCTGGGCGTGACCGCCCCGGATGACCGGACCGTGGTGGTCGAGATGGAGACCCCCGCGCCGCATATCCTTGACCTGATGGGCGCGTTCCAGATGGCCCCGCTGCACAGCCCCAGCTTTGATGCGAATGGCGCGGGCGCGTTCATCGACCCCGCGAAAGTCGTCTCGAACGGGGCCTATGTCATCAAGGAGGTCGTGCCGCAAAGCCATGTTCTCCTGGAGAAGAACCCGAATTACTGGGACGCGGCGAATGTGAAGATTCCCTTCGTAAAATATCACGTCACCGAGGATGTGGGCACCGAACTCAAGCGCTATCAGGCGGGCGAATTGGACATCACCTATGACATCCCGCTGGCCGACATGGATCGTCTCAAGGCCGAAATCCCGGACGAGGTGCGCGTCTTCCCCTCGACCTATCTGATCTACTACAGCTTCAACCTGTCGAACCCCGACCTGCAGAACATCGACCTGCGCCGCGCCCTGTCGCTGGCGCTGGACCGCGACGTCCTGGAGAACAAGATCGTCAAGGGCGGGGCGACGCCGAAGCTGAACTATGCGGGCGGGTTCGACCCCGAATACAAGGGCCCGGACATTGCCGAGGCGGGCATGAGCCAGGCTGACCGCGAAGCGCTGGCGAAAGAGCTTTATGCCAAGGCGGGCTACGGCCCGGACAATCCCCTGAAGCTGTCCATTGCGACCACTGTGGCCGAAGTGAACATCCGCCGCGCGCAAGGCGCTGCGCTGATGTGGAAGAAAGTGCTGGGCGCCGAGGTCGAGGTGAACTCGATGGAACGCAAGGCCTGGCTTGACCTGTTCTACACCGACGACTGGTCGATCTTTGCCGACAACCTCGTCGGCGACTTCGCGGGACCGGAGACCTTCCTCGCCTACATGCGCCCCTCGGCGGAACCCGGCTATGGCTGGGTCAAGCCGGAATACGATGCGGCGATGGACGAGGCGGCGACGAAGCCGGACAAGGCCAGCCGCTATGTCGAACTGGCCAAGGCCGAGAAGATCCTGCTCGACGACTACATCTTCGCGCCGATCTCGATCGAGCCCTACCGGCATCTGGTCAAGCCGAACGTCAAGGGCTTCGGCCCCTCCGCCGCCGGTTACCACAACTCGCAGTTCATGACGCTGGAGTAGGGCGCGCCCGTGCTGCGGTTCATCGGGAAACGGCTGTGGCACGGGGGCCTGACGCTTGCGGCGCTGGTCACGCTGACCTTCTTCGTCATGCGCCTGGCCCCTGGCGGCCCGTTTTCGCGGAACCGCAAGATCAGCCCCGAGGTGCAGGCCAATATCGAGGCGGCCTTCCATCTGGACGAGCCGGTCTGGCAACAGTTCGGCCGGTTCGTCTGGGGGGTGCTGCGGCTGGACCTCGGGCCCTCCACCCGGCACCGCGACTATTCGGTCAACGACCTGATCGCGAGCGGTCTGCCCTATTCGCTGACCATCGGCTTCTGGGCGGTGTTCATCGCGGCACTGGTGGGCGTGGCGCTGGGTCTGGCGGGGGCCTTGCGGCGCAATTCGGCCACCGACTATCTGGCCGGAACCGTGGGCGTGGTCGGCATCGCCATCCCGATCTTCGTCATCGGCCCCCTGTTGCAGGCGACCTTCGCGCTGCGGCTGAACTGGTTGCCGGTCGGCGGCATCAGCGCGGGCTGGCGGTCGCTGATCCTGCCGGTCATCGTGCTGGCCCTGCCGAACATCGCCTATATCAGCCGCCTGACCCGCACCTCGATGATCGAGACGATGCGCGAGAACTATGTCCGCACCGCCAGGGCCAAGGGGATCGGCTGGCGGCGCGTCCTCTGGCGCCACACGCTGACCGGGGCGCTTCTGCCAGTGATCGCCTATCTGGGGCCGGCGACAGCGGCAATCATCACCGGGTCGATCCTGATCGAGACGATTTTCGCGGTGCCGGGCATCGGGCGGCACTTCGTCGACGCCGCACTGAACCGGGACTATCCCCTGGTGATGGGGATCACGCTTCTTTACGGCGGGCTTCTCATTCTGTTCAACATCGCCACGGATGTGGTCCGCGCAATCCTTGACCCGAGGATCCGCAATGAGCGTTGATCTCGCCCCCGCGCGCGGCACCTCGACCTTCGCGCTGCAACTACGCCGCTTTCGGCAGAACCGCCTCGCCATGGTCTCGGTCGCGGTGCTGGTGCTGATCATCGCGCTTTGCTTCCTTGGCCCCTATGCCTTCCCTTTCGACGGCGAGGATGCCGACTTCGACTTCATCTCCGCCCCGGCCCAGTTCACCTGGCCGCATCTCTTCGGCACCGACGATTTCGGGCGCGATCTTCTGGTCAGGGTGCTGGAGGGCGGGCAGGTCTCGCTGACCATCGGCTTTCTCGGCGCGCTGGTCGCGGGGGTGATCGGCGTCCTTTACGGCGCGGTCGCGGGCTATGTCGGCGGGCGCACCGATGGCGTCATGATGCGCATCGTCGAGATCCTTTACGGCTTTCCCTATGTGATCCTGGTGATCCTGCTCAGCCTCCTCTTCGGGGGTGGCAACGTCGCCCTGTTCTCGGCCATCGTCTTCACCCTGTGGCTGACACCCGCCGTTATCGTGCGGGCACAGGCGCAGTCGCTGGCGCAGCGCGAATTCGTGCAGGCGGCGCGGGCGGGGGGGATGACCGGCCCGGCGATTGTCATCCAGCATATCGTGCCGAACTGCATGTCCACTGTCATCGTCTACGGCTCGCTTCTGGTGCCCGAGGTGATCCTGTCGGAAAGCTTCCTCTCCTTCCTCGGCATCGGCATCAAGGAGCCGCAGGCAAGCTGGGGCAACCTGATCCAGACCGGCACTGCGGCGATGGGCAGCGACCTGCGGCTGCTCCTTCTGCCGGGGGGGCTGCTGGCGCTGGTGCTTCTGTGCCTGAACTTCATCGCCGACGGGCTGCGTGACGCCTTTGATCCCAATGACCGGTAGCCTCCTCTCCATCAGGGACCTCTCCGTCCGCTTCCGCCTGCCGCAGGGCGAGACGACGGCAGTGGACGGCGTGTCGCTGGACCTCGCGCCGGGGGAAGTGCTGGGCATCGTCGGCGAAAGCGGATCGGGGAAAAGCCAGATCCTTTATGCGATGATGGGCCTTCTGGCGGCGAATGGCCGGGCGTCGGGACAGGTGCTGTTCCAGGGCCAGGACATTCTGGCGCTGCCGCCCGATCAGCTTGACCGGGTGCGCGGCGATGCGCTGTCGATGATCTTCCAGGACCCGATGACCAGCCTGAACCCCTATATGCGCGTCGGCGACCAGCTGGCCGAAGGGCTGATGGTCCACAAGGGCATGGGCAAGGCCGAAGCGCGGGCAGAAGCCGTGCGGATGCTGGACCGCGTGCGCATTCCCGACGCGGCGGCGCGGGCGCGGCGCTTCCCGCATGAGTTTTCCGGCGGCATGCGCCAGCGCGTGATGATCGCGATGGCGCTGCTGGCGCGCCCGCGCCTCTTGCTGGCGGACGAACCCACCACGGCGCTGGACGTGACGATTCAGGCGCAGGTGCTGGACCTGATGGCGGAACTTGCGCGCGAGACGGGAACGGCGATCATCCTCGTCACCCACGACCTCGGAGTGGTGGCGCGGCTCTGCGACCGGGTGGTGGTACTGTACGGCGGGCGGGTGATGGAGGAAGCCCCGGCGGAACTGCTGTTCGACGCCCCCGCGCATCCCTATACCCGGGGCCTCCTGGCCGCGATGCCGCGTCTTGAAACCGCGCTGACCCCGCGGCTGGGGACGATCCCCGGCACGCCGCGTTCGGGCGGGGCGGTGACCGGCTGCCCCTTCGTCGACCGCTGCGAAGTGCGTCTGCCCATCTGCGCCACCGACCGGCCCGCCTTGCGCGAATTGACCGCCTTCGGCCCCGGCCACCGGTCGGCCTGCCATCTGACGGGGGCGGCGCCATGACGCTTCTTGACGTGCGCAACCTTGATGTCGGCTACCGTGTGCCCGGTGCAGGCCCGTTCTCTGCGCCGCGTCTGCTGCCCATCGTGCATGACGTGTCCTTCACGCTGGAGGCGGGCCGCACCCTTGGCGTCGTTGGCGAATCCGGCTGCGGCAAGTCCACGCTGGGCCGTGCCCTCCTCCGCCTGATCGAGCCTTCCGCCGGGCAGGTTCTGTGGCAGGGTGAGGACATGGCCGCGATCCCCGACCTGCGCCGCCGCCGGTCCGAGATGCAGATCATCTTCCAGGACCCGGTCGCCGCCCTTGACCCCCGGATGACGCTGGCCCGCATCGTCAGCCGCCCGCTGGCCACTTTCGAGCCCGGCCTCTCTCGCGCCGAGGCCCGCGCCCGGGCGGTCGAGGCCTTGCAACAGGTAGGTCTCTCCGCCGATTTCGCCGACCGCTACCCGCATGAACTTTCGGGCGGGCAGGCGCAAAGGGTGGGCATCGCGCGGGCGCTGGTCGGGCGGCCCAGGCTCATCATCTGCGACGAACCCGTTTCGGCACTGGACGTCTCGATCCAGGCGCAGGTGATCAACCTGTTGATGGACCTGCAAGAGAAGATGGGGCTGGCGCTGGTCTTCATCTCGCACAACCTGGCCGTGGTACGCCACATCAGCCATGACGTGATGGTGATGTGCCTTGGCCGCGTGGTCGAACACGCCCCGCGCAGCGCCTTCTACGCAAAGGCTTTGCATCCCTATTCGCAAGCCCTGATGCAGGCCGTTCCCGAACCCGACCCGCGCCGCGAGAAGGGTCGTATCGGCATGTCGCTTGCGGGTGAGTTGCCCTCGGTTCTGTCGCCGCCCCCCGGCTGCGTCTTCGCCAGCCGTTGCCCGAAGGCCGCCGACCTCTGCCCCCAGACCCGGCCCGCCCTGCGCGAGGTCGCCCCGGGCCGCCTGGCCGCCTGCCATTTCGTCGAGGGACCATGACCGATCTTGCCGCCCTCTGGGCCTCTGTCCCGCAGCTTTCGAACATCCACGCCAGCGCCGATGGCCGCTGGGCCTTCTGGTGCCTTGCCGGGCCGGATGAGACCGAGAACGTCTGGTGCGCCCCCCTGGACGGATCGGCCCCGCCACGCAGGCTGACGGACGGGCAGAACCACTATCTGATCCGGGATGTCACCCGCGATGGAAGCCAATTGCTTCTCGCGCAGTCGGTGAATGCGAACGAGCATGACCACCTTCTGCTCCTTGACCGGGAGAGCGGCGGGCTGAGGCAGATCACGCCGACGCAAGATACGCATTACGTCTATGGCGGGGCGTTCACCAAGGATGGATCGGCGATCTGTTTCCTTGCCGATTTCGACTTTGCCACCGGCGAGGTGACGCCAGGAGCCTGGCTCTGGAAGCAGGACCTTGGCACCGGCGCGCGGACTTGTCTGGCCCGCGCCGACAGCCCGCCGCATTTCTACGTCGGTCCCCTGCTTTCACCCGACGGCACCCGGCTGCTCTGGCATCGCAGCGACCGCGCGCCGGGGGGTTATCAGCTTTGGGTCGTGCCCGTCGATGGCGGAGAGGCCCGGAAAGTGCTGGACCTGGGCGAAAGGAACAACGTCCTCGCCGCCTGGCTGGACGATGACCGCATCGGCTTTGCCTGCGACCATGAGGGACGCGACCGGCTGGGAGTGCTGAGCCTTGCCAGCGGGGCAGTCGACTGGGTGGCGGGCCAGCCGCAGCTTTTCCCGCATTCCGTCCTTGCCGGAACGGGCGATGACTTCCTTTGCATCCACCACGAAGAAAGCCACACCCGCGCCGCGCTGGTCCGGGGATACGGCATTCGCCCGCTTCCCAACCTCTCGGGCCGTCGCAGCCTCTTGCCCCATGCCGCGCTGCCTGGCGGGGGCTGGCTGGCCGAGGCCTATGACGCCGATGCCCCGCATGACCTCATGACTGTGGCGCCGGATGGCACTTGCCGGGTTGTCTTCCGTGCCGCCCCGAACTCAGAACTCCACTACGCCGCGCCGCAGGATTTTCGCTGGACCGCGCCGGACGGGCGTCCGATGCAGGGCTGGCTGTACCGGCCCGAAGGCCAGCCGAAGGGCCTGATCGGCTATGTCCACGGCGGCCCGACCTGGCATTCCGAGGATTGGGTCAACCCCAAGGTCCAGTTCTGGGTGGCCAATGGCTATGCCGTGCTGGACCCGAACTATCGCGGCTCGACCGGGTTCGGGCATGACCACCGCGAGGCGGTGAAGGAGGACGGCTGGGGCGGGCGCGAACAGGCCGACATCCGCGCGGGTCTGGAGGCGGCGCTGGCCGCCGGCATCCCCGGACCCGTCGCCGTTGCGGGCAACAGTTACGGCGGCTTTTCCAGCTGGTTCGCCATCACCCGCCACGCCGACCTTGTGACGGCGGCGATCCCGATGTGCGGGATGTACCGGCTGGACATCGACTACCACGCCACCGAAATGCCGCATGGCCGCGCCTATAGCGAAGAGATGATGGGCGGCACGCCGGAAGAGTTCCCCGAGAAATACGCCAATGCCTCACCCGGTCGGTTCATCGACCAGATCCGGGGCCATGTGATGATCGTGCATGGACTGGCGGATTCGAACGTGGGGCCGGAGAACACCCATACGGCCGTGCGCGAACTGACGGCGGCGGGCATTCCGCATGAGGTGATGCTGTTCGCCGATGAGGGTCACGGCGTCTTTCGCCGGCGGAACGTGGAAAGCTACCTGCGGCGCAGTGCGGTCTTTCTGGACAAGGCGTTTGGCAGCGGAATGCGCCGGGGATGATGCTCCCCGGCCGGGGGTCATGCCCGCCCGGCCAGCGCACGGCTCGCCAGCCAACGGGTGATCCCGTCGACAAGGTCTTCCCCGGTCATGGGCGGCTTCAGGCGCGGGTCGGTTCCGACGATGCCCCAGAGCGGCGACAGCGGATCGAAGCGATGCACCGTCTCGGGTTCGGACGACAGGGCTCCGAGATCGACCAGATCGCGCGCGAGGCCAGACATCAGGGTGGTCTCGAACAGGCCCGCGTGGTCGGGGGGAAGCTCCGCCACCTGCGCCCGGTTCACGGACAGAGGCTCGACACTCAGGCCGGGGTTGTGGCGCGTCCATCCCGTCGCGATGCGGTCGATCATCTCCAGCTGGCTGTCGGCGAAATGGCCGGAGAACAGGATGACCCTTTTCACTCCGAGATCCCGCAATCGCCGAAGGGTAAAGGTCAGCAGCGCCTCGATTTCGGCAGCTTCCGGCATCATCACCGTCCAGGGAAAATCCCCGTGATCCCCGCCTGTGCCGTAGTAAAGCGTCGGCCAGACCAGCCCGCCCGTCACCTCTGCCGCGCGCAGGCACAGGCCATGGGCGGTCAATCCGTCCAGCCCTACCGGCAAGTGATGGCAATGCCACTCGATCGTCCCGAGCGGCAGGTAGATCAGCGAGGTCTCGGCAAGGGCATCCCGGATCTGGTGCGGACGCAGGCGCTCGATCTGGCGGGTCATGTGTAGAAGTTCCTTACCCAGGCGTGGCGTGGCAGGCGGTCAAGCAGCTCTTGCGGGAACTGGGCGCCATCGCTGTAGCGGATGTTCAGGTCGACCTCCTCCGGCGTTTTCATCCCCGGGATCAGCAGGCTGACCGCCTCATGCGCCAGGACATAGCGCATCGCCGCTTCGGCCAGCGTGGCGTAATAGGGCGCAACCTCGGCCTTCAACGCATCGACCCGTGCCAGCGTTTCGGCAAAGCGGTCCCCGCGGAACATCTGGTGCGGCTGGCTGCCGGGCTGGAACCCTGCATAGCTGTCGGCGGTCCAGGCGCCGACCAGCGACCCGGAATCCAGCGGAACCCGTGCGATGATCCCGGTGCCGCCCGAGATTGCCGCCGGAAACAGCGCATCGCGCGGGGGTTGTTCGAACAGGTTGAAGATCACCTGCTCGGATGCGACGAGACCCAGACGGGCAAGTGCCACGCCTTCCTCAGGGTGGTTGTCGCGCAGGGAGACGCCGATCTGGTCGATCTTCCCTTCTGCGCGCAGGTCGTTCAGCGTTTCCAGCCAGTCCAGCTCGACATGGCCAAGCGGACCCCAGCTGTGCAGCTGGAACAGGTCGATCCGCTCAACTCCCAGCCGGCGGAGCGAGGCCTCGACATTCCGGCGCAGGTGCCAGTCGGGAAAGCGGCCACGGACCGGCGGGGCAGGGTC
This sequence comes from Rhodobacterales bacterium, assembly GCA_017303485.1. Classification (GTDB taxonomy): domain Bacteria; phylum Pseudomonadota; class Alphaproteobacteria; order Rhodobacterales; family Rhodobacteraceae; genus Tabrizicola. The sequence goes on from JAFLCY010000013.1 coordinate 14,087, forward strand.
GTCCGGGTCGGGCCAGACGGTCGGCTGTGCCTTGGTCGCGACAAGGATCCTGCCACCCGTCCACTGTCGCAGCGCCCGTCCGATCACGGTTTCGGAATGACCCGCGCCGTAAAGCTCGGCCGTGTCGACGAAATTGATCCCGCGCTCGAAGGCGTGCAAAAGGGTCCGGACCGAAGCGGCGTCATCGACCTTGCCCCATTGCCCGCCGATCTGCCAGGCGCCGAAGCCGATCTCCGATACCTTCCATCCGGTTCGCCCGAAGTCCCTGTAGCGCATTGCACCCTCCTGCCTGCCGCTCCGGCCTAGGGCCGCGGCGGGTTGCAGAAAAGCGGCGCGCTGATGGAAACAGATCAGCCCGGCGGCTGATCCGGCAGGTTCTGCGGGCCGTAAAGCACGATGGGCACGTTCGACACATAGGGCGGCGCGGCATGGGTCGCGCCTTCGAACCCGAAGTGGTTCATCAGGACCTCGATGGCGTATTGCGTCTGAAGTTCCGGGCTCTGGTCGATGGTCAGGGTCATCACCCCGTCCTTCAGCGAATGCCAGGTGAAATTCGTCAGCTCATGCCCGATGAAAATCGGAGGCTCGCGCAGGATGCCCGCCCGGATCGCGGCCACGACGCCCCGGTTTCCAGCACCAACATTGTAGATGCAGGCGGTGTCGGGATGGCGGCGGAATGCATCTTTCAGCCTCATCTCGGACAGGACCGCATCATCGCCGCCAAAGGCGATTTCGGCGACCGTCAGGTCAGAAGCGTCCGCAGCGAACTGGTCCGTCAGCCCGCGGATGCGTTCCGACTGGCCCTTGTTGCCTTGGTGGAAGCAGAGGACGATCACCTTGCCGCTGGTCCCGGGCCGCGTCATCCGGTCGAGGAAGAACCCGGTTGACCGACCGGCCTTGTAGTGATCGATGCCCGCATAGGCCAGCTGCTCCGAACCCGGGATATCCGAGATGATCGTCACCACCGGCACGTTGCGCACGGCAAGATCGCAGATGGCCCGCCGCGTCAGCGGATCGTCCGGCGCATTCGCCACCACCACGGCATCGAAGCCGGTCGCCAGCATGGCGGCGGACATCGATTCCGGTGTCTCGTGTTTCAGGATTGTGCGCTGGATGATGATCGACGGGCCAAGCCGCTGCCCGAGACGCCGGAACTCGTCGTTGATGCGCGGGATCAGCGGACGCTCGGGCCGTGCAAGGACGACATGGACCCGCAACGTCCGGCGGTAGCTTGAGGGCAGGATGCGCTTCAGGCCCAGATCGCGGGCGGCAGCCAGGACCTTCCTGCGCACCTCGTTGCTGACATTTCCCCGGTCGTTGATCACCCGGTCCACCGTGGCGCTGCCAACTCCGGCCAGCAGGGCAACATCCTGCAAGGTGACGCGTTGCGATTTTTTGGTCATGATTTCAGCCTGTTGACGTGGATGTCCGGCGCAATGATTGAAATCAATCAACGCGGGATGCGACATTCTGTCAAGCCTTGGTATGAGTCCGCACCACGGGCTTGGGGGAGGGCTCGCGGGGAACAGCATGAGATTGCCCTTCCGGATTTCCAGAAGGCGCAAGGACCGGCGGGACCGCAGGGGCAGGGGCCTTTTGCGCAGCCGGGTCAGCTGTCCCTGACGGATCCCACTTATCGCCCGACGGAAAGGAACCGGACGATGGACGAACTGAAATACGGGACCAAGAACAAGCGCGGCGACTTTACGCCGTCCGCTCGTCTTGAAGGTGCCCCGGTCTTCGTCTGGCCGCCGCGCCCGCTGAAGTTCTTCGCCTGGCTGCCCGGCTATTTCCTGCCGTGGAACCTGCTGTTCTTCGCTATCGGCGCCGCGCTCTGGTTCTGGGCAACGCCGTCGAAAGAGACGCTTGCGACCTTCGACTGGGGTTGGATCCTGTACCTTCTGGCGCGCAACGCGGCTATCGTCTTTGTCCTCTATGGCGCGCTGGAGTTGCGGCTCTACGTCAAGCGCACACAGGGAAACCGCTTCAAGTTCAACGGGTTGTTCCCGGCTGACAGGAAGTCGGACACCTTCATGTTCGGCAGCCAGAACATCGACAACATCATCCGCAGCTTCGGCACCGGCGTCCCGATCTGGACCGCCTACGAAGTGGTCATGCTGCATCTCTGGGCCATCGGCTGGGGCCCGTGGACGACCTTCGGTGAAAGCCCCGTGACGCTGATCCTGCTGGGCCTTCTGGTGCCGGTGATCCACGAGACGCATTTCTTCGTCATCCACTGGCTGATCCACCAGGGGCCGCTCTACAAATGGGTGCATTCGGTTCACCACAACTCGGTCAACCCCTCGCCCTGGTCCAGCCTGTCGATGCATCCGGTGGAGCATCTCCTGTACTGGTCCGACGTGCTGATCCACCTGGTCGTGCCGTCGCATCCGCTGCTGGTTCTCTACCACCTGCAGGTCACCGGCACGGGTGCGGTCGTGGGTCACATCGGCTTCGACAAGATCGAGACCGGAGAGGACAGCGCGATCGGCACGCAAGCCTACGCCCACTACCTGCATCACAAGTATTTCGAGGTGAACTACTCGGACGGGCTGATGCCCTTCGACCGCCTGATCGGCACCTGGCATGACGGCACGAAAGCGGGCGATGCGCTGATGCAGGCGCGGTTTGAAAAGAAGAAGGCGCGGATGAATGCCCGTGCTGGCAACACCTCGCAATGAAACGCACGTCCGGCGGCCCCGAAGGACAGCCGGTTCACATGGGACCCGCCAGGGATGGCGGGCAACAGAAGGAGTGACCCCATGAAGATGAAGACCTTTGGACTTGCTCTGACCACCTCGGCTCTGGTGGCGTCGCAGGCGATGGCGGCGGACCTCGCCGTGATTGCCGGTTCGGCTCAGGATGCCTTTTTCAACAAGATCAAGAAGGGCGTCGACGACGCCGCGCTTGTGGTGCAGGCCAATGGCGGCACCGTCACCTATTTGACCGTGCCGAACTACGACAATTTCGGCCCGGACCTCGTCGGTCTGATCAACACCGCCGTCAGCCAGGGCGTCGATGGCATCGCGATCCCGATCTGGGTGCCGGATGCGCAGGTTCCGGCGCTGGAGGCGGCGGCGAAGAAGGGCATCAAGATCATGCTCTACAACACCATTGGTGCCGACGGCGACAAGGACAAGATCGGTGCCTTCAACTACTTCGGCACCGACGAACACCTCGCAGGCGTACGCGCCGGAGAATACATGGCCAAGGCCGGATCGAAAAAGATGCTCTGCGTCATCCACGTCCCGGGAGCAGTGAACCTGGAAACCCGCTGCAACGGGCTTGAGGAAGGTGCAAAAGCCAGCGGCGCCGAGATCATCCGTCTGCCGCTTCCGGCAAACCTTGACGGCAATGCCGCCGGCACCACCGAAGCGATCAAGGCAGAACTTCTGAAAGATCCGTCCATCGACTCTGTCATCACCCTGAATGCTTCGGTCACCGATTCCGCCGCGCTGGCGATCGAACAGGCTGGCGTGGCGGACAAGGTTCAGCTTGCATCGACCGACCTCAGCGCCTCGATCCTGGACCGGATCAAGAACGGCAAGCAGACGATGGCGGTCGACCAGCAGCCCTACCTGCAGTCGTTCCTGGCCGTGACGATGCTGGCCGCGACGATTGACTGGGGCACCGACCTTGCGACCGACCCGGTGCTGACCGGCCCGGCCATCGTCGATGCCTCGAACGTCGATGCAACGCTGGCAGGCGTGGAAGCCGGCGCGCGCTGATCCTTCGGGCCAGTCTGCCATCTGGCGGACTGGCCATCCGAACCACGAAAAGGGGGCCACCATGGGAAGCCTGTCACTTGAAAACCTGATGCGGCGGCCCGAGGCGGGCGCCTTTCTGGGCATGGTCTTCGTGGCCATCTTCTTCACAATCTTCGGCGGGGTGCTGTTCCTGTCGCCGCAAGGTATTGCCAGCTGGCTGAACGTCGCGGCGAACCTTGGGATCATCGCGGTTCCTGTCGGCTTCCTGATGATCGCGGGAGAGCTGGACATCTCCATCGGCGCGATGGTTCCGGCAGCCTCGATGACCATCGCCATCGTGTCGGGCTACTACGGCCTGCCGATGATCGTGGGTATCGCCGCAACCCTTGGCTTCGGGGTTCTCGTCGGACTGATCAACGGCATGATCGTGGTGCGCACCAACGTGCCCTCGCTGATCGTCACCATGGGCACCCTGTTCGCGATTGCCGGGCTGGTGCTGTTCCTGTCGATCATCCTGACCAACTCGACCTCGGTCTCGATGCCGAACATCGAACCCTGGGCGAAAGCCGTCTTCGGCAGCTTCATCTTCGGCACCTATCAGGTTCTGGTGATCTGGTGGCTGGTGCTGTCGGTCGCCTATTTCTGGTTCCTGCATGTCAGCCCCTGGGGGAACTGGGTTTTCGCCCTCGGCGGAGACAAGGACAGCGCACGGAACGCCGGCACCCCACGGACCGGATGACGATCTGGCTGTTTATCCTTTCCTCTGTTTCCGCCGCCTTTGTCGGCATGTGCCAGACGATCCTGTTCAACTCCGCCCAGGTTTCGGCAGGGCAGAGCTACATCTTCAACACCATCATCTCGGTCGTGGTTGGTGGAGTGCTTCTGACCGGAGGTTTCGGGTCGGTCGTCGGCATCTTCTTCGGCACCATCACCTTCGCCATCGTCAACCAGGGCATCTATTTCACCAACTTCGACCGCAACCTGTCGTCGCTGATCATCGGCGTGATGCTGCTGGTCGCCGTCCTGATGAACAACACCTTCCGCAAGATCGCGCTCTCGGCCACGACGAAGAAGAAGGGCACCGCAGCATGACCGCGCCCATCCTCGCCCTGCGTGGCGTGAACAAGAGCTTCGGCCCCATCGACGTATTGCACGACATCACTTTGGAGGTCCGGCCGGGTGAGGTCCTTTGCCTTCTCGGCGACAACGGCGCGGGCAAGTCGACGCTGATCCGCATCCTCTCGGGGGTCCACCAGCCCACCACCGGCCGGATCGAGATGGACGGCAAGCCCGTCAGTTTCCCAAACCCCCGCGCCGCGCAGGAGGCCGGGATCTCCACCGTCCACCAGTTCGGCGGGACCTTCCCGCTGATGTCCATCGGGCGCAGCTTCTTTGTCGGGGTGGAACCGACGAAAGGCTGGGGGCCGTTCAAGACCTATGACCGTGCCCGTGCCAATGCCGTCGCTGTCAAGGCCGTGCAGGACATGGGCATCACCCGGATCACCGATGGCGACCGGCTGGTCGGCGGGTTGTCGGGCGGCGAGCGCCAGTCGCTTGCCATCGCGCGCGCGGTGCATTTCGGCGCGCGGGTGCTGATCCTCGACGAGCCGACAGCAGCCCTTGGCGTGAAGCAGGCAACCCACGTTCTGCGCATCGTGAACGAGGCGAAGCGGCGCGGCCTCGCCGTCGTCTTCATCACCCATCAGGTCATGCATGCGATGGCGGTCGGCGACCACTTCGCCGTCCTGATCCGCGGTGCGGTTGCCGCCGACTTCAAGAAGGGCGAAAAGACGCGCGAAGAGATCACCGACCTCATGGCCGGTGGTGCCTCGATGGCCAGTCTCGAAGCCGAGATCGAGGGCTACATGGCCACCCATGACGGCCATCCGCCGCCACCAGCCGCATGATCTCCCGGTCGGTCTGCCGGGTTGCCCCCCGGCGCCGACCAGGCCCCGCCCGCGTTCTCCTCGACGGGCGGGGCATTTGTTTCACCCCGCGGGGTCACGAAGAAGGCCCGGCACGCAGGTGCCGGGCCTTTGTCTCCGATGCAACTGCCCTGCGGCGTCAGATCGCCTGCAACTTGAAATCCGAAGATGCCACCGGGATCACGCCCTTGAGAAGCGCCACGGACTTCTCCAACCCCTCAAGTGAATTGAGCAGGATGTCCTCATGCTCGATCGACAGCCAGCCATCGTAGCCGGCCATTCTCAGCCGGTAGCAGAAACTGCGCCACCAGGTCTCGTCATGACCGAAGCCCAGTGTGATGTAGCTCCAGGACCGGGCCGGTATGTCCGTCAGCCCGCCGTTTTCCAGCAGGCTGGTGGTTGCCTGCACGCGGGTATTCAGCATCGTGTCCTTGGCATGGACATGGTAGACCGCCGCGCCCAGGGCATCGGCGGCAGCCAGCGGGTCGGCCCCCATCCAGAACAGATGCGACGGATCGAGGTTCGCGCCGATCACCGGCCCGATGGCCTCGCGCAGGCGCAGCAGCGTCGGCACGTTGTAGACGCACTGGTTGCCGTGCAGTTCCAGCGCGATGCGCTCCACGCCGCAGTCCCGGGCCAGCGCGGCAATCTCGGTCCAGAACGGGATCAGCACCTCGTTCCACTGGTAGTCGAGAATGCGGCGCGTCTCGGGTGGCCAGCTTGACACCACCCAGTTCGGCATCTGATCGCCCCTTTGTCCCGCTGGCAGGCCAGACATGGTGCAGACCGTCGTGATCCCCATCTCGCCCGCCAGCCGGATCGTATCCTTCAGGCAATCGCCCTGCTTCGGGTCGGTCGGATGGGTCGGGTTGCCGTTCGCATTCAGGCTGACGATCTCCAGCCCGCGCGCATCGAATGCAGCCCGGAACGCCTTGCGGGCCTCGGCGCTGGCCATCATCGTCTCCAGGTCGAAATGCGGCGCGGTGGACCAGCCCCCGGTGTTCACCTCGACCCCGGACACCCCAAGCCGAGCGGCATGGTCCAGCACCTGATCAAACGACAGCCCGCCCAGGCTGTCCGACACGAACCCGATCTTCATGGCAGTTCCTTCCCGATACCCGGCGCCGGTCCCCGGCACCCCTTGCCGAGGACATAGCTTCGCCAACCGCGTCGGGCACCGTCCCAACTGATGGAAACCCATCACCTTGATCCCTGTTCCCGGACTTCTCCTGTGCCAGAACCATGCCAGCATTGGGGAGGGTCATGCCGTGTCGATGTCCGTTGAACCTGTCCGCTCGGGAAACCTTGTCGCCGTGCGGATCGCCGACTGGGCGCGCAAGGCGGCCGAGGCGGGCATTCATGTGCGGATCGAAAAGCGTGCCGCGTTGTACGCCGTCAAGGTCCCCTCGCTGGACCAGTACGAGGCCGGCGTGACCGATTTTGTCCGCGCCAAGGCCCCCTTGGCGGATGTCGTCTTTGCCTCGGCGCCATTGGGCATCCGGGTCGATGTGAAAGGACACTGAAATGCCGTTCCACGGAATCGCCGTCATCGGAGCCGGGATGATCGGGGCCGCTCATGCCGCCGCCTATCGCCAGTTCGCGCACCGGTTCGGGCCTGCGGGCACCTTGCACACGGTCTGCGACATGAACCATGAGGCCGCGCGGAAACTTGCCGCCGACTGGGGCTTTGCCCGGACTGCAACGGACTGGAAGTCCGTCATCGCCGATGCCGGGATCGACGTGGTCTCGGTCTGCCTGCCGAACTATCTGCATACCGAGGTGACGCTTGCCGCCCTTGCCGCGGGCAAGCATGTGCTGTGCGAAAAGCCCCTTGCGCTGGATGCGGCCTCCGCCCGTCCCGTTGCCGAGGCCGCGCGCAAGGCAGGGTCGGTCTCCGGCACCGTCTTCAACTATCGGCGCATCCCGGCCATCGCCGCAATCAGGGCGCGAATCGAGGCGGGCGATCTGGGGCGGCCGGTCCAGATCGGGGTCCAGTTCCAGTGCGACTATGCTGCCGATCCGCTTCTGCCCCATTCCTGGCGTTACGAACTGGCCAAGGCCGGGCCGGGGGCGCTCCTCGACGTCGGCACCCATGCGGTCGATACGATGCGGTTCCTGTTCGGCGAGGTGGTCGAGGTGATCGGCGCGGTCTCGACCATCTCGATTCCCGAACGCCGTCTGCCGCTGGGCGCGACCTCCGGGCACGGCCATGCCGCACTGTCCGACCGGACCGCCCCCGTCGACAACGATGACGTGATGTCGGCGCTCTTGCGCTTTGCTAACGGGGCGCAGGGCTTCCTGTCCGCCAGCCGCGTCGCAGTCGGCAGCGGCAACCGGCTGGCGGTCGAGGTGATGGGCACCGAAGGAACCGCGCGGTTCACGACCGAAATGCCCAGCTTCTACGAGATTGCCCTGCGCGCGCCCGGCGGACCTGCCGGCTTCACGCGGGTGATGAACAGCCCGCAGGCCCCGGATATCGGGACGCTTGCCACCGTCCCGCACGACGCGGTGTCGGTCGGCTATGCCGAGTGGTTCGGCTTCATGATCCACGATTTCCTGCGCTGCTGCGCCGAAGGCCGCCCGTTCCGCAACGGATCCATCGAAGACGGCTACGCCGCCGCACGGGTCCTGGACTCGATCCAGAGTGCAAGCAGTCGGGCGGCCGCGGTTCAGGTCGAGCCTGCTGCCTAGGCATGGGTCACGCAACAGGCAGGTGCCAGGCCGGGCCGGGCACCGCGAACACGGCCCGACGCGGTCTAGGAAGGGCAGGGTGACAGACCGTGCCCCGGCACCAGTCACGCCTTCGGCTCGGCTGGCGCTTTCCGCTGCCTATTTCACGAGCAGATGATCACGCCACAGGCGTCAATGCCGCAGAAACCCTTTTCGTCCCCGCAAGGGTCTGATCTAGTCGGTTCAGGATCATAGCGGGGGAAGCGGTGTCGCAGTTCAACGAGATGTTTCAGGGAACCGGGGTGCGCATTCCCTATGCCCGGCTGCAGGACTGGGTCGCGACCATGCCGCAGGAACTTCGCAGCCTGAAACAGGCCGAGGCCGAGGCCCTTTTCCGCCGCATCGGCATCACCTTCGCCGTCTATGGCGAAGGGGGCGATCCCGACCGGCTGATTCCCTTCGACATGTTCCCCCGGGTCTTCTCGGGCAGCGAATGGGCGCGGCTGGAAAAGGGGATCAAGCAGCGGGCGCGGGCGCTCAATGCCTTCCTCGTCGACGTCTACGGACGCGGCGAGATCATCCGCGCGGGCCGCATTCCTGCCCGCCTCGTCTACCAGAACGAAGCCTACGAGAAGGCCGTCGCCGGGTTCGTGCCGCCGAAAGGGGTTTATTCCCACATCGTCGGCGTCGATATCGTTCGCACCGGGCCGGAGGAATTCTACGTCCTGGAAGACAACTGCCGCACGCCAAGCGGGGTCAGCTACATGCTGGAATCCCGCGAGATCATGATGCGGATGTTCCCCGACCTTTTCCGCGAGAACCGGATCGAACCGATCGACAACTATTCGGAAAAGCTGCGCCGGACGCTGGCCAGCGTCGCCCCCGCGAAATGCAAGGGCGAGCCGACCGTGGTGATCCTGACGCCGGGCCACTACAACTCGGCCTATTACGAACATTCGCTTCTGGCCGACCTGATGGGGGTGGAACTGGTCGAGGGCCAGGACCTCTTCGTCGATGGCGAATATGTCTACATGCGCACCACCGAAGGCCCGCAGCGGGTGGACGTGATCTACCGCCGCATCGACGACGCCTTCCTTGATCCCCTGTGCTTCCGCCCCGATTCCACTTTGGGTGTGCCCGGGCTGATGGATGTCTACCGCTCGGGCGGCGTCTCGATCTGTTCGGCGCCGGGGGCAGGGGTCTCTGACGACAAGGCGGTCTACACCTATGTCCCCGACATGGTGCGCTTCTACCTGGGCGAGGAGCCGATCCTGCAGAACGTGCCCACCTGGCAATGCGGTCGTCCTGACGACCTTGCGCATGTGCTGGCGAACCTGCCGGACCTTGTGGTGAAAGAGGTCCACGGTTCCGGCGGCTATGGGATGCTGGTCGGCCCCAAGGCCTCGAAGGACGAGATCGAGCGCTTCCGTCTGAAAGTCACCCAGGATCCGGCGAACTACATCGCCCAGCCGACGCTCGCGCTCTCCACCGTTCCGACATTCGTCGAGGAAGGCGTCGCCCCCCGCCACGTCGACCTGCGCCCCTATTGCCTGGTCGGAGAGCGCATCGAACTGGTCCCCGGCGGCCTCACCCGTGTCGCGCTGACCGAGGGCTCGCTGGTGGTGAACTCGTCGCAGGGCGGCGGGGTGAAAGATACCTGGGTTCTGGCGGAATGAGGGGGCGTAGATCATGCTGAGCCGTACCGCCGACAACCTCTACTGGATCGCCCGCTACATGGAGCGCGCCGATACCGTCGCGCGCCTTTTGGAAGTGGGCTCGCGCATCAGCCTGCTGCCCTCTGCACAGGGCTACCGCAGCGAATGGGACAGCCTGTTGCAGGCCACAGGGATGGCCCGTGCCTTCGGGCAGAAATACGGCGACCCGGTCCAGCGCAACATCGAGAGCTTCCTGTTCTTTGACCGCGACAACCCCTCGTCCATCGCCAGTTGCATCACCGCCGCGCGCGAGAACGGCCGCATTGTCCGCACCGCGCTGACGACCCAGGTCTGGGACGCGCTGAACACCGCCTTTCAGGAGCTAAAGCAACTGGAACGCGCGGAACGGACGACACTTGAACTCTCGCGCCTGACCGACTGGACCATGCGCCATGCCGCCATGCTGCGGGGCGCGATCGACGCCACCCTCCTGCGCGGCCCCGGCTTCAACTTCCTGAACATCGGCTACTATCTGGAACGCGGCGACAACACGGCCCGGCTGATGGACGTGAAATACTACGTCCTCCTGCCCCGCATCGACTTCGTCGGCACCGGCCTCGACAATTACCAGTGGACCACGCTGCTGCGCGCGATGGGCGCGCACCGGGCCTTCCACTGGGCCTATGGCGGCGACGTGACCGCCGCCAAGATCGCCGACTTCCTGATCCGCAACCCGCAGTCGCCCCGGTCGCTGGCGACCTGCACGGCGGGGCTGATGAACCATCTCGGAAGGCTCTCCAAGGCCTATGGCCGCGAGACCGAGGCGCAGGACAAGGCCCGCGGCCTGGTCTCCGGGATCGAGACCACCACCGTTGACGCGATCTTCGACGAAGGCCTGCACGAATATCTCACCCGCTACATCGCCGAGGCCGCCACCCTCGCGAATGCGATCCACGACACCTATCTCAGCGGGGAAATGCGCTGATGCGGCTTATCGTCGACCACCAGACCCGCTACGCCTACGACGCGCCTGTCCGCTCGGTCGTGCAAAGCCACCGCCTGACGCCCTCGGTCTTTGCGGGCCAGAAGGTGCTGGACTGGGAGGTCACGGTGACAGGCGGCACGAAAGGCGCCCGGCACCGCGACGGGGCGGGCGACACGATCCAGGGCTGGACCATCGCCGGTCCCGTCACCGAGATCATCGTTCAGGTCAGTGGCACGGTGGACACCGAGGATCTCGCCGGTGTCCTGCGCGGCCACCGCGAGGTCGTGGCACCCGACTGCTACCTGCGCGAAACCACGCCCACCCGGATCGATGTGGCACTTGGCGAGCTTGCCGCGAAGGCCAGCGGAGCCGACAGTCTCGGCCTGGCACACGCCCTGTCCGACGCCGTCGCCGATGCCATCGCCTACCGCCCCGGAGTGACGCACGCCCATACCACCGCCGCCGAGGCGCTGGCGCTTGGCGAAGGCGTTTGCCAGGATCACGCCCATGCCCTGATCGCCTGCGCCCGGTCGCGCGGCATCCCGGCGCGCTACGTCTCGGGCTATCTCTTCGCCGCCGAGGACGGCACGCCCCACGAAGCCGCCCATGCCTGGGCCGAGCTGCATGTCCAGGGCCTTGGCTGGATCGGCTTTGATCCGGCAAACCGGTCCTGCCCGGATGCCCGCTACATCCGGCTTGGCTCGGGCTTCGATGCCCAGGACGCCGCCCCCATCCGCGGCATCGCGCGGGGAACCGCGGATGAAGCGATGGATGTGACGGTTGCGGTCCTGCAATCCGCCCAATAGGGTGCGGGCCGGAACTGGGGTCCGAACGGGGGCCCGAACTGGGGACAGACGATGACTTACTGCGTGGGCCTTCTCTTGAACGAAGGCATGGTGCTTCTGTCGGACACGCGCACCAATGCGGGCCTCGACAACATCTCGACCTATCGCAAGATGTTCACCTTCGAGGACCCGGGCGAGCGGGTCATCGTGATCATGACGGCAGGCAGCCTGTCGGTGACCCAGACCACCATCGCGCAACTGCGCGAGGCGATCGAGGATCCCGAAGCCTCGAACGCAACCTCGATCATGCTGGCACCCACGCTCTTGAAAGTGGCCGAGATCGTCGGGGCCACGCTGGCCAAGGTCCGCGCCGAGGTGGACGAGAAGCTTTCCGTCATGCAGGGGGCAACCGCCTCGATGATCGTCGCCGGGCAGCGCAAGGGCGGGGCCATGCGGCTGTTCCTGATCTACCCGGAAGGCAATTTCATCGAAGCGACCGAGGACACGCCCTTCCTCCAGATCGGCGAGCACAAATACGGCAAGCCGATCCTCGACCGGGTGGTCAATCCGGCCACCAGCCTTGCGGATGCGACGAAGGCGGTCCTCCTGTCGATGGATTCGACGCTGCGCTCGAACCTCTCGGTCGGAATGCCGCTTGACCTTGCGGTGATCGGGCGTGACGCCTGCAAGGTGACGCAGACGCGCCGGATCGAGGCGGGCGATCCGGCGTTCCGTGACATGTCCGAGGCCTGGTCGAATGCCCTGCGCGACGGCTTCGCGAAGATCACCATCTGACCGGGCGGGGCAGGGGGCGGCTCAGTCCGCGTCCCCCGCCACCTGCGACAGCACGGCACCGCGCCCGCGCAGCCGCATGATCATCGGCACCACGAGGAAGACAGCCGACACCGCCAGCAGCACCGCCGAGACCGGGGTAGAGACCAGCGTCGACCAGTCGCCTTGTGCAATCGCCAGCGCCCGGCGCAACTGCTGTTCCGCCATCGGCCCCAGGATCAGCCCGACCACAACGGGCGCGACGGGATAGCCGTAAAGCCGCATGCCGTAGCCCATCACCCCGAACAGGATCAGCATCCCCAGTTCCACGGGCGAGGGGTTGACCCCGATGGTGCCAAGCGTGGCAAACAGGAGGATGCCGCCATAAAGCCAGGGCCGGGGGATCGACAAGAGTTTGATCCACAGCCCGATCAGCGGCAGGTTCAGCACCACCAGCATGACGTTGGCGATCAGAAGCGAGGCGATCAGACCCCAGACCAGATCGGCGTTCATCACAAAGAGCAAAGGCCCCGGCTGCAACCCGAACTGCTGGAACCCCGCCAGCATGATCGCCGCCGTCGCCGTCGTCGGCAGGCCCAGGGTCAGAAGCGGCACCAGCGTCCCCGCCGCCGCCGCATTGTTCGCCGCCTCCGGCCCCGCCACGCCCTCGATGGCGCCATGGCCGAACTCCTCGGGGTGTTTGGTCAGCTTCCGCTCCGCCGCATAGGACAGGAAGGACGCCACATCCGCGCCCCCCGCAGGCATTGATCCGATGGGAAAGCCGATGAAGGTGCCGCGCAGCCAGGCCTTCCACGACCGCCGCCAGTCTTCGCCCGTCATGCGGACCGACCCTTTCACCCGGTGCATGCCGTCCGGCGGGTCCAGCATCGCCGCCACCGCCAGCGCCTCGCCGATGGCGAAAAGCGCGACCGCCAGCGTTGTCGTCTCAATCCCGTCCATCAGTTGCGGCACGCCATAGGTCAGCCGCGCCGCGCCGGTCAGCTGGTCGATCCCGACACAAGCGAGCGCGAGGCCGACGAACAGCGAGGTAATCCCGCGCAGCGCAGAATCGCCAAAGGTCGCCGAGACGGTGACAAAAGCCAGCACCATCAGCGCGAAATACTCACGCGGGCCAAGGGCCAGCGCCAGCTTCACCACCTGCGGAGCCAGGAAGGCCAGCAAAAGCGTCGCGATCAGCCCGGCGACGAAGCTGCCGATGGCCGCCGTCGCCAGCGCCGGCCCGCCGCGCCCTTGCCGGGCCATCTGGTTGCCCTCGATGGCCGTGACGATCGAGGCACTTTCCCCCGGCGTGTTCAAGAGGATCGAGGTCGTCGATCCGCCATACATGCCGCCGTAGTAGATGCCCGCGAACATGATCAGCGACCCGGCCGGGTCAAGCCCGTAGGTGACCGGCAAGAGCAGCGCCACCGTCAGCGCCGGGCCGATCCCCGGCAGAACGCCCACGGCGGTGCCCAGCGTCACGCCGATCAGCGCGTACATGAGGATCATCGGGTCCAGCGCGGTCGACAGGCCCTGCAGCAGCAGCGAAAAGCTCTCCATCGCCTATCCCCCGAAGATCAGATGCTCAAGCGGCCCGCCCGGCAGGTTCAGCTTCAACAGCCGGTCGAAGACCCCGTAGATCACGAAAGCCAGCGCCAGCCCGACCGCGAGGTTCCGCCACAGCGGCTTCTGCCCGAAGCCGCGCGCCGTCATCCCGAACAGGATCGCGCCGGAAATCGCGAACCCCGCGACATGCAGCAGCGCCAGTTGTCCCAGAAGCCCGCCCATGATCCACAGGATCGGGGCAGGGGCCTGCCGGGGCGGGCGCGGCAGGTCGCCCTTGAGCCCCGAGATCACGGTCAACCCCGCCAGCACCAGAAGGCCATAGGCGATCAGCCGCGGCACATCCGCCGGTCCCACGCCCGCATAGCCGCCGTCCTGCTTTAACCCGGCGGCATCCGTCAGGATCATCACGGCGAGGCCAGCAAGCCCCGCCGCGATGACGAACGCCGCCCACCGGGGGCGGCGTTCTTGGGGAAACTCCCCGCTCACTTCACCAGACCGATGTCGCGCAGCACGCCATCCGTCGCCGCGATGTCGGCGTCAAGCTGTGCGGCGAAGGCGTCACCGGCCAGATAGGTGTTGGTCCAGCCCTTCGCGGCCAGCATTTCCGTCCAGCCCGCACTGGCGTTCAGCTTCTCGATGTCACCCGCGATCTTGGCCTTCTGCTCGTCGCTCAGCCCCGGGGCCGCCGCGACCATGCGCCAGTTCTCGACCACCACGTCAAAGCCCGATTCCTTGATGGTCGGCGCCTCGATCCCCGGCAGCCGCTCGGCCGAGGACACCGCCAGAAGCCGCATCGTCCCCGCCTTCACCTGCTCCTGGAACTCGCCCACGGAAGAGACGCCCGCCGTCACCTGGTTGCCCAGGATCGCCGCCATTGCCTCGCCGCCGCCCGAGAAGGCGACATAGTTGATCTTGGTCGGATCAACCCCTGCCGCTTTGGCCAGCAGCCCGACAAGGATATGGTCCGTCCCGCCCGCCGAGCCGCCAGCCCAGGACACCGAACCCGGATCGGCCTTCAGCTTCTCGACCAGATCGGCCAGCGTCTGGATGTCCGAAGCTGCGGGCACCACGATGGCCTCGGTATCGCCGGTCAGCCGCGCGATCGGAGTCACGTCCTTCAGCGTCACTGGCGAGGCGTTGGTCAGGATCGCCCCCACCATCACATAGCCGCCGACGATCAGCTTGGTCGGGTCGCCCGCGCTGTCGGCAACGAACTGCGCCAGACCCACCGTGCCGCCCGCGCCGGGCACGTTGATCACCTCGACCGAGGGCGCGATCCCTTCGGCCTGCATCACTTCCTGCATCGCGCGGGCCGTGCCGTCCCAGCCGCCGCCGGGATTGGCCGGCGCCATGATCGTGTAGTCCTGCGCGAATGCGGGCACCGCCAGCGCGGCCGCAAAGGCCACGCCCAGAATTGCGTGTTTCATCTTGTTTCCTCCCATGGGGCAACCGAGGTTGCCGAATCCGCCGGGGCTCCTCTCCCCGGAACGCGATCAGGAAAACACGCCAACCTGTCACGAACCTGACACGGGCAAAGGGCTACTCGCCGCCCTCCAGCGCCGCATGCCATTCGGCCAGCACCCGCGCCCGGCTCGCCGCGTCGAGATAGGCCAATAGCCCCGGCGACACCGCTACCGGGCGCAGCTTCGCTCCCAGTGCCTCTTGCATCGCCGCCGCCGAGTCCTTGCCCGCCACCTCAAGGCTGACCGCCGGCAGCCGCAGCCTTTCAGCCAGCACCGTCTGACCCTCTCGTGACATGAGAAAGGCAAGAAAGGCCTCGCCCAGATCCGGCGACCGCGCCGCTTTCGGCACCAGCGCCACCCGGCTGACCACCACCACATAGTCGCGCGGCAGGACCAGCCCGAGGTTCGGCAACTTTGTTGCCTGATCCGCCGCGTAAGAGCCAAGCACGTTGTAACCCAGCTTCAGCACACCCGAATTCACCCGCTCGATCACGTCCTGCGAGGTGGGAAAGACCTGCACCCCCGCCCGGCCCATCGCCCGGATAAGCGGCCAGAGATCGGCGAAATGCTCCCGGTCCCGCATCAGGAACAGATAGCCCACCGCCGACCGCGCGATGTCATAGGTGCCGATTGATCCTTCAGGCGCTGTCGCCAGCCAGTCGATCAGCGCCGCCCGCGTATCGGGCGGGCCAGCGGGAAACGAGGGCTTGTGATAGACGATCACCGCCGGCTCGAAGGTCAGCGCGAAGACCATGTTGCTCCAGGCCGCCCAACCCGGCCAGACCGCCGCTTCCGGCACATCGGCCTCCCGCGCATAGCCGTCATTGGCGAGCTTCACCGTCACATCCATCGCCGAGGAAAAGATCAGGTCCGCCGTCGCTTCGCCCGCATCGGTCTCCTTTATCACCCGATCCGCGATCTCTCCGGTCAACAGGTCCTCATAGCGGACCGCCACATCGGGCCGGATCGCCTGGAACGCCTCGATCAGCGGCTGTGCCAATGGGGAATCGAGCGAGGAATAGACCACCAACTCCCGCTCGCCGCCGTCAGGGGCGGGAAACACCACAACCTCGGCCCTTGCGGGAAGGCTGAACAGGCAGGCGAGCAGGGCAGGACCAAGGCAACGCATGGCCAGAACCCTAGCGTCAATGTCCCGGCCCCGACAATCGCCACCACCGTCTTGCACGGTATTCCACGCCAATCTGCCGCGCTGGTCGGGCCGCCCCGATGGGCGCGGCACCGGTGAACGGACTGGAACGACCCGCGCCGCGATTCGCCGGACAGGGTTAATATCCCGTGGTATTGCCGTGCGTATGCATGGAATGTAGACGGGATGTAGACGCGTGGAAGACGCTCGGCACCCCCGGAACCAGAAGTATTAATCAAGCGTTCCCAGACACTTGCGGACACATGCGGATATCGCGGCCCGGTCTTCCCTTTCGCGCCGCCATCCCGGTTCCCTAATCCTGCGATCCTGCCTTACGCTCGCCCGATGCGAATCCTGCTCGTCGAAGACGACCTTCCTCTCGCCGAAGCCCTGACGACGCTCCTCCTCGGCGCGGGCTATGCGCTGGACGTCACCCACGACGGCCTTTCCGCCGAGGCCCTGATCGACGTCGAGCGGTTCGATCTGGTCATTCTTGACCTCAACCTGCCGGAAAAGGATGGGCTGTCGGTCCTGCGTTCCCTGCGCCTGCGCAAGAATTCCGTGCCGATCCTGATACTTACCGCGCGGGGTGATCCCGCCGAAAAGGTGGCCGGGCTCGATCTCGGGGCTGACGACTACATGGTCAAGCCGTTCGACGTGGGCGAGTTCGAGGCCCGGGTGCGTTCCATCCTCCGGCGCCAGACCGGGCATCACACCTCCGACCTTCAGATCGGCGCGGTCCGCTTCGACATGACCGCCCGCCGGTTCCATGTCGGCGAAGACGATCTCGACCTCCCCGCGCGCGAGTTGGCGCTTTTGGAACTGTTCTTCCTGCGCGCAGGCCGAGTTGTCGGAAAAGAGGCGATAGTTCAGTCACTTACCTCGCTTGACGATGGCCTTTCCGACAATGCTATCGAGCAATATGTCAGCCGCCTCCGCCGCCGCCTGCACCCGCACGGCCTGACCCTGCGCACCGCGCGCGGCCTCGGCTACATGCTGGAAAGGCCGTAGGCTTGGACCACCCCGCCTCGCTTCGCCGTTCGATCCTAGTCTGGCTTCTCCTCGCCACCGCTGCAATCGGGGCCCTGGCGCTTCTCGATACCCGGACCGAGGCCCTGCGCACCGCCCGCGATGTCTCCGACCGCGTTCTTACCGGCTCTGCCATGGCCATTGCCGAAGGCGTGGACGTCGCCGCCGACGGCGGCCTGGCCATTGCCATTCCCTTCTCCGCCCTCGACATGCTGTCCTCGACCGCCCAGGATCAGGTCTTCTACCGGGTCGATGGTCCCTCCGGAATTATCACTGGGTATCAAGACCTTGCCCCGGCAGTGATGAGTCCGGGGCAGGAGGCCGGCCTGGCGGATGCCAGCTATCGTGGTCTTCCCGTCCGCACCGCTACCATCCTGCGCGAGCTGACCACGGGGGAGGGAACGCTGCCCTTCTCCGTCACGGTGGCCGAGACTACCCGGGCGCGGGAGGCTTTGGCCCGCTCGCTCCTCACCCGCTCGGCGCTGCGCATCGCGGGCCTGATCGCCGGTGCCGCGCTCGTGGCCTGGACGGCCGCGACCTATGCGCTTCGGCCGCTTGACCGGCTCTCGCGCTCGATTGCCGCCCGTGCGCCGCATGACCTGACGCCTATCGAAACCGACACGCCTGCCGAACTTCGCCCCGTTGTCGATGCCCTGAACGGCTTTCTGTTGCGCCTGTCGCGCGCGATGGCGGCGCTGCAGAACTTCGCCAGCAACGCCAATCACCAGATCCGCACTCCACTGACCGTCGCGCGGACGCAGATCGCCGTCGCCTCCCGGCCAAAGGGTCCGCAGCCGTCTGCGCTCGACAAGGCCGATACCGCGCTGATCCGGATCGAGCGCGTACTGGAACAGGTCCTCCTCCTTGCCCGTGTCGAGGCTTCCGGCACCCGCCCGGAGCTGAGGAAAGTCGATGTGGCCGCACTCGTCCGCGCAATCACCGCCGACCTGTTGCCACAGGCCGTCAGGCTGGGTCAGGACCTGGGCTATGACGGCCCCGACCGCGCCCTTGCGCGCACAGAGGAAGTCCTCCTGGGCGAACTGCTGCGCAATCTGGTCGGCAATGCCCTGGCCCATTGCCCGCCGGAGACCATGGTCACAGTGCATCTGGACAGCCAGAACCCCGCCGGTCTGCGCGTGACGGTCATCGACACCGGCCCGCCGCTGTCTTCAGCCGACCTCGCCGCCCTGCGCTCGCGCCTTCTCCCGACCCCCGGGCCCGCGGAAATGCGGTCTGGAACCCGGGGTCTGGGCCTGCACATCGTGGCCGAGATCGCCCGCGCCCTGCAGGCCGGGCTGGAATTGCACGAAGGCGCGCAAGGCAGAGGGCTGGCCGTGACGGTGACGCTGCCGGTGTGAGGGAAGGCTGGCTGGGGCGCTAGGATTCGATGACCGATGTAAGTCTCCAAGGGGTCGATGCCGGGTCGTTGGCGAGGTGGGGCAACGGATGGGGCGGTAGTGATGCTTGCGCTGGTCGAAAGTTCAGGTGATACCAAGCCTCCAGCTATCTCACTTTGGAGTTTCCGATGAAGATCGATACGAGGTCAGCGCTACTGGGAGCTATCGCGATACTCGGGCTTCTTGCTGTTTCTTATTTCGGTTATGGCGCTTACATGGCTGGAGATAGCGGTGTGTCGGTCAGTTCTGCTTGCGCTGACATGCGCGACAACCTCCGCAAGGGCGAAGAAGGGCTAGAGGAAAACCCAAATTCGAAGGAGTTGATAAAGGCCGTTTCAAATCTCAATAACCTCTACATCCAGACTTGCCTGTAGAAGCCTCACGCGAAGTAAGAAATGTTCGGCGTTTCCTTGCTGCAGTCGTGCAGAAAAGTTCGACTACCACGTCCAGCAGGCGGTTCGGCAGGTCCACTTCAGTTAAATCGGCAAGTGATCGTCAGGCCCTATATGTCCAGGTCGAAGTCAGCATCACCAACGTCTCCTAGCGATACGGCGGTAGCTTCAAGATCGCTTTGAATGTCCGCAAACGCGGCTTCTAGCTGCGCAGCCTGAATAGATGCAGAGATAGCGTTTCCTACTACCATGCCGCCTGCCACGGCGGCTGCGGTCCCGAGGGCATTGCTTGAAGTCGATGCAACGGCACCACGACTTCCTCCGGCTGGGTTGAGGTAGTTTGCCTCCATCAACTGCAGTTGCCTGATAGCATCCTTGTCGCCAGAGGCCAGGATGGCCGCGCGTGCTGCTTCTGCACGTTCCTTTCTGCTACTCTCCTCAGCTTTCTTCTTGTTCTCATCTGATGCCTTGGAAATGGCCCCCAGCACGACGAGACCCACAACGATCCACCAGAACCAATCCATAGGGTTAGACCTTTCATTAGATACCAAGAGACTAAACCCTGAAGATTCAGTGGGTCAGTGTCATTTTCATGGCGCCGCTGCGGTCCCAAGCAGGAAATCTGAGGATTCGACTGTATCTAAATAGGTAGTAGATACAGGAGCTTACACCATGAAGACGATCTTGGCCCTCGGCTCAGCCGGGGGTCTTTTCATTGCTGCACGTGGGTCTTTCGGCCTCTTCGTGCTTCTGCTGGTAGCCAAGCAGGTCAGTCAGGACCTTGCGATGGCCCTCTTCAAGGAGGCGCTGAAGGCCGGGTGGTTCAATGGAACCCGGTGATGTCGTGCTGATCAAGGCTTTCGACGACGTGCCTGAGCACTGGTTCCGAGTGGACGAGGTCTACGAGGACTGCATCACAGGTCAGGCCCTCACGGGGCCTCTCCAAGGGGAGTACGGGGAACCGGAACTCTCGATGGTTATCAGGGTCCTAGACCCCGCAGAGGTGCCGCTGGGAACGTCAGAATCCCAGTAGGCCGCAGAAACTAAACGGAAAAATCGGAAGCAATCATGAAGTGGGGCGAAGGCCCCAGATGGAGGACGCATGTCTGTACGTATCCAGTATGCCTATCTCAAGCAACAGACGTGGCTGTACCGGAGGAACTATCCGAAGGAGCTGCAGTCGCTGCTGGGGCAGGCCTACAAGCAGTCACTCAAGACCGGGGACGCCCGGATAGCCAAGGCTAGGGCCGCAGAGGTCAACGCCAAGTACGAGGAGATCATCACTAAGGCCAAGTCGGGGCAGGTGGTGGAGAAACCGCAGCCCGTGAAGATCGTTGCTCCTGCTTTCACGCAGGTGACGATTGTGGGCAGGGTCAGCGTAGCGGAGCTGGGGAAGCAGTACCTGAACCGCCGCTCTAACGAGCTACAGCACGGTGGCTTCAAGTCGGTCCGCTTCTCAGTGGGGCTGTTCGTCTCAGCCTTCGGAAAGAGGCCGATTGGGACATTGACACGGGAGGACGCCTTGGCCTTCACCCGCAAGGTGGCTCAGCTCGGCAAACACGTTGGCAAGTCGTACAGGACCAAGGGCTACCCACTGGAGCGGCTGCTGGCGCTGAGCGAGGGGGAGAGGATCAGTCCGCAGACACAGCGGCGGATCGTCAGTCAGGTGGGTCACTTCCTCGACTGGACCGTTTACGAGGGTCAGCTTGCCAGCAACCCGTTCAAGACGGTTCGGGTGGAGGGGAAGGCAAAGCCACAGCACTACGAGGCTCTGACCGATGAGGAGGTGCTAAGGCTCCTCAGCCTCGACGATCCTCGGATTGGGGTGGCGCTACGAGTCTGCTTGCTCTCAGGGATGAGGGCAGGGGAGGCAGTAGGGCTAGTAAGGGAAGATCTGATCTGGAAGGGCAATCTGGGCTGGTATGCCTGGATCAGACCCAACGAGGTTCGATCACTCAAGACGGATGCAGCGGAGCGGATCGTTCCTTTGCACTCAAGCCTGACGCCTATCCTGGCTGCCCTACCGGCTTCAGGGCGGCTCTTTCCACGCCTCTCCGTCAACGTGGTCACGAAGCGCTTCAGTGTGCTGCGGGATCAGGCTGCGATCCACAGGCAGGGGGTGGTGTTCCACTCTAGCAGAAAGTGGTTCGTGGCCGAGTGCGAGAGGGCAGGGGTGCCGGAACACTTCACGGCGTCCATCGTCGGCCACCAGTCGGCAAGGTCAGAGAACCGGATGACCTACGGCATCTACTCTGCCGGGATCAGTGACGAGCAGAAGCGCGAGATCGTGGAGAAGGTGGGGCTACCGTGCCGCCACTGAAACCCGTGACACCCGTACCGGACATCGACGCGTTCGAAGAGAGAGCCGCTATCATCCAGCATGATGGCGGTCTTTCTCGTTCAAAGGCTGAGGACATGGCGGCCAAGGCTCAGGGCTTCCGGGATGCAAGCCACTACTGGCAGGTGCTGGCCGACTACGTGGTGAGCAAGAAGTTGGGGTGACCCGATCGCGACCCTCCCGGTGGCTTCGGCTGCCGGGGGGAGCACTTCCCTTTTTTTATCGTTTCGGGAAGGTAAGGAGAAACTGCAGAGTCTTGGCCGGAAAATTTCCGATGGGCTCTTGTAAAGATCGGACCTTAGGAATAGGTGGCCGCTTGAAGGGGGCGACTCCTTCCACCCGTGGATGGCGATTACCGGAGGGTGCTACGCTCAATCAAGATTTCCGAGTTTTCGGCTTAACAACAAAGGACTTACTATGCACAACGAATCTAACGCCCTTACAATGCGTCTCCCAGCGAACATCGACCAGATCGGGAGCTTTAAGCTTGGCCCTAGGGCACATCACCATGTTCGAACAGCGCTCACTGTAGCAAAGCGAATGCGGCGCGGCGGGGACGGGGCTGTGGAAGATACAGCGCGCGCAATCCGCCTGTTGATTGGCACTACCCTTCTCGACGGCGACGCCTGGACAGAACTCGACGTCGTGAGCGACGAGGATCAAGATCGTCAACTGGATGACTATCACGACTGCCTTGGGGTGCTCTTGTACGCACTCGGCATGCAAGAAGTCGCTCCAATACTGGGCGCAGTAGAGGGAGAGGCCTAAGGGTAAGATGGGGGGGCGGGGCTTCCCGCCTCCTCTCTCAGATAATCGCGACAAGGGTGCGACTGGAGGCTCTTCGTTATGAAGAGGCGAGTTCCATCCATTTCTATGAAGGCTTTACCGCTGGAGAATGTTGCACCCATTGACCCCGAGCAGATCGGGAAAGGGAAAAGCAATGAAAATACAGCGACTTGAAGAACCCAATTCAACCATTTACGACTTCCAAATCGATCCAATCAGGCTGGCACTGGCGCTGCAACGGTCTGATGATGCCGCTCCACTGACAGACCTCCTAGTTAGAAGGCAGACGATCCGACGAGACTGGAAGCGGATCATGGGAAGGGAAACTTCGAAGGTCCGAACTTGGCTAGCGGAAAGTCTAGTTCGTTTCAGGTCCCTAGTTCCAGGGGCGGTCGGCGAGAGAGTTGGGGCAGATAGAGCGAACTTGCTCCGACACGAGATGTCTGCTCGACACGGGCGACAGGGGGAGGAGCTCAGAGGTAAGTTTGATGGCTGTTTCGATGTTTTGCGTCCAATAGGTATAGGTAATGGAAGAGGTTGAAAATCATGATGAAATTCTTAGCACAAGTAGCACTACTAGTTGCTCTCCGTCTGATAGTCCAGAAAGGGAAGAGTCACCTATCGAAGACCCGTGGCACTCTAGAGTCTTAGACGTCCACCGCTGGTCAGATCATCCGGAGATAATCCGGGTGGTCACCCAAGTATGGGACACCCACTTCCAGCACCTTCAGGAGGAGGGCCGATCAGGTCCCAAGCCCAAGCAAGACTTCCGCCACCAGTTACGAGTGCTCGTTCTTGACCTTTACGTGGCTTGGCTGGAAGACCCGACGCTAAGCATAGCTGTATCAATGTCCGCTAACGACTGGAAGACGTGGTCCCGATACAACGCCCTGAACATCTCCAAGAAAATCCTGCAGCTGATTCACGGGCTGGCAGACGCTGGGATGATCGACGTAGCCAGAGGCAGCTACTCTGGCCGGGAAGCTTGGTGGAACAGAACGACTAGGGTCAGGGCGGCTGAGCCTCTGGTTACCCTGTTTCGAGGTGCCAAGGCCACGAGGGACGATATCCCGCAGATCGAAGGGCAGGAGTGTATCGTCCTCAAGGCTGGGGACGGCGACAAGGCCAAGCTGACCGAGTACGAAGACACGCCTGAGACCGTGAAGATGCGGCGTGAGCTAGAGGCCTATAACGCCCTGCTTGCCGACACCTTCATTGATATCCCTACCCTGGAAGAGCCCTGGACCACGCGGCTAGACGAGCGGGGCAAGGAGGTGCGGGTACTGATCGACCACCACCATCAGTTCGTAAGACGCATCTTCAGCCGGGGTGAGTGGGGCTGCAATGGCAGGTTCTACGGGCCTTGGTGGCAACAAATCAGCAAGGAACTTCGATCCCAGATCTTCATCAACGACACCCCGACGGTGGAGGTGGACTTTAAGGGGCTGCACGTTGCGATCCTGTCGGCACAGAAGGGGGTGGAGGTTGAGGGTGATCCCTATGCCCTCCATGAGGGCTTGGTCCCTGGTGCTCCTCCTCCGTTGCAGAGGCAGATTGCCAAGAAACTGATACTCACGGCGTTCAACGCCCGGAGCAAGAAAGCAGCCTTCGGTAGCTTTAGGGAGGGCTTCCCTACTGGTCACATGGCTAAAGGCTTGACCAACAGCTCCCTTGATGACCTGCTGGCAGCGTTCACTGAGCGCCACCCCCACCTTGCCGAGTTCCTCTTTGCGGACCACGGCATCCGCCTCATGAACATCGACAGCAAGATTGCCGAGTTCGTCCACCGCTGGTTCACTAGGAGGGGCGTCCCAGTCCTGTCGATCCATGACAGCTTCATCATCGATTACACCCGAGTAGAAGAGCTTAAGCGGGTGATGGGAATTGCTTCGAGGATAGCGGTCGGAAGAGCGCTCGCGGTGGAAGCAAACGGGGCTGGGCTGGATAGATTTTCTAGTGCCGAAGAGCGGGCAGTGATGCTTGACTTCCAATCGTGGCGGGAGGCGCCTCGTGGGGATGGCTATCGCAACAGGTTAAAGCGGTGGGAAGAGCGGAAAGCTAGAGAGGTTGTTCCTTATGGTAGAGTTGAAGGGTGATAGGGGTAGCTGAGCGTGCTCCTAACCAACTTTTCCCCCCTCATCTTCCATTACTTATACCTATTCCCACAGCACTAGATTAAGGCAAGATTACCTAGTGATCTCGGCGAGTGATGATCAGTACGTCCAGTCCGCAGCCGATCGCACGGTGCGCCTACTTACTATCAACCGGAGACAAAAAATGGCACAGATCGAAGACTACGAAGCGGATATTCAAGATCGGATAGATGCTCTGGAGCCGGGAAAGGACTTTAGGTTCTCCGGCCTTATGGGTGAGCTTTGGGCGACCGTCCCAGAGAAGGAGCGGACAAACCTAGGGACGCAGTTTGCGGAGTGGGTGCAGGCCGAGAAGTTCGTGAGCGTCCGATACGACGGCATTTACAAGTCCGGGCGCGACAACAGGTATGTAAGAACTTAGGGACTTCCCACGCACGATCGACGTGCAAACCCCTTGATAGTTTAGCGATGAGTCACTTCACGTCGCTGCAGCCGGGAAAAGTACTTCCTTTGGCTTGCCTTGTGAGTGCATCTCGATACGTATCACCTGAAGGTATTCTATGTGCCAAGGGCGAACCATCGCCCTCCGTACCCCTTGGGGCACTTTCTGGGGCATTCCGTGGACACCCCCTTCCTGCAGATCGGCGAGCACAAGTAGGGCAAAGCCAATTCCCGACGCCACCCTCGCCGCCCTGCGCTCGCGCCTTCTCCCGACCCCCGGGCCCGCGGAAATGCGGTCTGGAACCCGGGGTCTGGGCCTGCACATCGTGGCCGAGATCGCCCGCGCCCTGCAGGCCGGGCTGGAATTGCACGAAGGCGCGCAAGGCAAAGGGCTGGCCGTGACGGTGACGTTGCCGGTGTGAGGGAAGGCTGGCTGGGGCGCTAGGATTCGAACCTAGGTATGGCGGTACCAAAAACCGCTGCCTTACCACTTGGCGACGCCCCAACCGTGCGGCGGTGTTTAGCGAAGGGTGTCAGGGCGTGCAAGGGGCCTCGGTCGAAAATTTCAGCCCGCTTTTCGCGGCTTGCCCGGCCCCGGGCCGACCGCTAGGACGGGGCATGATCTGGGACGCACTCATCCTTGGCGCCGGGGCTGCCGGCATGATGGCCGCCATCGAGGCGGGGCGTCGCGGGCGCAGGGTTCTGGTCATCGACCATGCCACGAAGCCGGGCGAGAAGATCCGCATCTCGGGCGGCGGGCGCTGCAATTTCACCAACCTCGGCATCGCGCCAGACCGATTTCTGTCGCAGAACCCGCGCTTTGCCCTTTCGGCGCTGAAGCGGTTCACGCAGTGGGATTTCATCGCCCGAATGGATGCCGCCGGGGTCGCCTGGCACGAAAAGACGCTGGGCCAGCTGTTCTGCGACGGCTCCGCGATGCAGGTTGTCGAGATGCTGCTCCGGGACATGGAGCAGGCCGGGGTGACGCTCTGGCTGGGCTGTGCGCCGGGCGAGTTGCGTCGCGCTGCCGGGGGCTTCGAGGTCGAGACCGCGCGGGGGGTGCAGAAGGCGCGGGCTGTGGTGGTCGCCACCGGGGGCAAATCGATCCCGAAAATGGGCGCGACGGGCTATGGCTACCGGCTGGCCGAGGCCTTCGGGCTGCCGGTGGTGGAAACCCGCCCGGCGCTGGTGCCGCTGACCTTCGCCGAGCAGGAACTGGCATGGATGCGGCCCCTGGCCGGGGTTTCTCTGCCAGGCCGGGTGTCCTGCGGACGGACCGGATTCGACGAGGCGATGCTTTTCACCCATCGCGGTTTGTCGGGGCCAGCCGTGCTGCAGATTTCATCCTACTGGCGGGAGGGAGAGGCGATTTCGGTAGACCTCTTGCCGGGACGCGACGTTGCGGCAGATCTCCGGGGCGCTCGGGGCAAGGTCGCGCTGCGCACGGTCCTTGGGCGCTGGTTGCCGGAGCGGCTGGCGCGGCATCTGGAAGAGGCGGCGGGAGTGACCTCCCCGATGGCGGAACTGTCCGGGACGGTTCTGGACCGGGTGGCGGCAGGGGTGCGGGACTGGCGGCTGGTGCCGGTCGGCTCCGAGGGCTACCGGACGGCGGAAGTCACGCTGGGCGGCGTCGACACCCGGGCGCTGGACGGGCGGACGATGGAGGCCAAAGGTGTCCCGGGGCTCTATTTCGTGGGCGAGGTGGTCGACGTGACCGGCTGGCTCGGGGGGTACAATTTCCAGTGGGCCTGGTCGTCGGGCTGGGCGGCGGGGCAGGCGATCTGAACGGACGCCGGGCAGGTTGCCAGCTTTGAAGTATCTATTCCCCACCCGGACCCAATCTGGAAAAGAAAGTTTTATCAGGGAGTTGCCTGTGAATGTTAAACTATTGACCGGCACCGGTTTGCATTTCAATCCAGCCGGTCGAGCCGTCCCTTGTTCCGGATGATGTTCTTGTAGTCGTATTGCACCACCCGCGCCTCCGCGAGCCAGAGGTCGAGGGCGACCGGGTCGATCTCGGCAGCAGAGTGATAGCGCGCCTCGGCGGCCTTGAAGCTGCCTTCGGGATGCAGGCCGGGGGCGGCAAAGGACTGACCGCTCCAGAACAAGAGCCGGATGCAGGACTTGAGCTTCGAATAGCCGGTGATCGGATTGTCGTTGAGGAACCAGACCGGGTGCGCGTGCCAGATCTTCGCTTCGGCATCGGGCAGGGCGCGGTCTATCGCGATGCGCAGGGCATCGCAGATCGCCCTGTCCTCGGGGGCTTGGGCCGCGTGATAGGCATCAATGGTCTTGAAGTGCATGGTTCAGTCCTTCGACTGCGGCAACTTCATCGATCAAAAGTCAGAGGTGTGAACGACTACTCTTCCTTGACTATCCAGCTGCCCCGCATCGTACTTGATGGACGCCTTCTGACGAACGCGATCAAGCTTGTAGTCTTGTATAGCTTCTGATGATGTTACGACTACTACCCTAAGGTCACCGTCAAATGCTTCCAATAATAGCTCGAATTGTTCCGTTGCACCCTGTTGGCCTGAGAAAGTAAGCGGCATCAGATCATATCTCCGAGAAAGCTAAAATTCTCGATAGCATAGAACATTCTGCCGCCACCAAAAAGTGGCGAAACACCAACGACTTGACCCGGAGCCACTTTCTAAGCGATCACACCCGCAAGGGATCAGCCTTTGCCAGCCGGTCGAACCGCATCAGGCTGTCGACCAGCGCGGGCATCCGGGAGAGGGGGATCATGTTCGGCCCGTCCGAGGGCGCGCGGTCGGGATCTTCGTGGGTTTCGATGAACACCCCGGCGATCCCCAACGAAACGGCAGTGCGCGCCATGACGGGGGCAAACTCGCGCTGGCCGCCCGAGGAATTGCCCTGCCCACCCGGCTGCTGCACCGAATGGGTCGCGTCCATGATCACCGGCCAGCCGGTCCGCGCCATGATCGGCAGGCTGCGCATGTCGGCGACCAGCGTGTTGTAGCCGAAGCTGACGCCGCGTTCGGTCAGGAGAATCCGCTCATTCCCTGTCGAGGCCACCTTGTCGGCCACGTTCGCCATGTCCCAGGGCGCGAGGAACTGGCCCTTCTTCACATTCACCACCGCCCCGGTCTCTCCGGCGGCCAGCAGAAGATCGGTCTGGCGGCTGAGGAAGGCGGGGATCTGGATCACGTCGACCACCTGCGCCGCCTCACGCGCCTGGCCCGCGTCATGGACGTCGGTCAGGACCGGCATTCCCATGGCGCGCACGGCCTCCAGCACCTGCAGGCCCGCCTCCATCCCCATGCCGCGCTTGCCCGACAGCGAGGTGCGGTTGGCCTTGTCGTAGCTGGCCTTGAACACATATTGTGCCCCCGCCGCCGCACAGGCCGCCGCCATCGCGCCCGCGATCATCTGCGCATGGTCCAGGCTTTCCAGCTGGCATGGCCCCGCGATGACCAGAAGCGGCCGGTCGTTGCCGACGGTCAGCCCGCCGATCGTCACATCCTTCATGCGCATGTCCTTATGACGAGACCTGTTCCCGCAGGATCGAGGCGGTCATCGAGACCATGAGGTATATCCCCAGCATGATCAACATGGTCACCATCGTGTTCTCGAAGGCACGGGGATAGGTCGGCTCGTCGGGCGGGATCGGGCTGACCGAGAGCGACAGATAGCGGACCTGGCGGTTGGCCTCGATCCGTGACGTTTCCATCGACTGCAGGGCCTGGGCCAGCAGCATCTGCCGGGTCTGCAGGTCGGCCTGGGCAACCAGAAGCTCGCCCTGCACTTCGGCCAGGCTGGTCGCGTCGGGTGTGTCTTCGGTCATCTTGGCGCGCAGTTCGTCGATCTGCGCCTCAAGCGTCGCGATCCGGCGCTTGATCGGTTCCATCCGGGCCTGGTTCGGCTCAGGATTGGCTTCCATCTGCGCCAGCGACAGCCGTTCCTGGGTGATCTGCTGTTCAAGCCCGCCGATCTGGCTGACGATCAGAGCGACTTCGGCATCGCTGGAGATCGTCTTGAATTTCTCCTGCAGATCTATGAGCTTGCGCTGCGAAGCGGTCAGTTCGGCCTGTGCGGAATCGTAGCCGGCCTGGGCATCCTTCATCTGGTCTTCGCGCAGCCGCTGCGTAAGGTGATCGACCTGACCTTCGGCATAGGTGACCAGCTGCTTGGACCAGTTCGCCGCGACCTCGGGATCGGCGGCAATGACGTCCATCCGGATGACGCCCTCGGTGGTGTCGAAGGAGATTTTCAGGAACTTCTTGTAGACCTTGTAGGCCGCTTCCAGGCTGGCGTCCTTGGCCAGTCTTTGCAGCGGGTCGATCCTTTCGTCCTGGAAATGCGCGCGGAAGCCCAGGTCCTCGTCCAGGCGTCCCATCGCCTCGCGCGATTGCAGGTAGCCCTGGACGGCAATGGAATCCTGCGAGGTGGCGAAGGCCGTGCCGCTGAACAGCCCGCCCAGACTGCCGCCGCCCCCGGACGGACCGGCCTGCTGGATCACGAACTCGGTCCGCACCGAATACATCGGCGTCGCGACCATGTAGAAGTACCAGCCGGCCAGGAAGGTGGGCATCAGGACGAAGGCGAAAAGCCGTGCCGCCAAAAGCGCAAGCCGCCGCCGCCGCCGCCGGGCGATGTCCTGCTGCATGCGCAGGATTTCGGCCGCCTGGTTCACCTCGGCGCGCTGTTCTGTCGAGGGCAGCTTCGCAGGCTTTATCTTCGTCGGCAATTGCGCGCCGTCGCCGGGCAGGCGCGCAAGTTCGCGTCCGGCCGGGATGGGGGAAACGACGGGGTCCGTAGCCGCGCCTGCGGAGGGAATTGCGGGCACTTCGGCCTCCGGGCTGACGATGCGCAGAATGGAGGCCCGCGAGAACGGATCCACGCCCGCCTCGCGCAGAAGCCGGACGGCATCGTATTCGGACGTTGCCTCCAGGCGGTGTTTTTGCGCGATCATCGCGGCGCGGCGCAACTGACGTGCCGTGAGCCCCTCGGCGGCGATGGCTTTGTTCGCGGCTTCGATCTCTTCCGGCGACGTTGCCCGCGCGGCCGGGGTCGGCGGATCGGCAGGCGTCTGGCCGGGTTCGGTCAGGACCACCGGCGCTTCGGCCACGGGCATGGCCGCCTTGTCCTGCGGGGCGCGGAAATCGAGGTTTCCAAAGCCGTCGTCCTGGTTGTCGAACAGAAGGCCGCTGCCGCCCGGCGCCTCGGGGGGCTCCGGCCGCTCGACCCGGCGGGTGTTGTAACGGGCGGCCTTAGGATTCGTAGTCATAGAGGCGCTTCGCTTCTTCGAGGGTCTCGAACTGGTAGAGCCGGCCATTCTTCAGCACCGCGGCAGAGCGGCAGAATTTCTCCAGCGTCCTGGGCGAGTGCGAGACGATGACAACGGTCGAGTTGCGCAGGCGTTCCTGCAGGATATTGCCGGCCTTGCGGTTGAACTCGACATCGGTCGAGGAGGGCATTCCTTCGTCGATCAGGTAGATGTCGAACTCGATCGAAAGCAACAGCGAGAATGAGAACCGCGAGCGCATGCCGGAGGAGTAGACCGACAGCGGCTGATCGAAATATTCGCCCAGGCCGCAGACCCAGCGGCAGAAGCTTTCGACATAGTCGGGGTCGAGGCCATAGAGCCGGGCGATGTAACGACAATTTTCCTTGGCGGAGTGCTTGCCGTTCACGCCACCCATGAAGCCCAGCGGGAACGATACCCGAGAGGTCTTGCGGACAGTACCTTCGTCCGGCTTTTCAAGACCCGCCATCATGTTGATGATCGTGGTCTTTCCGGCGCCGTTCGGGGCGAGGATGCCAAGCGAATTGCCGAGATCGACCCGGAACGAGGCGCGGTCAAGGATCACCTTGCGCTGCGTCCCGGTCCAGAACGACTTCGACACGTTTCGGAACTCGATCATACAAGCCTCGGCGCCCGTTCGCTGGGCGTCTTCGTTATGCCTACGGCCCTATCGTTAACATCCGGTTTGTGGCTTTCAAAGGGCCGCAGCCGGGCATTGGCGGTCAGAGGCGCAAGGTTCACGAAGCTGTGCGTTCGCCCGGCGAGCGATGCAGAAGCAGCGCAAGCGGTCCGGCGAGAAGGCTGATCGCAAGGCCAAGGCGCGCGGCCTCCTGCATCGCGCCGCCGGGAAGCGCGGTTTCCAGGCTGAGGATGGGCACCGTGAAGCCCATGGCCATCACGACAGCGATTCTCACGATATCGCGCAGGGTCACACCTTGCGGCAGCCGCAGGCCCAGGACGGCGGCAAGGCCAAGCCCGATGACCAGCATCCCCAGCGGACGGCCAAGCCAGAGCGCCACCAGCACCGTCACCGTGGTCGGCGCGAAGGCCATCAGGTCGATGCCGCCATGGGTCAGACCGAAGAGGAAGAGGATCAACGTCAGCGGCCAGACGAGCGCATGGCTGAGGCGGTTCAACGGATCGTGCAGCGCGGCCTCGGCTTCGGCGAAAAGGCCGAAGCTGCGGTCGGCATGCGCGATGGCCGGGATGACCGGCAGGAGGCCGAGTGCGGGCGGCAGCCCGGACGCGGCGACGCCGATCCAGGACAGAATCCCGGCGGTCACATAGGGCAGAAGATGCTGGCCCGCGCGGCGCTGGCGCTCGGCCGCGCCGGGGGCAGGCGGGCGCCCGAACAGCACCCAGGTCACCAGTGCGGCGGCGAGGGGAAGCAGCAGCCAGGCCAGCCGCAGCGAGACGTCGGGATGGGTCAGCCCGGTGACGAGCAGGGCCAGGATGTCGGTCGCGATGCTGAGAAGGAGCAGAAGATGCAGCGCCGGGTGCCCTGGTCCGAAAGCCGCCCGTCCGACCAAGAAGCAGAGGACCACATCCGATCCCAGCGGAACCTGCCAGCCGACGGCGAAGCTTGCTTCCTCGGCGGTCTCGACCAGGCTGCCCACCAGCACCCAGACCATCCCCGCGCCGACCATCCCGCCCAGCGTCAACCCGGCGGGCAGAAGCGCCTGCCGTCCCTTCAACGCGCCGCGTTCCAGTGTCAGCGCCTCCCACAATTCCTTGCCGATGAGGAACAGGAACAGCGACATCAACCCGTCGGACACGATGTTCTGCGGGGTAAGGCTGAAGGGCAGGGCAGTGATCCACCCCGGCAGATCAAGGTCCAGGAGCCGAAATTCGACGCTGTCATAGTAGCTTGCAGGCGCAAGGTTGACCCAGGCCGAGGCCAGGACCGCGCCGCCAAGAAGCGCCTTGGCGAAACGGGGCACGAAGGATGCGATACGGTACATCGGGCAGACCGGGCTATAGGACCTGGCCCCATTTGACCGTGTTTTCGGCCTGCCGCAATGGGGGCCTTGCCTGGACGGGCAGGACCGGGCGGGGGTGGCCGGAGCCGCAAATGCCGGTTGCAGCCATTTCGGGGCAGGGGCAGTCTGGCCGCATGGGACTGGTCGAGGAGATCACCGCCTGCCGTTTGTGTGCAGGGCGGTTTGAAGCCACGGCGACGGCGCATGAGCCGCGCCCTGTCGTCTGGTTCCGCCCTGGCGCGCACATTCTGGTCGCGGGGCAGGCCCCGGGCCTGCGGGTCCATGAGAGCGGGCGCCCCTTCACCGACCGTTCGGGTGACCGCCTGCGCGACTGGATGGGGATCACGGAGGCCGAGTTCTACGACCGAGACCGCGTTGCCATCGTGCCGATGGCCTTCTGCTTTCCCGGCTACGATGCGAAAGGCGCCGACCTGCCACCGCCGCCGATCTGCGCGCAGACCTGGCGGGACCGGGTGATGGCTGCCCTCGGCCCGGTCCGCCTGACCTTGCTGGTGGGGGGAGCCGCGATCCGCTGGCAACTTGGCGCGAAGGATGTCACCGCCGCCGTGGCCGAATGGCGCGGTCTGGCGGCGGCGGGCGTCTTTCCCTTGCCGCATCCGTCCTGGCGGAATACGGCATGGCTGAAACGCAACCCCTGGTTCGAGGCCGAGCTGCTTCCGGCCCTGCGTGCCCGGGTGCGGGAGGTGATGGATGACTGAGATCGTGACTTTGCTTGACGCCGCCCATGCCGCGGTCTCGGCCGACCCGGAGAACGAGGCGCTGCGCCTGCGCTTCTTCGAGCGGCTGGCGGATGGCGAATTGGTGCTGCTTCTGGACCGCGAAGCCGAGGGCGATCGGCTGGAGCCGAGGGTGTTCGAGCTGGAGGACGGGCCGGTGGTGCTGGTCTTCGACCGCGAGGAGCGGCTGGCGAGCTTTGCCGGCGGGATCGCGCCCTATGCGGCATTGCCGGGCCGGGTGATCG
This sequence comes from Rhodobacterales bacterium, assembly GCA_017303485.1. Taxonomy (GTDB): domain Bacteria; phylum Pseudomonadota; class Alphaproteobacteria; order Rhodobacterales; family Rhodobacteraceae; genus Tabrizicola. Next base: position 47,467 of record JAFLCY010000013.1, read on the forward strand.
CGGGGCTCTTGAAGGGGCAGGGCATCGGGATAGGCGTGAACCTGGGCGTCGCGCCCTCGTCGATGCTCTTGCCGCCCGAAGCGATGGACTGGCTGGCCGAAACGCTGGATGGCACACCGGAGGAGGTGGAGGCGCTGCCGGAAGCATTCCATCCACCCTCGGTGCCCGAGGCGGTGGTTGCCGCACTTGACGGCAAGCTGGCGCGGGCTGGCGGGCTTGCCACGGCGGCGCTTCTGGCGGGGGTGGTCTACAAGGGCGGGCGGCGGGGGCATCTTCTGGCTCTGCTCGATGCGGCGGAGGGCGCCGATTCCGCGCTGGCCCGCGCGATGCGCGAGGCGCTGGTCTTCTCTGGCGTCGAGGCGGGTGAGCTGGACGTGGTCTTCCTGGCCTCGGACTCTCCGGCGGCAGAGGCAATGGCGCGGGTGGCCCTGCGCTTCGACCTGCCCGCGCCCGAGGTGCAGGATCTGACCCCGGCAGCCCCCGGCATGGATCCCTCGCGCCCACCGAAACTGCGGTAAGAGAACGGAGCGGCTTGCGCCGCAAGTTCCCCGTCTCGCCTCTGGCCTCTGGCCAACCGGCTCGGGTGAAGGGCCTCCGGCGGGAGTATTTGGGAAAAGAGCAAGGGGAAAGTGTGGGGTAATATAATACCGCTTGAACAAGGTATTGAAATTACTTGATTAAATCTTGCTTCTGCCGCTTGACGCTGCATCGGCCTTCGGCGATAAGCCCGCATCCGAGATTCCGGGGGCAGTGGTGCCCCCTTATTCGTTGGGAACCACGATGAAAACCTTCACCGCTACTCCGGCGGACATCGAGAAGAAGTGGATCCTGATCGACGCCGAGGGCGTCGTTCTGGGCCGCCTCGCCACGATCGTCGCCAACATCCTGCGCGGCAAGAACAAGCCGACCTTCACCCCCCACATGGACATGGGTGACAATGTCATCGTCATCAACGCCGACAAGGTGCAGATGACCGGCAACAAGCGCAACGACAAGGTCTATTACTGGCACACCGGCCACCCGGGCGGCATCAAGCAGCGCACCGCGCGGCAGGTGCTGGAAGGCAACCACCCCGAGCGCGTGGTGGAAAAGGCTGTCGAGCGGATGATCACCCGCAACCGTCTGGGCCGTCAGCAGATGTCGAACCTGCGCGTCTATGCCGGCGCCGCCCATCCGCATGAGGCGCAGCAGCCGACCGTTCTGGACCTCAAGGTCCTGAACCCGAAGAACACCCGGAGCGCGTGATCATGGCCGATATCAAATCTCTCGATGACCTGAAATCGGCTGTCGGCTCGGCACCCGCCGCTGTCGAAGCCGCTCCGCGCGTTCCCGTCCGCGACAAGCTGGGCCGCTCCTATGCCACCGGCAAGCGCAAGGACGCGGTCGCCCGCGTCTGGGTCAAGCCCGGTTCGGGCAAGGTCGTGGTCAACGGCAAGGAAATGGCGGTCTACTTCGCCCGTCCCGTGCTGCAGATGATCCTGAAGCAGCCCTTCACCGTTGCCAACGTGGAAGGCCAGTTCGACGTCTACGCGACCGTCGCCGGTGGCGGGCTCTCGGGCCAGGCCGGTGCGGTGAAGCACGGCATCTCGAAGGCGCTGCAGCTTTATGAGCCCGCCCTGCGCGGTGCGCTGAAAGCGGCAGGCTTCCTGACCCGCGACAGCCGCGTCGTCGAACGGAAGAAGTACGGCAAGCCGAAGGCCCGCCGCTCGTTCCAGTTCTCGAAGCGCTGATCCTTCGAAATCCGATCCGAAAGGCCCGCCCATCCGGCGGGCCTTTTGCTTTGTGTCAGGACAAAAAAATAGGCCGGGATTAACCCGGCCCAGTCAGGGGTAAGAGCGAAAGAACGCTCGGGGAATGGATCAGGGCTGCCAGAACGGCTTGTCGCTCTCGCGGCGCGCGTCCTGCGCATCAAGGCCGATGTCACGCAGAAGATGCGCATCAAGGCGGCCGAGGCGCTGGCGATCACGGCGGCGGGTGACGAGGATGGTCACGGTCTGGATCAGGCGCGCAACGACGCCGGGGCGGGCACGCAGGGGAAGGGTTTCGATTCTGACCTGGGGCATCGCTGCCTCCTTCGATTTGTGTTGATACAATTTGCCTTCCAAGGTAGATCTATTGTATCAATGTCCCGCAATGAGTCGCCAGAGGTTTATTGTGACTGATACAAGTTGGTCGCCAGATCTGACTCAATTCCCAGGTCCGAAGTATCTGGCTCTGTCCCGCGCCCTGCGGGAATCGATCAGAAGCGGCGATCTTCCCGCGAATTCCCAGCTTCCGACGGTGCGTGACCTGGCCTGGCGGCTGCAATTGACGCCCGGTACGGTCGCGCGGGCCTATCAATTGGCAACACAGGAAGGGCTGCTGGCAGCGACTGTGGGACGGGGAACATTTGTAGCAGCACAATCACCGCGCTTTGGACCGACCCAACCCTTGTATGCCGAGCGTGTCACCGGCGGCACGACCGGATTGATCGACCTGCGTGCCCCGCAGGTTCCCGACATGGGGCAGGGCGATGCGTTCCGCCAGGCGTTGCTGGAGATGGCAGAAAGTACCCATCACGGCTGGCTAGACTATACCAGCCAGACCGGCGAGGCGGCTCTGCGGGTCGAGGTCGTTGCCTGGATGGGCGACCGCATCCTTGGCCCCATCGGCCCGGAGGATGTGGCGCTGACCCATGGCGGGCAGAACGCGATCCACCTGATCTTCGACTGCTGCCTGAGGGGCGAACGTCCGGTCGTGCTGATCGAGGAACTGGCCTATCCCGGCTTCCGCTATGCTGCCCGCGCCGCCCGAGCCGAGGTGGTGCCGGTCGAGATCGACGAACATGGCATCGTTCCTGCCGCACTGGAAGCCGCCTGCCGCCGTCACGGTGCGCAGGTGTTGTGCCTGACGACCGAGGCGCAGAACCCGACGACCGGACGGATGCCGGTGAAACGCCGGCAGGAAATCGCCGAGATTGCGCGCGCCTATGACCTGCAGATTCTTGAGGACGACTGCTATTCGGTCGCAGCCTCCGACATCCCCTCCTTGCGCGCTTTGGCGCCGGAACGGGTCTGGCTGGTGGGCTCGGTCTCCAAGACCATCTCCGCCGCGCTGCGTTTCGGCTATGTCATCTGCCCCGCGGGGATGGGCGAGGCCGGGCGGCTGACCGCGCAGCACGGGTTCTTCGCCTTGTCGCGCCCGGTGGCCGATCTGATGCTTCGGCTGTTCCAGTCAGGCGCGGCGGCGCGCATCCGCGAGAGCGTCCAGACCGAATTCGCCGCCCGCCAGCAGATCCTGGTCAATCATCTGGGCGCTTTCGACCTTGGCTGGCAGCCCGGGGTGCCCTTTGCCTGGCTGCGCCTGCCGGTCGGCTGGCGCGCCTCGACCTTCCTGCGCACGGCCGAGGCGCGGGGGGTTCTTGTCCGCTCGGCGGACGAATATGCCCTTGTCCATGGCCGCGCCCCGAATGCCGTCCGCTTCGCGATTGCCGCCAGCCTTCCGCGCGAGACCTTCGAGACGGCGGTGCGAACGCTGGCTGACCTTCTGGCCCGGCCGCCCTCGGACCTCCTGGTGTAGGGAAATCCCGACCTGTTGCAGAAGAGACTCGTTGCCGAAGAATTGATTTATCAAACAGTTGACCGAAGGGCTGCTGCTGGCGGAGATTCCGCGCACGAGCAGACAAAAAGAGAGCCCGAAAAATGGGACTGCAACATGCCTTTCACGCGCCGCATGGCGGCGCGGATTTTCTTGGTTGGCGCAAGACACGCCAGGGTGCGACCGAAATCGTCTATGATGACGGCGTCACCCGCCGCATGATCTGGCGGGTCGCCTCCAACGACCCTTCGGAAGCGCGCATCAGCGAAGCCCTGCGCGTCGCCGTCGGCGCGATCCGCATCGTTCCGACGCTGTATGACGAGTTGAAGAAGCGGGCGATTGCTATCGAACGCGTCGCCGGCTGATCCCTGAAAGGGAGGGACAAGGGCACCTGTCCCACCCGCCTCCGGGCTTGATTTCTTCAGGAATTAATTGCCCTCTTGCCTAAACGCTGTAGTTCGGTCTAGATTTGATCAAATTACAAGGCTGCCGAAGCACAGCCGAACAGGGGGCAAGATGGCTGCAACGCCAAGTTCCGAGGCCCGGACCGGCCTCAAGCTGATCTCACCAACAGCAATCTATGTGATTCTTCTTCTTGCAGCGCCGCTTGCCACCGTGGTGGTCTACTCGGTGATGACCGGCGGGCGCGGCAATGTCTCCTTGCCGCTGACGCTGGAGAATTATACCGAACTCGCCTCGAAATCGGTCTACGCCTACCTTCTTTTCAAGTCGCTGATGGTGGCCTTGTGCGTGACGGCGATCACCGTCCTCCTGGCCTATCCGGTCGCCTATTTCGTAAGCTTCCACATCAGGCCGGAACGGAAAAGCCTGTGGCTGTTCCTGATCACCATCCCATTCTGGACCAGCTACATCATCCGGGTCAGCCTGTGGTTCGTGATCCTCGGGTATGACGGGGTCTTGGACAAGACGCTGATGTCGCTTGGCATCATGGACACCCAGCTCAACTTCTCCAGCTACGGCATTCCGGCGATCATCTTCGTTCTGGCCCATGCCTACGCCCCCTTCGCGGTGCTGCCGATCTTTGTCAGCCTGGAAAAGGTCGACCGTTCGCTCCTGGAGGCCGGGCAGGACCTTGGCGAAAGCCGCTGGATCACCTTCCTGCGGGTGACGCTGCCCCTGTCGATGCCGGGGGTGATCGCCTCCTCGCTCATCGTCTTCATCCCGACGGTCGGCGACTATGTCACCCCGAAACTGGTGGGCGACGGCAAGCAGCCGATGATCGCCAACTTCATCGAGACCCAGCTTCTGAAGCTGCAGGACTTCCCGCAGGGCTCGGCCTTCGCGGTGGTCTCGATGCTGATGGTGGGTATCGTTTCGGTGGCCTTCGTCCTGTTGAACAAGCGCTTCATCGGAGGCCAGAAATGAAGAAGGCCCCGTTCCTGCGCAGCTACACGCTGTTCTACCTCCTCTTCCTCTACAGCCCGATCATCCTTTTGCCGATCTTCGCCTTCAACGACTCGAAGGTCGTGGCCTTCCCGCTGACCGGCTTCACCTTCGGCTGGTTCCGCGAGATGTGGGGCGACGTGAACCTGCGCATCGCCGCCAAGAACAGCCTGATCATCGCGCTGTCGGTGGCCTCGCTCTCTACCGTCCTGGGCATCTTCGCGGCCCGCGCCTCCGTCCGCTACCGCTTCCCCGGCAAGGCGCCGATCATGGGGCTGATCATGCTGCCGCTGGTGCTGCCCGAGATGATCGTAGCGATGGCGCTCCTCGTGGTGCTTTTGTCGCTGAACGTGCCGCTGTCCCTGTTCACCGTGATCATCGGCCAGGTGCTGATCACCACGCCCTTCGCGGTGGCGATCCTGACGTCGGCCTTCCAGTCGCTTGACCGCTCGCTGGAAGAGGCGGCGATGGACCTTGGTGAAACCGCCTGGTCGACCTTCCGGCTGATCGTCCTGCCCTTGGTGATGCCGGGGATCATGGCCGCCTTCCTGATCTGCTTCACCATCTCGTTCGACGAATTCATCATCTCGAACTTCCTCGGTTCGGGGCAGCCAATCCTGTCGGTCTACATCTTCGGCCAGTTCCGCTTTCCCGCCAAGGTGCCCTCGATGCTGGCACTCGGGACCGTGCTTGTCTGTTTCTCGATCATCCTGCTCGGTTTCGCCGAGTACATGCGCCGCCGCGGCATCGCCAAGGCGGGTGGCAAAGATTCCGGAGGCTTCCTGTGACCTTTTCCGACGACCGTCCGACCATGATCGAGTTCAAGGACGTCCACAAATACTACGGCGATTACCACGCGCTGCGCGGGATCAACGGCACGATCAAGGCGGGGGAGTTCTTCTCGCTCCTTGGCCCCTCCGGCTGCGGCAAGACCACGCTCCTGCGCACCATCGCCGGGTTCGAGGACATCTCCTCGGGCGTGATCATGATCGACGGCAAGGACACCGTTTCCATAGCGGCGAACGCGCGCCCGACGAACATGGTGTTCCAGAGCTACGCGATCTTTCCGCATATGAGCGTCGAGGAGAACGTGGGCTTCGGTCTGCGCAAGGACCCGCGCTCGAAGGAGGAAAAGGCAAAGGCCGTCGCCGAGGCGCTGGAAATGGTCGGTCTGAAAGGCTTTGGCAAGCGGGCGGCGCATGCGCTGTCGGGCGGCCAGCGGCAACGTGTCGCGCTGGCGCGGGCGCTGATCCTGAAGCCGAAGGTGCTGCTCCTCGACGAACCCTTGTCCGCGCTCGACAAGAAGATGCGCGAGCATATGCAGGTGGAACTGATCAAGCTGCAACGCCAGGTCGGCATCACCTTCATCCTGGTCACCCACGACCAGGAAGAGGCGCTGGTCATGTCCGACCGCATCGCCGTGATGTTCGAGGGAGAGATCGCGCAACTGGCCGACCCCGAGACGCTGTACCGCCGCCCGAATTCGAAGAAGGTCGCGGATTTCATCGGGACGATGAACTTCATCCCGGCGACCGTCCTGTCGGAAAGCGGTGACAAGGTCGAGGTCGATGCCAAGGGGCTGGGCCGCGTGACGATTGATGCGTCGATGGCCCCCCCGGCCAAGGGCGAAACCCCGGTCGTGGGATTGCGCCCCGAAACGCTGACGCTGCTCTACGATGACCAGAAGGCGCAAGAGCGCGAGACGGAAGGCCTGATCGACGAAGTGATCTACTTCGGCGACATGACCTATTACGACGTCTACCTTGGCGGCACCGATGTCGAAGTCCGCTTGTCGATGCGCAACGTCCCGGGCCGTCCGGTGCTGGACGTTGGCGAAAAGGTCCGCGTGGCCTGGAGCCCCTCGGCGCTGGTGCTGTTCCGCTGAGGCTTCCTCCTCGTTCGACTTCGTCTCCTCGTCGGCGGGTGCCGCCCGCGAGGAATGACGAAGTTCACGATGAGCTGCTCTCAAAGACCGCGGGCGGCCCGTCTCACCGATCCGGCGACAAGAGGCCCAGTCCCCGCAGGTAGATGCCGATTGCCGTCTCCAGCAGGTCCTCCGGCGGCCAGGGCTGCGGCCCGCCATTGCCCCGCAGGTACAGTTCCACCACCCCGTGACTCACCGCCCAGACATGGGCCGAGATCATCCGGGCCGGTGGCCGCCGGCTTTCGGGCAGCGCCCGCGCCAGCCCCTCCGCCGCCCGGTCCATCGTGTCCCGCGCCTTGGCCGAGACCTGGGCGAGATCCGGGTGCTTGCCCGGCTGGAGGCCGCTCTCGAACATCGCCTGGTAATGGCCGGGATATTTGCGGGCGAAGGCGAGGTAGGCCCGCCCCGTCGCCTCGAAAGCCGCCAGCGGCGAGGGCCGCCCCTCGTCGAAGGCATATTCCAGAAGTGCTGCGAAGATGTCGAAGCCCTGCCGCGCCACCTCGGCCAGAAGGTCGTCCCGTCCCGCGAAATGCCGGTAGACCGCCGCCGGGGTCACGTCGGCGGCCTTCGCCGCCTCCGACAGGGTGAAGCCCTGCGGCCCCTTTTCGGCGATCAGGTCCAGCGCCGCCTCGACCAGCGCCTGCCGGAGGTTGCCGTGGTGGTAGCCCCGCTTCAAGGTCAGTCCTTCGGCCGGAGTTTCGGCCCGCCGCAGATCTTGTCGTCGATCTTGCCGATGGCCGCCTTGTCCTTGCCCGCGTAGTCGACAGCGCCAAGGATCGTCTGCAGCGCCGCAAGCCGCGCGCGTTTCTTGTCGTCGGACAGGATCACCGTCCAGGGCGCGTGCTTGAAATGGGTCCGCTCCATCGTCTCGTCGATGGCCTTGCAATAGTCGTCCCATTTCGCCAGCCCATCGACGTCGATCTGGGACAGCTTCCATTGCTTCAACAGGTCGCCCTCGCGGTCGAGGAAGCGTTTCAGCTGCTCGGCGCGGCCGACCTCCAGCCAGATTTTCAGGAAGATGATGCCTTCATCGACGATCATCTGCTCGAACTCGGGAAGCTGGCGGAAGAATTTCTCGCGCTGGTCGGGCGTGCAGAAGCCGAAGACATGCTCGATCATCGCCCGATTGTACCAGCTGCGGTCGTACAGCGCGACCTCGCCCTTGGCAGGGAACCAGTCGACATAGCGCTGGAAATACCATTGCTGGCTTTCCCGCTCCGAGGGTTTCGGCAAGGCCACGACAAAGGCCTGGCGCGGGTTCATGTTCTCGGTCACCGCCTTGATCGTGCCGCCCTTGCCGGCGGCGTCTCGGCCCTCGAAGACGACGATCAGCCGCTGGCCTGTGGCCTTGATCGCGGCCTGCATCTTTGCCAGCTCGACCTGCAGCGCCTCCATCTGCCTGTTATAATCCTTGCCCTTGATCTCTTCCCGATAGGGATAGGATTTGGTGAGGATGTCATCCTTTCCCGCCTCCTCGATCGCCTTGCGCACGGCTTTCGGAGCGCCTTCGCGGAAATAGCGGCTGATGGCGCCGTCGAATGGTAGGGTCATGCTGGTCTCCCCGGTTTCGTGCAGTATGGCGCTTGGGCAGACGGGCCGCAATGCGGGCGACGGTCCCGTCCCGATCAGCGGCCGATCTCGTCCAGGTCATAGGGCGTGGACTGATAGATCTCGTTGATCCAGTTGCCGTAAAGCAGATGGGCGTGGCTTCTCCAGCGGTTCAGCGGCGGACGCGAGGGGTCGTCGTCGGGGTAGTAATTCAGGGGCACGTTGATCGGCGTGCCATTGGCGACGTCGCGGTCGTACTCCTGCTTCAGCGTGTCGCTGTCATATTCGAAATGGTTGAAGATGTAGAGCGCGCGATGCGCCGCATCCTCGACCAGACAGGGGCCGACTTCCTCTGATCCAAGCAGG
>JAFLCY010000133.1 GCA_017303485.1 Rhodobacterales bacterium
CGCATGATGTCGGGTTTCCGTTCAATTTCCGCTCGGGCCTGAAGCTCTGGCGCGCCGCCTACCTCGACGCGCCGAAGACGGATGCGCTGATGGGCACATCATCGCCATGGAACCGCGGGCGTTTGCTGGTCGAAGGGGCGGCGCATTGCGCGGCCTGTCATACCGGCCGAACGCTTGCGGGCGGCTTGGACGACTCCGCCCGGTTCGCCGGAAACGACAGCCTTCCCGGCGGCAGCAAGGCACCGTCGATCCTGACAGCCGATCTCCTCGAACGCGGTTGGACGGTCGCAAATATGGCCTATGCCCTGCAGACGGGCCTGCTGCCCAACGGGGATGTTTTTGGCGGCAGCATGGCCGAGGTCGTGGCCGAGGGCACCTCGTACCTGACCGACGCCGACCGCGAAGCCATCGCGACCTACCTGCTCGATCCCGCCGGCAGCGGGGACATTCCGGAACCCGCTCCTCCTGTCACGGAGACCCCGATGGCGGGAATGGACCACTCGCAAATGGAGATGGGCAATGAGAACTAGAGTGCTCGCAGTGGCGCTTGCTCTGGGCGTCTTTGCCCTTGTGGCCGCGTTCATCTGGGCGACGGTGCGCACGCTCGATCCGCGAGACACCGTTGCGGATCGGGACGTGCCGACGGCCGAAGTGTCGGAAGTCCTTCCGGATGGTCGGATCGACGTCCAGGTCTATGCGCTCGGAAACCGGGATGTCCGCCTCGAGATCCAGTTCACACCGGATGCCGATGCCATCGAATCTGCTGCCATGAGGCCGGACGTGAACTTCGCGATGTTGGAGATGCATATGGACGGCTTTGATCCGCCGCTTCAGTTAGTCGAGGCCGGGGTCTGGCGAGCAAATCTCAAGTTGCCAATGGCTGGACGTTGGGTGGTCAGTGTTGGCTTTGGCGAGGATCGTGCAGAGGTTGAATTTGATGCAAAGTGACGGACCGACACAACAAGCAAGGTACGGTGACACCCTTCACCGGGGCATTCGCGGCATCGCTGTCGGCATCGCGCTGTTCGCCGTTCTCGGGACGGTGACCGCGGTCTGGGCGAACCCCGTCTTTGTCCGCATGACCCCGGTTGGCCCGTGGGAGTTCGTGGCCACCGTCCTGACGGCACTCTTGGCTGGAGTGACAGTGGCGCTCTGGGTTCCCCGATGCAGACTGGGGACGTCCGGGGCAGGCGGTCTTGCGAGTTTCCTCGGCATCGCCTGTCCGACCTGCAACAAGGTCCTGATGCTGATCTTCGGTGGTCCGGCGCTGCTCGCCTGGTTCGATCCGGTCCGACCTTGGCTCGCGGCAGCCGGGGCCATCGTCATGGGCTTTGCTGCCTTTCGCACCTGGCAGGCATTTCGCGAGTCCCGATCTGACCTTCAGATTGTCGGCGGCGTTGAAACTCACTTGACGGGAGGCCCGCAGTGACAGCGTCAACTGGTTTGCGATCATTGATGCGCGGGCTGGCCCGGAAGGCGCCGGTTCGGCACGTGCTTTTGGCTCTCCTTGCGACGGGGCTTGTGCTGGGCTTTGCGGCGGTTCACGCGCAGTTCAGCCCGATGCACCGCTGGAACCGCGCCTTCGGGGATGCCTCGCTTGTGCTGATCTCGCTGTCGATGGGGTTGGGGCCGCTGACACGCTTCCTGCGCGCGGCGGTACCGCTGCTGCCGTTCCGCCGCGAGATGGGTATCCAAGGCTGCCTCTTGGCCGTCGTCCATGCGGCGATAGTCCTTGTCGGTTGGGTCGAATGGGATCTGATGCGGCTGTTCGGGTTCGAATGGCACCCCGAACTTCTGGCCTATGTCATGTTCCAGCATGGTTTCGGACTCGCCAACGCCATCGGGATCGCGGCCCTCGTCCTCGTGGGGCTGCTTGCCGCAACATCGAGCGATTTCGCGATGCGGCATCTGGGGCTGTCCGGCTGGAAGTTCTTGCAGATGGGCGTCCTGCCGATGTGGTGGCTGACCGTGGCACATGTGGCCTACTTCCTCTTCATTCATTTCCTGAGCTTCCATCAGGCAACGCCGCCGCCGAATCCGCTTCAGCCCTGGTTCGTCGCGCTGGTGGTCGTCGTCTTTGGTCTGCGCGCGGTGGCCTACCTAAAGACCATCCGCGCCAAGGCCCTGTCCGAACTGCCGGGAGAGGAGGCAAGCCGTGCGTCGATCTGAACGCGATCTCGCGCACGCGGCAAAGAATACGACCCGGCGGTCCCTCCTGCTGGGTGGGGCGATGTCCTCGGTGGTCGGTGTTTTGGGCTTCCGGATGTGGCAACTGGGCGTCCGCGATGCTGAACAGTACTACCTTCTGGCCGAAGAAAACCGAATCAGCCTGCGGCTGGTACGTCCCGACAGGGGTCGCATCCTTGACCGGGCCGGAAAGATCGTTGCTGACAACGAGCAGGCATATCGCATCACGCTGGTAAAGGAAGAAGCCCGAGATGTCGACGACGTTCTGCAAAAGCTGCGGGTGCTGCTCGGCCTCGACGCAGAGACTGTTTCGAAGGTGAACGAGCAGATCGACCGTGTTCGAGCTTTCGTGCCGGTAACGGTGAAGGACCGCGTCACTTGGGACGAATTGTCGATCGTGGCACTGAACTCACCAGTCCTTCCCGGTGTGCAGCCCGAGATGGTCCTTTCCCGCGTCTATCCTTTCGGCCCGGATTTCGCGCATCAGGTCGGTTATGTAGGGCCGGTAAGCGACAGCGATCTGGAGAACGAAGCGGCTGACAATGCGCCGCTGCTCCGCCTGCCCGATTTTGAAGTCGGCAAGACAGGAGTGGAGCGAATCCACGAACGCACCTTGCGCGGCATGCCGGGCACGCGCCGCGTCGAGGTCAACGTGTCCGGCCGCACGATGCGCGAACTCGATCTCGATCCTGCAACTCCTGGCCCGGATATGCAGGTTACGCTCGATCACCATTTACAAAACTTCATGCGCGTCCGGCTGGAAGGCCAAAGCGCTGCCGCGATCGTGATGGACGTGACAAACGGCGATTTGCTTGGCTGCACCTCGGCGCCCTCCTTCGATCCGAACCTTTTCGTCCGCGGGATTTCCAGCCGCGACTACGGCACGCTCCGTGACAGCGAATTCCGCCCGCTTGCAGACAAGACGGTGCAGGGGGCCTATCCGCCGGGATCGACGATCAAGATGTCGAATGCGCTGGCCGCGCTGGAAACCGGGCTGATGGACCCGGAAGAGACTGTCGCCTGCAATGGCTATGTCGAGATCTCCGGCCGAAGGTTCCACTGCTGGAAGCGCGGTGGTCATGGCCGAGTGAACATGGTCGGCGCGCTGCGCGAGTCTTGCGACGTCTACTTCTACGAGGTCGCGCAGCGCATCGGCATTGACGGCATCTTCGCGATGAACGACCGGCTGGGGCTTGGCCAGAAGTACGACCTTCCGCTGTCCGGCATGGCGCACGGCAACAATCCATCGCGTGCTTGGAAGCAGGAACGGTACGGGCAGGACTGGCTGATCGGGGACACCATCAATGCCTCGATTGGGCAAGGCTTCACGCTCGCCTCGCCGATCCAGCTTGCCACCATGACGGCGCGACTGGCTTCGGGGACCGCCGTGTTGCCCCGACTGGTGCGACCGCGTACCGGGCAGGACCAGGATACGGCTGCTCCGGCCCCGCTCGGTCTGTCGGCCGATGCACTGGCCATTGTGCGACAGGGCATGTTCGAGGTCTCGAACCACGAGCGCGGGACGGCCTATTCCTCGCGGATCGCCGATCCGACATTGGCGATGGCCGGCAAGACGGGAACGAGCCAGGTCTTCTCGATCACCGCTGCCGAGCGGGCGGCAGGCGTCCGCTCGCAGGACGAGCTGCCGTGGAACCGGCGCGATCACGCGCTGTTCGTGGCCTTTGCACCCTTTGACGCGCCCCGCTTTGCTGTCACGATCGTGGTGGAACACGGCGGTGGCGGGTCAACGGCAGCGGCGCCAATTGCGCGCGACATCATGCTGTTTGCACAGCATGGCGGCCTGCCGCCTGAGGACGCCTATCCGGCATCGCAGAGGGCGCGCATACGGGAGGACCTCGCCCTGCTGTCCGAACGCATCCTGCCGCCGGACGGCATCACCGCCACGGTGAGCCGGACATGATGCACCGTCTCAGAAGGGTGTCCTGCCGAAGCTTTCTTGGGGTCGCCATGACCGCAGTCGCCCTAGTTCTTCCGCCGGTTCCCGCGCGAGCGTTCTTCCATGATGCGCCCGACATCGAAGACGGGCGAGTCATTTACGCGGCCAAGTGCGCGTCCTGTCACGGTGCCAACCTGGAAGGGCAGCCGGACTGGCAGTCGGCGAGGGAGGACGGCACCTATCCCGCGCCGCCCCACGACGAGACGGGCCACACCTGGCACCATGGGGACGCGATGCTGCGGGACTACATCCGTCGCGGCGGGCAGGCGGTGCTGGACGATATGGGGGTCGACTTCACCTCCGGCATGCCCGGGTTTGGCGGTGAGCTGACCGAGGACGACATCGAGGCCGTCCTCGCTTATATCCGGTCGACCTGGCCCGACCGCATTCGTGCCGCACAGGCTGAACGCAGCCAGATGGAAGCAGGTTCGCCTTGAAGCCGCAAGTAAGGCCACCGACCTCCCAATTCCCGCTTGCCTCTCCAGGGACTAGAGGGTGCAGACCGCCTGAAACTCAAAATCTTCATCCGTCACACAAGGCTCTTCCCATGCGCGTCACGTCAATCCTGTTTGCTATCACGCTCGTTTTCGCTCCCGGCCTCACCCTGGCGCAGGAGATTACGGAAGATCGGATCAAGGAACTGGTCGCCGAAACCTTGCGCGAGAACCCGGAGCTTGTGCTCGAGGCTCTCCAGACGCTGGAGGCGCGCCAGGCAGAGGCCCAAGCTGCCGCCGTTGCCGCGACCCTGGCCGACGAGCGCGCCCTGCTGGAGCGCGACCCCAACGCTCCGGTCCTCGGCAACCCGGAAGGCGACGTGACGGTGGTGGAGTTCTTCGATTACAACTGTCCCTATTGCAAACGCGCGATGCCTGAAATCGACGCCCTGCTGGCCGAGGACGGAAACATCCGTCTTGTTCTGAGGGAATGGCCAATCCTTAGCGAAGGATCAGCGATCGCGGCGCGGGCCGCTTTGGCTGCACGGAAGCAGAACAAGTATGCTGAACTGCACAATGCGCTGATGGGTGCACGGGCGAAGTTGGACGAGCAGTCGGTGCTGCGGATCGCGGGCGAGGTCGGACTCGATGTCGAGCAGCTCAAGGTCGACATGCAATCGCCCGAAGTCGAGGAACATATCGCCACGTCGCTACGTCTGGCCGAGGCTCTCGGCTTCAACGGCACACCGTCATTCGTGGTGGGTGATCAACTGATTCCGGGCTTTGTCGAGAAGGCTCAGCTTGCCGAGGTGGTAGCCGCCGCGCGGGCCGCCGAATGAGTATCCGTTTTACGCGTCCTTTCGGTTTCCGACTTCAGCGGCCTTTCACGATCACTGAGACGGTCTTGGGCCGGATCAGGCATTCCGTCGTGGCAGCCACTTTGTGGATCGCCTTGACAGGGATTGCTTCGGCGCATTCATTCACCGTCGGCCCTCTGGTCGTCGGCGAGGACGTTGACGCAAGTCTGGCAGAAGCGGTGCGCGGTTTCCTCCTAGCGGCCGACGAACGGGACGGGCACGCCAACGAAACATCGGACGGACATCTCGGTGGGGTTGATGTGCAACTGCTGCCGCTGCCACGAGATGCGGCGGGGCTGGTCGAAGGACTGTTCGGTACGCCCGACGAGCCGACCGATGTCGTCATTGTCATTGGCGCCGAACCCGCGGCCAGCGACGCCGCGCGCGCGTATGCCTCGGCAAGCACGGTCTTGCGGCAGTTCGTACTGCCGGATGGGTGGGACAGCGCAGACGGAACCGACGGTTTTGTGTCGCGTTACCGGCTCGCCTATGGCGCAGCGCCCGGCGTAATGGCGGGGACGGCCTATCATTCGGTTCGCAGGCTCGACGCCGCAGTCAGACCGTTGGACGGTGTGGTACCCAAGGAAGCACTGCTAAACGCCTGGAGGTCAACCGAATCCGGTCTGTCCTGGTGACCCGGGAACCAATGGCGCAAGGCGTCATTGGTTCTGGGCAGTCCTTGCACGACTGAACGGGATCAGGCTGCAGGGTAGCTCGTGAAGACGCTACTGCTGCCGTCCAACCCGACAAGGATGACGTCATAGGCTTCGCGCTCGGTCTCGGGTCCCATGCCGGGTGACCCGTAGGGCATGCCAGGCACGGAGAGACCGACGGCGACGGGTCGTTCAGCCAAAAGACGGCGGATGTCGGCGGCGGGAACGTGCCCCTCGACAGTATAGTCGCCGATGGTGGCGGTGTGGCAGGACGCGAGGTTTTCCGGAATGCCACGCTCGCGCTTGAACGCCGCAAGCTCTTCGATGCTGCGTTCCTCGAAGGATACCCGAAAGCCGCTGTCGCGCAGATGTCCGATCCACCCGTTGCAGCAGGGGCAGCCGGGGTCCTTGACGACGTGGATGGCTTCGTCGCCCTCGGCAAGTGCTGGGGTAGCCGCAATGGCGGCCAGCCAAGGAACGGCGGCGAGAACCTTGCGCCGGGACAGTGTCATGATGTCGGCCTTTCGTTGGAACTTTACGGGAAACATAGCTGCAAGTGCGGGGATCGGCGAGCAAAGTCTGATGAACCCGGCGACTGATCACCGAAATGCTACTCCAGCCGCGGGTCCCCGGCTTGAACCAGCAGAACCCCGTGGTTCTCGTCGGCGTCGTCGTCGGTGATCGTCCGTGCGGAGACGCCCGGCAACTCGGCAAACCCCTCCATCATCCGTTTCGGAAACCAGGTCATCGGCAGGCTTTCAAATCCGGGCACCCCTTCCAGCACCCGCGACAGCGCGATGGTGCAGTTTGCTTTCGGCACCGCGCCATAGGCCATTGCCCGCTGCATGATCAGTGCCGCAACCTCGGGCGATACCTCGATAGTCTGTTCAACCACGTCGTAGGTCTCGCGGGCATGGTAGTCGATGTAGAAATCCACCATCTTCGGGGTGACCCCGAAGTGCACGTCGTTGCGCTCGGGCAGCCGGGGATGCCGCCAGGTGCCAGCCGGATCGAACAGCACGCGCTGCGATCCGTTGATGAGCAGGCCCGCATGCGCTCCCGCTCCGCTGCGTGTCGAGAGGACCGTGAAGAGCGTGACCGAGGTCGGGCCGGGATGCTCGTAGCGGGCGGCGGCCACGGCCTCCTCGGGTGCCCAGATCGGTTCGGCACCGCAGGATGCCAGGCCAAGGATTGCCGCCATGGCGAACAGAAGTTTCCACATCGATTCACTGTCCCGCGTTTTGCGCAGGTTCTGCGCAATCGCGACGGATTCCAGTAAACTCTGCGATAGTGGGGCAGGGAATTCGGAAACTCGGCATTGATGCCGCAGCTTTAGAGATCAGAGTGCCCCTCAGGGACACCAAACTGTCAGGTGACGGAAGCAGGCTATCCTGATAATTGTCCCAAGCATGGCGTTCCTCACATTTCGCATGCATGTCCTGATCCTCGCCGCCTACGTCTTTGCGGCGATCATTCCCGTATTGGCTCTCGGCGAACGGCAGCAAGCTCAGGCTGACCATGCACAGATGATGGCGATGGCCGGCCATCTGGCGCACATGCCCGCGACTGACGGCCCGAAGGACCTGACACAGCAGCTGATCTGCCAACAGCACTGCCTTTTCGCAGCGGCGACCTTTCCTGCGCCGGACCGGGTTGCGGAAACTGTCGCGCGGTCCTCCGATGTGGAGGCTAGTGTCGACATCCTTGCCGCCTCGCTGGCCATTCCGCCCCCAGGTCCGCCTCCGAAGATCGCCGTGATCTGAGCCTGCGGCTGCGGCATTCGCCGGGGACCGCTTGTCCAATTCACGACGCGATACAGGAGAATTCGCATGTCGCCCTTTTCTCGCCGCGGCTTTCTGGCCGCTTCTGCGGCCACGGCCGCTTCACTGATGCTTCCCGCACGGGTCCGGGCCCAGTCCGGCCGAATGTCGCTGACCGCCGCCACCCGCACCATTGACGTGCGGGGCAAAGCCGCAACCGTCTGGGGGCTTCTGGACGGCGCTGGCCGGTCCGGCCTTGTCCTCGATCCGGACCAGGCGTTCGCGGTCGATTTGACAAACGCGCTGGCCGAGCCAACGATTATTCACTGGCATGGTCAGATCCCCGACAACGCGCAGGATGGAGTGCCCGACCTGCCGATGCCGATGCTGCAACCCGGTGAATCCCGCGCCTACGATTTCGCGGCACGGCCCGGAACACACTGGATGCACGCCCATATCCCCGAGCATGAAATGATGCTGCTGGCCGCGCCTCTGGTGGTGCGGCGAGCCGAGGATGTGGCGGCAGACCGGAAGGAAGTGACGCTGTTCCTGCACGACTTTTCCTTCAAGCCACCTGCCGAGGTGCTGGCCGAGATCACCGGCGGCGCTTCGATGGCCGGGATGGATCATGGCCAGATGGGGCAGGGCGGCATGGACCATTCCGGAATGGACATGGGTGGCATGGGTCAGGGGGACATGATGGCGATGCCGGGGATGGATGGCATGGCGATGGACCTGAACGACTACAACTTCGACGCCTATCTCGCCAATGATCGCACGCTGGACGACCCCGAAGTGGTTCCGATCGACAAGGGCGGCCGCGTTCTCGTCCGCGTCATCAACGCTGCGGCCGCCACCGTGTTTTGGATCGACACTGGCGCGCTGCCGGGACGGCTGGTCGCGGTGGACGGCGAGCCGGTGCGGCCTTTGCCCGGCAGCCGCTTTGGCGTCGCAATGGGCCAGCGGCTGGATATCGAACTGGATGTGCCGGGCGAGGGCGGGGCCTTCCCGATCCTTGCCCTGCGCGAAGGTGCCAAGGAAAGGACGGGTGTCATCCTTGCCACGCCGGGCGCGGCGGTGACCAGGATCGCCGAGATGTCGGAGGCCGACCATCCGGCCTTCAGCGGTGATCTGGCGCAGGAGGGTGCTCTGCGCGCCGTCACCCCGCTGCCCGAACGCGCGCCAGCCTCGCAGCCGATGCTGATGCTGGGCGGCACCATGATGCCCTATGTCTGGACGATCAACGGCCAGACTTGGGGGTCCCATGTGCCGGTGACTGCGAAATCCGGCGACCGAGTCGAGATCATGTTCCACAACATGTCGATGATGGCGCATCCGATGCACCTGCACGGCCACGCCTTCCAGGTAGTGGGTGTCGGCATGGACCGGATCGCAGGCGCGGTCCGCGACACCGTGCATGTGCCGCCGATGGGCATGGTGACGGTCGCGGTGGACGCGGGCGAGGCGGCGCGGTGGATGCTGCATTGCCACCACATGCCGCACCTTTCGACCGGCATGATGACCGAGTTCGCGGTGTCGGCCTGACGCACGGCCGGACCCGCAGCCTGCCTGCGGGTCCGGGCCCTTTCCCGGAGAGAGCGGACCCATGCCAACACTCATCGGACGCCGTGCCGTCCTTGGTGCCCTCGCCGCGCCCTTCCTTGCAGGGTCCGCCGAGGCGCGCCCGCCCTTCCGGCTGCGCGAGGACCCGCAACCGCTGCTGTCCCCGCCGAT
>JAFLCY010000134.1 GCA_017303485.1 Rhodobacterales bacterium
CCGTCGCCGGACACCAGCAGCAAAGGACGATCCGCCGTCCCCCACAGAAGCAGTGACGCCAACACCGGCAGGGCCGCCACCGCTTGCATCCGCCCCCGCCACAGGATCAGCCACAGCGCCCCGAGCGTGAAGAGCGGTAGCACCCAGGGCCCCGGTGCCGGGATCGCGGTCACCGATCCCTCCAGCCCGGCAATCCAGTGCGCGACGAACAGGATCCAGCGCGCGCCCTGCTCCATCACCCAGAGCGGCAGACCCGCCAATCCCAGGGGAGCCAGCAGCGCCGCCAGCGCCCCTGCGGGCATGATCACCGCGCCCATCACCGGTACGGTCAGAAGGTTGGCCAGCAAGCCATAATCGGTGAAGCGGTTGAAATGCGCCGCCGCATAGGGGGCGGTCGAAAGCCCCCCGATCAGCGAGGACAGGACCAGCGTGAAGACCGGCATCAGCCAGCGCGGGATCCGCTCACGGTAGATGCTGCCGTCCAGAGCCGCAAAGCCCGTGATCAGCGCGATGGTGGCCGCGAAGGACATCTGGAAGCCCGGCTCCATGAGGCTTTCCGGCTTCATCAGGAGAAGGACCGCCGCCGCCACCGCCACCGACCGCAGCGTCAGCGCCCGCCGGTCCATCAGCACCGCGCCAAGGAAGACCGCGATCATGATGAAGGCACGTTCGGTCGCCACGTTCGCGCCCGAGAGGAGCAGGTAGAAGGCCGCGACGCCAAGGCTGGCCACCGCAGCCACCTTCTTGGTGTTCACCCGAAGCGCGACCCAGGGCACCAGCGCCAGGCCGTAACGGAACAGCGCAAAGACGAAGCCGGTGAGGAAGGCCATGTTCATCCCCGAGATCGCCAAGAGATGCGCGAGCGAGGAATCCCGCAGCGCCCGCACCGTATCTTCGGTGATCGCGGAACGGTCCCCCGTCATCGCGCCCGCTGCGAAGGCCCCCGCCTGCCCGTCCATATGGGCAAGCATGCCTTGGGTGAGCCAGGTCCGCAGGCGGTCGATGGGTAATGCCCCGTCCGCTGGCTCCTCCAGCAACAGGACCGGAGTCCGGGTGTAGCCCACCGCGCCCAGCTGGTCGAAAAAGGCCATGCGGCGGAAGTCGAAGGCCCCCGGCTCGACCGGCCCCTCGGGCGCGGCAAGCATCGCTGTCAGAATCACCACCTGGCCCGGCGCGGGCACCAGCCAGCCCTGGTCCTTTTGCAGCGACACCCGCACCCGGACCGGAGTCTTTTCCGGCGCGACCTCTTGCAGAACCACCTGATCCAGCGTCAGCCGCAGCGCATCGGACTGGGACCGGTCAATCTCGACGATCCGGCCTTCGACCGGGCCGTAGTAGCGGAAGGCCAGCATCGGCGCGTCCAGCGAATGCGCGCGCAGCCCGGCGGCGACCCAGCCCGCCGCAAGGGCGGCAACGGCAAGGCCAAGCGGCCGGGCGAGATCGGACCTGGCCGCCAGACCAAGGGCACCGGCCAGCACAAGCGCGGCCAAAACATAGCTGCCCACGCCTGGTTCCTGCGCCACGCTGAACCAGATGCCGATGCCGCAGCCGATCAGGACCGCGATCCAGGGGAACAGCGCCACCCGTGCGGATTGCAGCGCCTGAAGCGGCCAAAGAAGGGCCCGGGAAATCCCACGCTCGGGCGCCACCTTGTTTCCCACCCCGTGATTGCCTAAACCCGCTGGAATCCTACGCTCCGCATGGTTTCCGAAAGGTTAACGCCGTCATGTCGTCCCAAGTCGTCACCCGCTTCGCACCCTCGCCCACTGGGTACCTGCACATCGGCGGCGGGCGGACGGCGCTGTTCAACTGGCTTTACGCACGGGGGCGGGGCGGCAAGTTCCTGCTTCGGATCGAGGATACCGACCGCGAACGCTCGACCCCCGAGGCGACGGCAGCGATTCTGCGCGGGCTGACCTGGCTGGGCCTCGACTGGGACGGCGAAGTGGTCAGCCAGTTCGAGCGCCGGGACCGCCATGCCGAGGTCGCGCATGAGATGCTGGCGCGAGGAACGGCCTACAAGTGCTTCAGCACGCAGGAGGAAATCGCGGCCTTCCGTGCGGCGGAGGAGGCGGCGGGGCGCTATCCCGTCTTCCTGTCGCCCTGGCGCGATGCCGACCCTTCCACCCATCCCGACGCGCCCTATGTCATCCGGATGAAGGCCCCTCGCACAGGCGAGACGGTGATCGACGACAAGGTGCAGGGCCGCGTGGTGATCCAGAATGCCACGCTGGACGACATGATCGTCCTGCGCTCGGACGGGACGCCGGTCTACATGCTGGCCGTGGTGGTCGACGATCATGACATGGGCGTCACCCATGTGATCCGCGGCGACGACCACCTTAACAACGCGGCACGACAGCAGATGGTCTATGACGCGATGGGCTGGGAGATCCCGACCTGGGCGCATATCCCGCTGATCCACGGGCCGGACGGCAAGAAGCTGTCCAAACGCCATGGCGCGACCGGGGTCGAGGAATACCAGGCGATGGGCTACCCGGCGGCGGGCATGCGCAACTACCTGACGCGGCTTGGCTGGGCGCATGGAGATGCCGAGATCTTCACCACCGATGAGGCGATGAAGATGTTCGACCTGTCCGGCATCGGCCGTGCCCCGGCGCGGCTGGATTTCAAGAAGCTGGAGAACACCTGCGGGCATCACATGGCGATGGCCGACGATGCCGCACTGCTGCATGAACTGGCGGCCTTTCTGGCCGTAACAGGGCGTGAACCCCTGTCCGACCTCCAGACCCGGCGGATGATGCTGGCGCTTCCCTTCCTCAAGAAGTCTGCGAGGACTTTCCCGGAACTTATGGAAAAAGCGTCGTTTCTTCTGATCGACCGTCCTGTCGTGCCAGACCAGAAGGCAGCGGAGGCGCTGGATACGGTATCCCGTGGTATACTGCGAATATTGACGCCGCGACTGCAAAATGCTAGCTGGACAAAGGACGCGCTCGAGCCGATCCTGAACCAGATCGCCGCTGACCACGGCATCGGTTTCGGCAAGCTCGCCGCGCCCCTGCGCGCCGCCCTTGCAGGCCGCAGTGTGACACCTTCGGTTTACGACATGATGCTTACCATCGGTCGGGAAGAAACCGTCGCCAGGCTGATGGATGCGGCAGGCTGAACCCGCGCCCCCCGGCCTTGAAGCTGCCCCCCCAGGGGTGCAGGATAGCCATTGGCCGCCCCTGGCTTGAGGAGCGACCGTCATGACCGGGGAGAACCATGTCGGATACTATCGCCAAGCTTGAACTGAACGGGAACAGCTACGATCTTCCCGTTCTCAAACCTACCCTCGGCCCCGATGTGCTGGACATCCGCAAGCTTTACGGCGAGGCGGACGTCTTCACCTTCGACCCCGGTTTCACCTCGACCGCCGCCTGCGAAAGCGCGATCACCTATATCGACGGCGATCTGGGCGAGCTTCTCTATCGCGGCTACCCGATCGAGCAATTGGCCGAGAAGTCGACGCATCTGGAAGTGTGCTACCTGCTTCTTTACGGCGAACTGCCGACTGCGGCGCAACTCGCGGATTTCACCCAGCGCGTGACCCGGCACACGATGGTGCATGAGCAGATGCACTATTTCTTCCGCGGCTTCCGCCGCGATGCGCATCCGATGGCCACTATGGTTGGCGTGGTTGGCGCGATGGCGGCCTTCTACCACGACTCGACCGACATCAACGATCCCTGGCAGCGCGAAGTCGCCGCGATCCGGATGATCGCCAAGCTGCCGACGATTGCCGCGATGGCCTACAAATATTCGGTCGGCCAGCCCTTCGTTTATCCGAAGAACGCGCTGAGCTATGCCGGCAACTTCCTCAACATGTGCTTCGCCGTCCCGGCCGAGGAATATGTGGTCAGCCCGATCCTGGAAAAGGCGATGGACCGCATCATGATGCTCCACGCCGACCATGAGCAGAACGCCTCGACCTCGACGGTGCGGCTGGCGGGGTCCTCAGGGGCAAACCCCTTCGCCTGCATCGCGGCGGGCATCGCCTGTCTCTGGGGGCCTGCGCATGGCGGGGCGAACCAGGCAGCACTTGAACAGCTGCGCGAGATCGGCACCGTCGATCGCATCCCGGAATTCATCGCCAAGGCCAAGGACAAGACCAGCGGTGTCAAGCTGATGGGCTTTGGTCACCGGGTCTACAAGAACTTCGATCCGCGCGCCAAGGTGATGAAGGAATCGGCCGACGAGGTGCTGGAACTTCTGGGCGTCCACAACAACCCGCTGCTGCAGGTCGCCAAGGAGCTGGAGCGCATCGCGCTGTCGGATGACTATTTCATCTCGAAGAAACTGTACCCGAACGTCGATTTCTACTCGGGTATCATCCTAGAGGCGATGGGCTTCCCGACCTCGATGTTCACCCCGATCTTCGCGATCAGCCGCACCGTGGGCTGGATCAGCCAGTGGAAAGAGATGATCGGCGAGAAGAACCAGAAGATCGGTCGCCCGCGTCAGCTGTATATCGGCCCGGCCAAGCGCGACTACGTCGACCTGCGCCACCGCTGAGGCGATCCCGGACCCTCTGGCAAAGGGCGGCCCCTATGGCCGCCCTTTTGCGTCAGGCTCGCCCATCCAGCGTCCCGACCGCCCCGTAAAGCGCGGGCCGCCGGTCGCGGAACAGGCCCCAGCTTGCCCGCAATGCCGCAATGGCCTCCAGGTCGAACTGGTGGACCAGCACCCCCTCGGTCACCCGGTCCGCCTTTGCCATCAACTGCCCGGTGTGGTCGGCGATGAAGCTTGATCCGTAGAAGGTGACCTCCCGCCCCTCGGGCGCCACTTCCGTCCCGATCCGGTTCGAGGCCACGACCGGCAGGATGTTCGCTGCCGCATGACCGCGCATCGTCATTTCCCAATGGGGCTGGCTGTCATAGCCGGGGCTCGGCGGTTCGGACCCGATGGCGGTCGGATAGAGCAGCAGTTCCGCCCCCATCAACGCCATCGCCCGCGCGCATTCCGGAAACCACTGGTCCCAGCAGATGCCGACACCGATCCGGCCAAACGCCGTATCCCAGACCTTGAATCCGGTATCGCCGGGCGAGAAGTAGAACTTCTCCTCATAGCCCGGCCCCTGCGGGATGTGGCTTTTGCGGTAGAGGCCCAGCACGCGGCCATCGGCGTCGACCATGGCAAGCGAGTTGAAAAAGGCCTGCCCGGCGCGTTCGAAGAAGCTGACCGGGATCACGACGCCAAGTTCGCGCGCCAGCGCCGCAAAGCGCGCCACCAGCGGATGCCCCTCCAGCGGCGCGGCCAGCTCGAAATACTTCGGGTGCTGCTCGATGCAGAAATAGGGGGCGGCGAAGAGTTCCTGGATCAGCACGACCTGCGCGCCCTGTGCGGTGGCGGCGCGCACCAGCGCCTCGGCGCGGTCGGCATTGGCGGGCAGGTCCCAGGTGCAGGCGAACTGGGTGGCGGCGACGGTGACGGGTCTCATCTTCTGGCCTCGGGGCTTGGAACACCCGGAGACTAGAGCCTGTCCAACAAAAGTGGAATCCGGTTTTGTCGGAAGACGGGCGATCCCGGCTTGAACCCCTATTCCGCCGGCATCTCGCGCGGCCAGCGCCCTTTGGCAGCCTGCACGGCGCTGGGATGCAGCCGCTCCGAGCGGTCCCGGCCCACGGCGCGCCGCCGTCGCAGCAGGAACCACTTGCCCCAGCTGCGCCAGGTGCCGACCATCGGAGCATCGGGGTCGCAGGGGAACCGCGCCCGCCAGCCCTCGGGCAGCGCCAGTCCAAGGGCTTCGGCCCGGTCCAGCATCCAGACCAGCGGGATGTTGGCCAGGGGCCGGGCGGCCGCGAAATCGCCGATCTGGCCGCCGATGTCGCCATGCGCGCCCCGGAACCAGACCTGTTCGACATTGCTTTCCCAGCCCGGGGGGCAATCCCACATCACCGGCGAAAAGGCCTCGCGCGTCTCGTTCAGGGCCAGCGCGTGATAGCCGTGGCGGATGGAACTGCCGAGATGATGGTTGTGAAAGCCGTACCGGTCGGTTGCGAACATCCAGAAGAAGGGCAGGCGCAGGCCAAGCGCCTTGACCGTATCCCAGACGCCGACCATCTCGATCGGGGCTTCGACGTGGCAGAAACGGCGGGCAAAAGCCTGCGCAACCGGGCTGTCCGAGCTGCGCTCGTAATGGCGCCAGGCCAGCCGGACCGCCCGTTCGGTCGCGTGTTCCCGTTTCAGAAGGCCCACCCGGTCGATCACCCCGGCCAGCGACCGCACCGCGAAGGCGCCGCGCGAATAGCCGAAAAGAAAGATCCGGTCCCCCTCGCGATAGCCGCTTGCCAGCCAGCCATAGGCGCGGCGGATCTGCGGCGCGACCCCCCGCCCCTCGATGATCGCGACGCCACGCAACCAGCCTTCCCATTGCATCCCGGGCTCATAGTAGAGCCGCCGGCTGGCGGTGGGGCCCATTTCCCGCAAGAGCTTGAACAGAAGCCCCGGATTGGACTCGGACCCCGGCTCCAGGTTCGACATCGTGCCGTCCAGGATCACCACATGATCCACACGTCCGCGCACCCGCCCCGGTTCCGGCGCGGGTGCCGGTTCCGCCGTGGCCACAACGCCCCGGCGAAGGAAGCTTCGGATGCGGTCGAACAGGCGCGTGGCGGTTCTCCCTCGGCTTTGGCGGCGCGTGCTTTGCCGACAGGCTGCAGCGCAAAGCGGGCCAATTTCAGGCCGGGACCGGGCAGCTTCGGGCGGGCCTGTGTCGCGGCGATTGCTGACCACAAGGGTAGGCACCCGGCAGGATTTGTCCAGCCGGGCGCGCAACTTTCACAAGGATTTCAATCGATCAGAGCTTCAGGCTCAGGACCGTTGCCATCTGCAGCTCACCAAAGCCGTTAAAGCGGGTATTGGTGACGGTCGAGTAGGACCCCATCCCCTGCCAGACGACGAAATCGCCCTCCTCCAGATCCGAGGCGAGCATGATCTCGCCCGGCAGGCGGTCGACCGAATCGCAGGTCGGACCAAAAGCGATCCGCGGCACCGGCTCGCCCGTGCGCTTCTGGCCCTCGGGCGTCAGCACCTCGATCCGGTCGATCACGCCGATCATCGGCAGTTCGTTCATCGAGCCATAGACGCCATCGTTCAGGAACACATGCGTCCCGTCGCGCAGCGCCTTGACCCGCGCCGCCAAGGCGAAGGCGTCGCCGCAGAGCGCCCGGCCGGGTTCGCAGACGAGCGCCGGGCGGTCCGCACCGAAAGCCTCGGTCGCGACGCGGTCGATCAGCGCGAAGGTCTCGTCCAGCTGCGGCTCGATCCCGGTCATCCGGTGCGAGGGGAAGCCCCCGCCCACGTTCAGCCGCGCGATCCTGACGCCTGCGGTCTGGGCAATCACCGCCGCCTCGCGGATATAGGCCTCCCACGCGTGGGGATCGGTGCATTGCGTGCCGGGATGGAAGGTGATCGAGGGGATATAGCCCGCATCGGCAACCGTCTTCAGAAGCTCCACCGCCAGTTCCACCGTCGCGCCGAACTTGGCGCCGAAATTGTAGGCGGCACCGGCGACCGGCAGCTTGAAGCGGACGGAAATCTCGGTGCCCTGCACCGGAACCATCTCGATCAGCTTGGCCAGTTCCGACTTCGAATCGACGCTGTAGGATTTCACCCCGCGCTCGACCGCATAGGCGATCTCGTGGCGGGCGCGGACCGGGTTGTTGTAGTGGATCGCCGCATCGGGGGCGAGACGGCGGATCAGGTCGATCTCGAAGGGCGAGGCGCAGTCGAAGCCGCGCACGCCGGCTGCGGCAAGGTTCTCCACCATCGCCTCACCGGGGTTCGACTTCACCGCATAGGTCACCAGGCCCGGGAAACCGTCGATGAAGCGGCGCGCGGCCCCTTGCGCGGCCGAGGGCGCGAAGAACAGCACCGGGTTTTCCGGCTGCTCTTTCTTCAGGTAGTCAGTCGGGTTGGTCCAGATTGTCTTGGAGAGTCCCATCGGCGTATTTCCCTTTGCCAACAAGACGCTACGCCCTTCCCCTTGCAGCAATGGGTTCGGGCACCAGCGTGGTTTCAAGTGAACCAGGCCAGGTGCGTATGAGCCGCCCTTTTCCTGCAATCGAGGATGCCGCATATGGTGTACAAACTCACCGAACAAAACTATATAACTGCACGGTTTGATCGTTATAATGCCGAAAAGGGACAACATTCTGCATGGATGAACTGGATCGCAACATCATTGGGCTGTTGTCCGCCGACGCACGGGTTTCGGTGGCCACGCTCTCGCGCCGGTTGAAGGTCGCGCGGTCCACCATCCAGGCCCGGCTGGAGCGGCTGGAGACCTCGGGCGTGATCGCCGGCTATACGCTGAAGCTGGGCGAAGCGGCGCGGGAGGGGCGGCTGCGGGCCTCTGTTTTGCTGACGATCGAGCCCCGCTCGCAGGCGGCGGTGCTGGCCCGGCTGCGGTCGATTGCCGAGATCGAGCGGGTGTTCACCACGAGCGGTAGGTTCGACTTTCTGGTGCAGGTGGCATGTCCGAATACGCAGGTGCTGGATTCGGTGCTGGACCAGATCGGTGCGATGACCGGGGTAAGGGCGTCGGAGAGTCTGATCCACCTGTCGACCAAGATCGACCGGGCGGTGTGACCGCTTTCTTCGTCAGATTTGCCCAAAGCAAATCTGACCGCGCCCGACCCGCCCCCCGGGGGCGGGCGCGATATATCGCTCCCACCCCCGCGTGCCGGTCGCGGTCAACTTTGCACTCAGCCATTGTCCGCAATTGGGGCACCTACAGACCAAGTGCCCGGAACACCTTCGGCAACTCCTCGGGCAGGTCTTCTGCGATCAGGCCGGGGCCGAAACTCAACGCGCATTCCACATGCAGCCAGGCCCCGGTGCAGGCGGCGTCGAATGGGGAGAAGCCGCGCGCCAGAAGGCCGGTGATGAACCCGGCCAGCACGTCGCCCGACCCCGCCGTCGCCAGCCACGGAGCCGCGCGGTCGTAGTGGGCGGAGTTGATGGCAGAGCGGCCCGTGGGGTCGGCGATCACCGTGTCGGGGCCTTTGTAAAGGACCACGCAGCCCGCGCGCTTCGCCGCCTCGCGCGTGGCGTCGACCTTGGAATAGGCGGGGCCTTTGGTGGCGGGCTGGCTAAGCTTTTCGGCGATGTCGGGGAAGAGGCGGGCGAACTCTCCGCCGTGGGGGGTGAGGACGCAACCCGGATGCAGGGCGGCGAAGAGGTCGGGGGTTTGGGAGAGGATCGTCAGGGCGTCGGCGTCGAGGACGAGGTTGGGCGGGGTTTGCCCAGAGTGCCGGTCTGAAGCCCGGCCTACATCAGCGCCCGTAGGCCGGGCTTCAGACCGGCACGTCAACGCCCCTGCCACCACCTCCCGCCCCCGCGCGTCCAGACCCAACCCCGGCCCCACACACAGCGCGTTGATCCGCAGGTCCGCCAGCGCCTCCTCCAGCGCCAGCCCATCCGCCACCCCCCGCAGCATCACCGCATCCA
>JAFLCY010000135.1 GCA_017303485.1 Rhodobacterales bacterium
GAGCCTGACCGCAGGACCGGTCAGGTCTGCGATATTGGAGGTCTCCGCCCTGCCCGGTCCTGCTCCGACAGCGCAACGCGACATTTCTACTTTGCAGAGCAGACGACCCATAAACTTGGTGACAACAGGTTCTGTGGCGGGGGTACATTCTAAACTGGGTCGCGACAATTCCCCTATCTTGCTGGAAAGCAAGGAGGACGAAGGATGGCGCACAGTGAGCTTGATCTGAGGGATCGGCGCAGGGTCGTGGACATGCTCCGGGCGAAGGTGCCCGTCGATGAGATTGCCGTCGCCTTGGGCAGGCACCGCTCCACGATCTATCGCGAGATCGGGCGCAACCGGTTTGTCGATGCGGAGCTGCCGTATCTCACCGGCTACTGGGGCGTGGTGGCGCAGAACAAGGCTACGGCGCGACGTGCGCGGCGGCGTAAGTTGATGCGGCTGCCGGCGCTCCTCGACGCTGTCGTCGATCGACTGAAGGCCGGGTGGTCGCCGGAACAGATCGCAGGACGCCTGCGCTACGAAGGTCAGGCGGTGACCGTCAGCCACGAGACGATCTACGCCCATGTCTACAGCCGCGAAGGCCGCGCGGCAGAACTCGCCCGCCATCTGCCCGATCGGCGGCGGCAGCGCAGATCTCGCTTTGCAAGACGGCCGCAAGGCCTTGTGTTTCCTCCCGAGCGCGCCATCCAGAACCGTCCAGCCTGGGTCAAGGAACGCGCCGTCTTTGGCGACTGGGAAGGTGATCTCATGATCTTCCGGCGAGAGCATGGGCTGGCCAACGTCGCGTCCCTGGTGGAACGCAAGACCCGCTATGCTGTCCTGTTCCGCAACAACGACCGCAGCACCCGGCATCTGATGGACAGGCTGATGACGGCCATCGCCGCCCTGCCCCAGACAGCACGACGATCCATCACCTTTGACCGCGATATCGAGTTCTCGGGCTGGAGGCGTCTCCAGAACGAGATCGGGACCGAAGCCTGGTTCTGCGAACCGCAGGCGCCTTGGCAGAAAGGCACGGTCGAAAACTTTAACAAACGCGCGCGGCGTTATTTGCCCCGCGAAACCGTCGTGGCCGAGATCTCCGATCGCTCGATGGGGCCATCTGCGCACAACTCAACAATACCCCGCGCAAGTGCCTCGGATGGCAGACGCCGGCCGAAGCCTTCCGGGCAGAAATCATGAACCTGAGATAGCGGACCCTGTCGCAACGACCCTTGAATTCACACGCAAAGTAGAACTGTCGCGTACGCCCTTCTCGCCACGGCGCACCTCGGTCATCTGCTGAAGGACTTCCTCGTTTCGCCTTTGGTCATCCAGTCCTGCCCACCGAAGGCAACGAGTGCGACAAAGACACAGTTTCTGTTGGGATCGGCGCGGAACACGACGGTAAGACGATGGCCGCGGCCGCCATGGCGGACCAGCCATCCGTCCAGCGGTGGCGCCAAACGAACGCCTGACATCGGATTGGCAGAGATGTCGGCGATAAGGTCATCGATCTCATCAAGGCGTCTGCCGGCGGCGCCGAAGTCCCCGCCTGTCACTTCGACGATGTGATCAACCAAAGCGGCAAGGTCTTGGTCGACCAAAGGATGTCGAACGATGCGCATCAGGCAGCGGTGCCACCGGCAGCTTTTGCAAGTCGAGCAAGATGCGCGCGCGCGCCTGACGAGATGCTTTCGCCCGTTCGAACGGGTTCCCAAGCATCAGGGGGCAGCGCGAGGCGCCGCTGCACTTCGGCTTCGAAAAGAAGTCGCTCCCGCTCCCGCGCTGCCCGCGCGCGTGCCATCTCGCCAGAGACCGCAGCGCTTATGTTCGGATACTCGCCGCTCTCGACCAGCTCTCGGGCGAAGTTGAAAGCTGCATCCGTGAAGCTAACACTCTGTTTGTGTACGCCCATCATCGTCTCCGTCGGTAGTCCATTGGAGCACCATAGCCTTCCCGCTGAATGTTTTCAACGATCGGAAGCGGGAGATGATCTTAAGGCCTTGGATGAGCGATAGACGTAGAATCTATAGCTCATGACACGGGCAGAAGAACCTTGCCGGACGAGTTGTGCAATGCCGAGGACTGCCGCGCTTCTTCGCCGATCTCCGCGCCGCACGTTGCCCTTTCATTTCGCTTCTGATCCAGTCTGCCGGCACGAAGTTGAGCTGAGGCGGCACCCAGATGAAGATACCACATGGCGACCTCGACCGTTGGCCGGACCCGGCCGGCGCAAACGCGCGCCGGAGTGTTCTCGCCCAAGACCTTGTCGTCGAGGGGGATGTCATTTCCAGCGGTCCAATCGACATGCACGGCAAGATCATGGGCTCGATGCGCGCGCCCGATATCGTCATTGCCGGCTCCGGTCGGGTTGAAGGCTCCGTCGTCGCCAACGACCTCTCCGTGCTGGGAGCGGTTTCCGGCATGATCTCGGCGCGCAACGTCCAACTCGCGTCTAGCGCAGTTGTGCATGCCGACGTCAGCCATGAACGGATTGCAGTCGAGGCAGGTGCCGAGCTTGAAGGCCGGCTGCAGAGCAGAGCCTAAAGGACAGCCTGGCAGGTCAAACGCGCGCATTCAGAGCGCCGCGAAATAGCCCCGTTGCGCCTTCTGACGCAGGGCTAGGGCTGCGGCGGTCTCCGCCTCCTCAGATGTCGCCCAGGTTTCGACGCTTGTACGTCCGTGCGAACCGATGCGGCCCCAGCTACGCAACACGGAGACTTCACCGAAAAGCGTTGGTGCGATGTTAACGTGATAGAACCGGGCCATGTTTGCCTCGGCATTGACGCGGTGAAGATGGACTGGCTGCATGGTACCTCCCGCAGGAAGCGTGACCTCCCGGCGGAACCAAGTCCAAACAGCTTTCTGAATCTATTGGCGGGACTCGTTCCAAACGTTAATGAGCGCCTCGGCTTTACTGCTGGACCACTTCTCTGAGAGGAACAGCCGGTTTGCAAGCCGATCGTTTAACCTGATGCCCGGTCACGGATTGACCGATCGACTGGGAGATTGTCTGTATTCGCATTCCGCATTTCCGCAGTCGGTACGGAGCGCACGTTCTTCACGCGTGGCCCAAACCAAGCCGGCTGTCGGTCCCCATTGTTCCACTCGTACATGTAGCCGACAGGTTCGTTCGTCTCTGCGCAGACCAGACGTGCGACCGGTCGCGCACAAAGGCGCGGCTCTTTTTTCATGATACTTCCCGTTGTGATATTGGTCGCAGGGCGTACCCCGGCCCTGCCCTTTGGCGCTTATTACCGACGGTCGGACGGTTCAGACATTGCCTTACGGCATGAGACCGCACCAAAGCCTGTCGAAGTGCTCGGCAGACCCGTCAGGAACCTGCTTCGCGATCAGGCGAGCAGCGTGTGCGGTCGCCCGGTGACCACCTATCCAGAGGATGCACTGTCCCGCATCCAGGAGGCGCGCATAGTTCTGGTCTCTGGCGAGCTCATGATCGTCTTGCGCAAGTCCAGTTGCGAGCAAGCGCTCGTAGGAAATCGCGGCATTCTCCCAGGCTACCAAGAATGTCGCCACCAGATCGGCCGCAGTAGAACTGGCAGTGTCGGTCGCAATGTGCGGCATGCTTCGGTGATGGATCACGTCTGTTCCCTCCGGATTGGATTAGCCCAGTAGCTGCAGCCATCGGACAGTCGGCCTTGCTTGGCCGGGGGTGTGACATGCACGCTTAGGTTGTTCCAGACGGTTACCAAATCTGGTAATCCACTCCCAACCGCATCTTGCACGCGCTATTGACCCGCAGGAGGCGCCATGCTGCACAATATCTTGCCAAACATAGAAAACCTCGAAGCGCGTCTGGGTCGGATCGTGCCGGTCGGTCACATGCTGGCCCTTAACATTCGGCATCTGACACCGGAGTTTTTTCAGTCGACCTATCCTCCAGACTGGGTCAACATCTACACGGAACGCCGTTATGTTATGTTCGATCCAATTGTTGCTTGGGCCCGCTTCTCAGTTGGTTCGACGCGATGGAGCGAGATCCCTGCTGGGTTTTCTCGCGGTCCAGGACTACACATTTTGGAGCATGCCAGCCAGTTCGGGCTGAACTATGGTGGCGTGGTCTCGTCGAGAGGACCTTCCGGGAGTCACTGCCTCTGTGTGCTGTCTGGCGCACGCGAAGACCGTGAGTTGCGAGCGATTGAGCTGCAGAGCTTGGCAGAAATACTCAACGAGATCGTCGACGCGGTTGGTGAACATGCTGGCCTAACGGAAGTCGAACTGGAAGCCTTGCGGGATCTGGCTGCAGGAATGACGCATAACGAAATCGCTGATCAGCGTGGTGTGAGCCCCGCAACGATCAAGAAACGCTTGGAGCGTGCGCGGGAGGTGCTCGGGGCGCGTAATGCAGTACACGCCGTTGCCATTGCCACACGTCGCGGGCTGATTTTTCCTGACCCGACGTTCTGAATAGCCGCCAAGGCAGTTAGCGCTCACCTGCCACGCCGCCTGATGCCATTTCGAGTGTAAACGGCCGAGCATTTGCAGTTGGGTTCAAAAAAGTTCAAGCCGAATACGTGGCTCGCTTCGCAATCTGGTCCAGAATTGCGTCGATTTCGGCCCAGACACGGGGCTCCAACTGCCCGCGGATCAAGGTCCACTTGCTCAACACGTCAAGCGGGTCATTGGCGCGCTGGAGAGCGGCCACTGCGCTGGCATCGACTGCCAGCGATGTGCGCGCGCGCCATTCGGTGATCCGCGTGCGCTGCTCTTCCGACGGGGGGACGAACTCTGAACCAAGCTCCCAGTTCTTCACCGCACGGCGCAGGGCGGCGCGGATGACATGGGCCGGATCGACGCCGCAGTCGATCAGGGCTTCCTCCTGCCGTTCCAGCGCGTTCACCCGGATGTCGATCTTGCGCGTCGCCGGACTGCGGCGTGGGCGGATGGGAGATACCATGGCCGCGGATGATGCACGCCCGGCTGTCTCCTGTCTGGGCTGAGGTGCGGGCGCAGGCTGCGTACTTGGCGGCGAAACAGCGTGACTGTCCAAGACCGCAGGCTCGACGTTTGCAGCTTCTGGCATCGTCTCAGCTCGCAGAACCTCTTCCCTTCCCGGGTCTTTCTCCACCTCTGGACGCAGGGATGCGGCATAAGCCGGGTCGGGCCGCGTGATTGTCGGGATTCTCTTCCGCACAACCCTGTCCTCACGCGGCCAGGATGTTGTTGAGGATGTCGGTCGCCTCTTCGAGGGCCTCGACCACATGGCGCACATGGGGGCGCATGAGGGGGTTCGGATCGGCCTGCTTTTGCAACGCTACAGCGTGCAGGAGGCCCTTCTTGTCCATCTCCTTGTAGACATTCCGGCGCATCATCACGGTCTCGACCACCGGGAACCGTGCGATCGCCGCCTCGATGAGAGCGGCATCGGCGCGCGTGGTCTTGGGGTCAACCATATTCAGAACGACATGGTGGCGCGGAAGGCTTTCGGGGTCATCGACGCGGGCGCGGAGCTTTTCGAACCAGACGGCGGTCTGCGCGCCGACATCGAGATCCGAAGTCGAGAGCATCACCGGCGTCACGATGTGATCGGCCAGAACGGCGATACCGTCCGACCATTCGGCCCCGACGCCTGCTGTATCGATGAAGATGAAATCCGCTGAGTCCGCTGAATAGACCTGTTCGATCCGGCGATCCACGGCCCCCACGCTCTCGACAGTCGCAGAGCGTAGCAGGGGCGATCCCAACCCCGCGGCTTCAGCCCGCTTGTGCCAGGTGCCGAGCACGCCGGTGCTGTCAGTGTCGATCAAGAGGACGCGACGCCCGGCGGCAACAGCAGCGCTGATCAGGGCGCGTGAGAGCGTGGTTTTGCCACTCCCCCCTTTCCGGGCCATCGCGGCGATCACCACGAGATTGTCGTTCGGCATAGGGGCGGACCTCACGCAAGAATGGTTAAACGCAGCAAAGATGTTTCCGCGTCGCTAACCCTCGCGCGCGACGGCGTCAAGCAGAAGACGGGATGCGGGCTGCCTCAGGCGGAATGCGGGGTCCATTGTGCATCGCGCAGGGAGCGAAAAGCACCACGCTCGCGACACCTGACGTTCTCCCGTCCGCGCGATGCGGTCCCCAGATGACGCGCGACATGCGACATCGGCCATAGTGCGCGACGCAGGAAGCGTGATGCATACCGCACGGGACGTGGACCATCCGGCACCACGCGCGATGCGGGGAGCACGAGCCATCTGACACTTGCCAGAAGCCGTGCTGCATGGTGCGCAAAACGCAGTCCAAAGGACGCGATGCGCGGTGCAGCGAACGCGGGACGCGTTGCATTGAACGCCTTGCGCGCTGCATTTGCCAAGGGACGTCAAATCGGCCCCAGAGGCCGATTTTCTACATTGAGTACAAGCCCTTGGTGCCTTCTCCGCTTGTGCTGGGAGAAGGTGGGCTTGTACGAAGTTGGCAAGAAATAGGAACGTATACTTCACATGGGTAGCACCCGCCGACTGACCGATCAGGAGCGTCGTCAGATCGTCCGCGAGCGGGCGAAAGGCGTCTCGGTCAATGCGATCAGTGCTGCGCTGAAGGTCTCCCCCAAGACGGTCTACAACGTGCTGAGCCGAGGTCGTTCCGCCGTCTCCGCCAACGACAGCCGCACCCGTGTGCTGACCATGCGCGTCACCGACCGCGACCTTCGCGGCTTCGATGCGGCTCTCGCGCGGCGCGGGATCGCGCATCGTTCGGACGCCATGCGCTGCCTGATGCTCGCGGCCGACGATCTCCTGCGACCGGACGACGGCATGACAGATGAACTGAAAGGGATGAGCGCGGCGCTGAACCGGGTCGGCAACAACGTGAACCAGGTTGCGCGCCGTCTGAACGAGGCGAAGGTCAAGGGGGAGCGTCTGCCCTACACCCCCGCCAGCCATGCCGAAATCCGTGATCTCGCGGTGCTTGTCTTCGACATGGCGGACCAGATTCAGGAGATGTTCCGCGGTCGGCGCCGCGTGCTGGACCTCGAAGTCACCAAGGCTCTTGCCGGTTTGGCATGGCAGGGAGCCGAGCATGGCGCGGAGTGAAGCGCGCGGTGTCAGCCCCGCCCTCTTCGATCGCGACTGGAGCCGGGTCTCGGGCAGCTGGCAGGGGCTGGCCAGGAATGCCCAGATGGTCCGGGCGGCGCGAGGCTATTCGCCGGCCATCTTCAAGCCGATCGCGAAAGGCGGCTGCCACACGGGCGCGCAGCTGAAGGCCCAGCTGACCTACCTCACTACCAAGTCGAGCCACATCCTCGACAGCCGTGGCACCCATGATGGCAAGAAGACCCTGACCGAGGCCGAGATCGACCGGGTCGTGCGGCGTTTCGAGAACCAGTGGGGCGAGCGGCACAGCCCAAAGCTCGGGCATACCTCGCATCTCCTGATGGCCTTTCCCGTCGGCACCAGCGGCGAAGAGGTGCGCGCAATCACCGAGACGGTGTGCGAGCGGTTCTTTCAAGGTGAGGGGTCGCAATTCGACTATATTGCTGCAATACACCAAGATCGCGCGCATCCACATGCGCATATCGTTCTGAACCGCCGCAGCAAGGATGGCGAAATGTTCTTTCTCGGGAAGGATCACCACTTCAACTACGACGCCTTCCGGGTGGCGATGGTTGAGGCGGCGCAGGTCCACGGGATCCGGCTCGAGGCGACACGGCGTCTTGACCGGGGGGTCACGACCTATCGCGCCGAGATCGACGAGGTCTATAAGGCCCGTGACGAAGGCCGACCGCCCGTCGAGCGCCAGCGCACAGGCGCTGATCTCGCCGCGGCCCTGGAAACGGTGGCGCGCAATGCGCTGACCTATCGGGGGCTGGCGGCCGAGGCGTCCCGGTCGAACTTCGATGACGTGGCCGAGGCGCTTGAGCGAGCCAGCACCATCCTTGCAAGCGGCGGTCAGATCCAATCTGACGGAGCCATCTACATGTCCCAAGACGAAACAGCGTTTGATACGCTGATCACTGAGTTTTCCCAAAACATCCGCCAGATCGAGGCTGCGATTGACCGCGCGCCTGCGGCCGAGCGGCCGGAGATCGAGCGCAAGCTCACCGATGTGCTGGCCTCCGTCGCGCATCTGAACCCGCTCGGGGATCGTTCGGCTGCACTTCTCGACGCACCATCCCGGGATGGGGTCTATGCGGGGGCCAACATGCGCGAGGGCCAGATGGGGCGTCTCGAAGACGACGCGGTGAAGGCGCGCCTCAGCGAAGCGCTGCAAGGCACGGGCATTGATCCCGAAGCTGTAGTCGCCCGTATGCGGGAAGGTGCCGGCAATGCCGCGCTCGAACGGCAATGGCTGGCGCAGGATCTGCGTGCCATCGCCAAGGCCGGCGATCTCGATCTGGAGAAGGGCGCGGACCGCGAGGAAGCGCTCGACCGGCTGGAAGCTGTCCATGTCCGTTTGGGCGACACCCTTACCGAGGCGCGCATCCTTCGGGCCGTCGATGAGGTGGATGAGACCGACGGTGACACGGTTGCCTTGGCGGAACGCGTGACGCCGCCGGAGCGTCCGCGCGCGACAGGCGAGCCCGACATCTTCGCCCCATCCGAGCGCCGGGATTTCCAGGAGCTCGTTGCCCAGTTCCGTCGAACGGATTTCGACCATCCCTTCTCGGACGATCCTTCCGTGCGCCGAGCTGGTGCCGTCGAGGTGGAAGAAGCCCGCGCCGCCTTCAACGCCTTCGCAGAGCGGTCGCCCGATCATGCCGAACTGGCGTCGATGGCCTGGGACAAGATCACGGACAGCCGCAAACCGCAGGAGTACGCTGTCGAGGAAAAGGACCGAACGCTCCACGCCGGCGACATGGGTCTGGCTTTGCGCGATCCCATGCAGCAGCTCGGCCCGATCACGGAAGACGACCGCACCCTCGCGCGCTACCGCGCCGAGATGCCGGATGAGGAGTTCGGGGCGGCCGTGCAGGAGGAAATCAATCGCTTGCGCGCCATGGGGGCGTCGCGCGCCTATATCAGCGAGCGGAGCTTCGACATCGAGGATAAGGCCCGGCAGGATTATGCCGAACGGCGTTTCATGGCTGAGACTGCCCCTGATGTGTTGACCTTCCTGCAGCGGGCCGAGGCCGAGGATGTGAAGCCGCTCTCCGAGACCGACGGGCAGCTCCTGATCGCCCAGATCGACCGCAACCTCACGCCGAACGCGGTGACGGCGCTGCGCGCAGGACACGCGGATGTGCTGGAGAAGTTCACCGAGCACCCGTTGCGGCAGCTGGAACTCGCCAAAGCCTATCTGGAAAGCAGCGAGGTGACTGCCCACGGCCCCGCCATGGAGCGGGTGCTGGATGCTCTCGCCGAGGAACAGATCGAGGCGCAGCGCGCACGTCACGCAGCGGCACATGGCGAGAAAGGGACCACCCATGGATAAGGGCAAGATCGCGGGCGGGATCCTGAGCCTGACGCTGGTTGGTCTCGCCATCGGCTATGTCGTG
>JAFLCY010000136.1 GCA_017303485.1 Rhodobacterales bacterium
CGGGCCGCATCCTATGACGCAAGCTTCCGACAAGACCACCCATTTCGGCTTTCAGGACGTGCCCGAGGCCGACAAGGCAGGGATGGTGCATGGTGTCTTCAGCCGGGTGGCCTCGAAATACGACGTGATGAACGATGCAATGTCGATGGGCATCCACCGGCTTTGGAAAGACGCGATGATGGACTGGCTGGCACCCCGTTCCGGTCAGCGCCTGCTGGACGTGGCGGGTGGGACAGGTGACGTGGCTTTCCGCTTCCTGAAACGTGCGCCGGGGGCCAGCGCCGTTGTCTGCGACATGACCGAGCCGATGCTGATCGAGGGCCGCAAGCGGGCCGAGGCGGAAAGCCTGGCCGCCAGCCTCGATTGGGTCGTCGGCGATGCGATGGCGCTGCCCTTCCCGGACAATTCCTTCGACACCTATACAATTTCCTTCGGCATACGAAACGTGACCCGCATCCCCGATGCGCTGGCAGAGGCCTATCGCGTGCTGAAACCCGGCGGGCGGCTCATGGTGCTGGAGTTCAGCCAGATCCCGAACGACCTGATGCAAAGGGCCTACGACCTCTACTCTTTCAACGTCATCCCGGTGATGGGCCAGATCATCGCGGGCGACCGTGCCAGCTATCAGTATCTTGTCGAATCGATCCGCAAGTTCCCGGATCAGGAGACCTTCGCGACGATGATCCGCGCGGCGGGCTTCGACCAGGTGAAATACCGCAACCTCTCCCTCGGCATCGCGGCCCTCCATTCCGGCTGGAAGCTGTGAAGGGCCCGCACAACATCATCCGCCTGATCCGGACGGGTGCGACGTTGGAGCGTACCGGAGCCATGGACGTCGTGCTGGAGGCCTTTCGCGCGCCGCCCCGCCTGAGGTTCGCCGCGCGGATGCTGGGCTGGCCGTTCAAGTGGCTGGGCCTGAGGGGCGACCCCGCGCTGCCGCCCGCCACCCGGGCGCTGACGGCGCTTGGCCCGGCCTACATCAAGTTCGGCCAGGTCCTGTCCACCCGCCCCGACATCGTCGGCGACGAGTTGGCCGACCAGCTGAAATACCTGCAGGACAAGCTGCCCCCTTTCCCGACCGCGATCGCCGAGGAAATGATCGAGGCAGAGCTGGAACTTCCGGTCGCCGATCTCTTCGCCGATTTCTCCGAACCCGTCGCTGCGGCCTCCATTGCGCAGGTCCACCGCGCCCGGCTGGCCGATACCGGCGAGGAAGTGGCGGTCAAGGTCCTTCGCCCCGGGATCGAGCGCGCCTTCCGCAAGGATATCGACGCTTTCTACTTCGCCGCGCGCTGGATCGAGCGTCTGGCCCCCTTCTCGCGCCGCCTGCGCCCGGTCGACGTCATTGCCCATTTCGAAGGGGTGGTGATGGGTGAGCTTGACCTGCGGCTGGAAAGCTCGGCCGCCGCGGAATTCGCGGCCAACACCGAAAAGGACGAGGGCTTTCAGGTTCCGAAACCCTACTGGAGCCTGTCCAGCCGCAACGTCATGACGCTCGGTTGGGCCGAGGGCATCGGGCTGAACGACAATGCCCTGATCGACGCGGCGGGCCTGGACCGCAAAGTCATCGCCGCCCGGGTGCTGCAGCTTTTCCTGAACCACGCGTTGCGCGACGGGTTCTTTCACGCCGACATGCATCAGGGCAACCTGAAGGTCGCCGCCAACGGCGACATCATCGCCTATGACTTCGGGATCATGGGCCGGATCGACGAATACACCCGCCGAGTCTATGCCGAGATCCTCATGGGCTTCATCCGCAAGGATTATCGCCGCGTCGCCGAGGTGCATTTCGAGGCAGGCTATGTCCCTGCGGACCGCGACATTGACGAATTCGCCCGCGCCCTGCGGGCCGTTGGCGAACCGATCTTCGGCATGGAGGCCGGCCGTATCTCGATGGCACGCCTTCTCGCCTATCTTTTCGAGGTTACCGAGCGCTTCGGGATGGAGACGCGGACCGAACTGATCCTGCTGCAGCGCACCATGGTGGTGGTGGAAGGCGTCGCCCGGAGCCTCGACCCGCATATCAACATCTGGTTGGTCGCCCGCCCCGTGGTCGAACGCTACATCCGCGAGAACGTCGGACCCAAGGCCGTGCTGCGCGATCTGCTGAAGACGGCCCGTGTCCTTGGCCGTTTCGGCCCGAAACTGCCAGCCCTGGTCGAGGCGCAGCTGATCCGAGCCGGGAACCCCGCCACGCTGCCGCCCCGGCCGCAAAGGTCGCTGGCGCCGGTGTTGTGGGGGATTCTGGCGATTGCGGCCTTCGGGGCGGGACTGCTGATCGACCGCATGTTCTAACCGCCGGGCCGGGACCAAATTCCTTCGAAGGTATTTGCAAGAATTTTCGAAAATTCTTGCCCTTCAGCCGGGCGGTTCGCGCAAGGCGGTGACGTCGCTGGCCGCGACCTCGATCCCACCTTCCAGAACAAGTTTCGTGCCCGCCGACCCGCCGCCCTTCGCCTCGACCACCCGGGCATAATGTTCGACCGGCTGCGAGCTGATCACCGTCTCGCCGTTCAGGCTTTCCAGCGCAATGGAATAGACGCCGGGCGGCAAGGGCGAGCCATCAGTCCCGGCGCCAAGCCACTGGTAAGGCTCGGCGCTGACCGGAATTTCCTCGCGTGAGAGGAGGTTTCCCTGCGAGTCCTTCACCGCCAGTACAGTACGGGTCGCCCCCACCGCAGGGTTGGGCGACAAGGTGACGGGCGAGCCGTCATAACGGACCGGCGCGGCAGAGCGGGCCTCCTTGCCGATCCAGCTTGCCATTTCGGCCATCCCGAGCTGCTGGAAGCGGCCTTGCAGATCAGCCAGGAGCTTGTTGGTCTGCACCTGCTGTTCGACCCCGGAAAATGTGGCCAACTGCACGGCGTAGTCCGCCGAGTCGATCGGGTTCAACGGATCCTGGTTCTGCATCTGCACGGTCAGCATCTTCAGAAAAGTGTTGAAATCGGACGTTATTTTCGAAGGCGCCGTAGTGGTTGGCGTGACGGTCGTTGCGGAACTGGCAGAGGTGACGTCCATTCTGGCCTCACAATCTTAGGTCAAGGGAGGCCCCGGCGGACTGGCGCGGGGCAGGAAGATCGGCATCGGCCCCGTTGCGACGGGAGAGGCCATCGACTGCCGCAGGCGCAAAGCTTTTCTGCCGGTCGGAACCCGGGGACTCGCCACCCTGCTGCCCAAAGCCGATATCTGCCCCAGCATAGCCTGCAGACCGCAGCGCATCAGCCAGTTCGCCGGCATGGCGACGGAAGAGGTCAAGCGTTTCGGGCCGTTCGAAGGTGATCATCACCACCATCCGGTCGGGATTCGCTGTGTCGGGTTTCAGCCGCAGGCGGACATGCCCCAGTTCTGCGGGCGAAAGCGCAAGTTCGGTCTCGCCGGTCACGCTCCGGTTCAGCGCCGCAGTCAATTGCCCGGCGATCTGAGGCAGCGGTAGAGGGGAAGTGGGCAGCGCATGGCTGCCCTGCGCGGCCGGAAGCGGCAAAGCTGCGCCCGTCGTGGCAAGCGCGAGCGGCGGGTGGTCCCCGGCCTGCGTTGCAGGCAGGTCTGCGTCTGCGTCAGATGCCGTCAGGCTTGCGCTCGACGCAGGCCCGTTGTCTGGCCAAAGTGCAGATCCGTCTCCTGCGGATGCGGCGGTCGAAGCGGTCGCCGCGCGCATCTTGGCCCCCCCGGCGACATGCGCTGCGACACTCTCCAAGTCCGGAACCGCCAGCTTGAAAGGGTCGATCGGACCGGACAAAGCACTGCCTTTTGTCGTCCGGTCAACATACGCCGGAAAGCTGGAGAACACCTCGCCTGGGGTCGTTCGCTGCTGGGCTGCCGGACCGACACTGTTGCCGGAAGCCCGGTCATGCCCAGCAGCGTTCTGTGGCGTTCCGTCGTTTGCAGTCAGGGCATCACCAGAGGTCTGGAGGCCAGTCATTGCTCAGGGGGCCAGCCCCACGAAGTGGCGTTCCCAGAAGCTGGCCGGCCGCCGCATAGCGATCACCCGGTCCGGCTCGGCAAGCAAATCCTGCTTCAGGATATCCCCCGCTTCCGGCACGGACAGCCAGTCAGTTCCGAGCAGCAGTCTCGCGCCCGCTGGCTCTGGAACAGTCGTCTCCGCCCCGCAAGCCGACGCAATGCCCAAATCCGCGGGCTCCGGTGCGATCCCGGCAGGTGTCGTACGATCCTTCGCTTCTGTCTCAAGCGACTGCTCCCACGTCCCCGGCTGTGGCGTTCCCCTGACGGGGGTCAGGAAAGAATCGGGACCGTCGGGAAAAAAAGCTGCGCCACGCGCCAGTGCCGACCCACCATGAATGGGGAGCGTTCCGGACGGTGGTTCGGAAACAAGGAAACCGCCCGCCGGTGCCGGCGCCTGACTTGGATAGTCTGCTTCTGGCCGGGCCGGACCTCCTGGCCGGGCGTCATTCGTAAACCCCTCCGCCCCACCGCTGTGCAGAGGGGGGACTGTCCGACTTGAGGTCACGGGATTCGACGACCCTCCGCCTTCGGCACCATCCACCAGTTGCATCGGGAGGTAAGATGTAGTTACCGCACCCGCGACTGGCGTAGCGACTGCCGCACTTCCCTCGCCGCTAGGTGCCACGGGACCTTCACCAACTGCGGCGGCCAACATCCCTGCCGCTGAAGACACGGAGATCGGGTCGGGTAGCAGCGCGGACAATGACCAGGCCGCCTCCACGTCCGGAATGACCAAGGGTACGGGAGCGTCAGCCCCTACCGACTCTCTCTGCTCCGCAGCCTCACCCTTCCCGATCCATTCCACGGGCGGCAGGATACTGGCTGACAGCACCAGGGATGCCACGGCTTCGGGATCGGCTGACACCCGCGGGGTATCGTCCAATGCCGCTGGGTCATCACCCAGTTCCCGGGCAAATTCTCCACACAGGCCAGGCTCCAGTCCCGGAAGGACCTCGGGCACCTGTGGTAGCTGGGGTTGGATCGCCAGGACGCTGTGCATGGTTCCACGACTACTGCCGGATTTGCCCCCTTATCCCGCCCATAAGTTACCCATTCTTTACCCCCGTCGGGGATCGTTGCGAAAAATCCGATCGATCTGGAGACCGCTATGGAAATCCCGCCAGTCACCACGCAACCGCCCTCGCACCGGGACCAGTTGATGTCGAGGGCCGAGGAGCTTGAGGCCACCTTTCTGTCGGAGATGCTCTCCCATTCCGGCCTGGACGAGACTGAGGGCAGTTTCGGCGGTGGCGCGGGGGAGGAGCAGTTTTCCTCGTTCCTGCGCCAGGAACAGGCGCGATTGATCGCGCGGGATGGTGGGCTTGGCCTCGCGGAGCTGATTTTCAAGTCCATGGTGAAGGCCGAGGATCATGCAGCTTGAAGCCCTGCTCGACAAGGCCGCCGAGGCCCTGCTTGCCGGTGATCTGGCCGCTCTTGCCCGGCTCGCCCCCGGGATCGAGGCGGCGCGAATCGCCCCGACTGACCGCGAAAGCGCCGAGCGGTTGCAGCGGAAGGCCCAGCGCAATGCGCGCCTTCTGGATGCAGCCGCCCGCGGGGTAAAGGCGGCCCGCCTGCGCATGACCGAGATCTCGCGCGGTCCGATGCTGACCACCTATGACGCGCGCGGGCAACGGGCCGAAATCGCCCCCCCGGGCGGCGCCCCGGCGCGACGGGTCTGATCTGTTTCAAATGCCTGGTATTTCCCGGGTGGGACTTAGGAATTGGTTAGCTGGTTTGCCGCTTCACTGACCTCGCGTCCCATGACGGGGCGGCGCTTCCCGGACCCCCGGCAAGCACGGACAGAACGCCCCTTCCGCCACGTCTTGTGGCTTTTCCGGTCGTGAAACCTGCGGCCCCCTGTGAAGGACTGAATAATGTCGTCGATCCTGACCAACACCAGCGCGATGGTTGCCCTGCAAACGATGAAGGGCATCAACGCCAACCTGAACAAGACCCAGGCCGATATCTCGACCGGCAAGTCGGTCGCCAGCGCTAAGGACAACGCCGCCGTCTGGGCGATCTCCAAGGTGATGGAATCGGACGTCGAAGGCTTCAAGGGCATTTCCGATAGCCTCTCCGTCGGTTCGGCCACGCTGACTGTCGCCCGGAACGCCTCGGAGACCGTGACGAAGCTCTTGACCGAGATGAAGGGCAAAATCGTCGCATCCCAGGCCGAGAACGTCGACCGCACCAAGATCCAGACCGATATCGACGCGCTGACAAAGCAGATCGAATCGACTGTCGGCGCGGCGCAGTTCAACGGGCTGAACCTGGTCGACGGTTCGCAGACCTCGGTCAACGTGCTGTCCTCGCTGGACCGCAGCCAGACCGGCGTCACCTCCTCCAACATCACTGTCGCTGCACAGAACCTGTCGACCAGCGCCGGGGCGGCCCTGACAGCGGGTGGCGGCACGGTAGGCGGTGTCACCACCGTCAGCGGCGTCAACTATGTCATGAACGGCACCCCTGC
Organism: Rhodobacterales bacterium; assembly: GCA_017303485.1. GTDB lineage: Bacteria > Pseudomonadota > Alphaproteobacteria > Rhodobacterales > Rhodobacteraceae > Tabrizicola. Next base: position 6,431 of record JAFLCY010000136.1, read on the forward strand.
CACGCTGGATGCCTTTGCCTTCCAGGGCGGTGCCGGGGCTCTGGCCGGGACCGACTCGGCCGCAGATCCAGCCGACCTGACCGAACTCATCGCGGGCGACAAGATCTCCATCAAGATCGGCTCGGTCGAAGGCAGCTACGTCGTGCAGAAGGGGGATACCGGCGACGCGCTCGTGGCCGGCCTGAAAACCTCTCTGACCACCAACGGGTTGTCGGATTCTGACTTCACGCTCACCCTCAACTCGGGGGAGCTGCAGATCGAAAACAACACCAACGTGGGCGCGGCGATTTCGGCCTCCGCCACACGCGGCACCGGCGGACTTGCGGGGTTGAACACCATCGACGTGGTGAATTCGCCGACCACTGCATTGCAGGACATCGAAGGCATGCTGCAAACCTCGATCGACGCAGCAGCATCCTTTGGTTCGTCGCAAAAGCGGATCGACATCCAGAACGAGTTCGTCGGCAAGCTGACCGACTCGCTCAAGACAGGCATCGGCGTCATGGTCGACACCGACATGGAGGAAGCCTCGGCGCGGTTGCAGGCACTGCAGGTGCAGCAGCAGCTTGCCACCCAGGCGCTGTCGATCGCCAACCAGCAACCGCAGGGCCTCCTGTCCTTGTTCCGCTAAGCACTTCCGGCCGCAGGGGGTGACTCCTGCGGCCCGTCTCACCCCTTCGCTTTCGAACAGATGGACACCCCATGACCTTCCATTCCGCCATCAGCTACGCCCGGCGTGAAGCTCCCACCCGCTCCTTGCGGTCCGTCGAATACGACCTTCTGGCGCAGGTGACGCAGCGCCTTCGCACCGCCTGGACCAACCGGGACTCCGATTTTCCGGCATTCGTCCGCGCCGTGACCGAAAACACCCACCTCTGGTCGACACTGGCCTCCGACGTGGCGCTGCCGGGCAACGGCCTGCCGCAGGCGTTGCGGGCGCGCTTGTTCTACCTTTACGAATTCACCGCAAGGCACAGCCGCGCCGTCCTGGAAGACAAGGCAAGTGTCGAGGTGTTGGCCGACATCAACATGGCCGTGATGCGCGGACTGCGCGGCGAAGGGGGGGCGAGATGACCGGCCTCGTCCTGAAGCTAGGGCCGCATGAACGTGTGCTGATCAACGGCGCGGTCATCGAGAATGGCGAGAGGCGTTCGCGCCTGGCCATCATGACGCCGAACGCCAACATCCTGCGGCTTCGCGATGCGATTCACCCCGAAGAGGTGAACACTCCCGTCCGTCGCGTCTGCTACATCGCGCAGTTGGTGCTGACCGGCGATGCCAACCCCGAGGAAGCCCGGATGCAACTCCTGCGCGGGATCGAGCAATTGTCCCAGGTGCTGACCGACTATGACAGCCGCACGCAGCTGACGCTTGCCAGCCGTGCGGTGATGGAAGACCTGCACTACCAGGCGCTCAAGGCGCTGCGCTCGCTGCTTCCGAGGGAGGAGCGGCTTTTCGCCGCCGGCCGGGCATGAGCTTCCAGCCGGTCCTGCCGCTGACCGGCTACTCCGGCTGGGGGTTCCTGAAGCGCACGATGGCACGGCAGCAGGCCGTGCAGCAGGCGCTTCCGGCCCAGCAGCGCGATGAAGCCTACTTCCGCGACAGGATCGGCAAGGCCGACACGGCCGAGAAGCTGGTCAACGACAAACGGCTCCTGCGTGTCGCGCTGACAGCCTTCGGGCTGGAAGGCGACGTGAACAGCGGGGCCTTCATCCGGAAGATCCTGGAAGGCGGCACGCTGAAGGAAGGCAGCCTCGCCAACAAGCTTGCCGACAAACAGTATCAGAAGTTCGCCGCCGCCTTCGGCTACGGTGATTTCTCGGTGCCGAGGACCAGGTTGTCCACCTTTGCCGACGAAATCCTCACGCAATACCGGGCCCGTGGCTTCGAAACGGCGGTGGGCGAACAGAACAACAGCTATCGGCTGGCGTTGAATGCGGAACGCGAGCTGCCGATCCTCGCTGCAAGGACCATCAGCACCGACGCGAAGTGGTACACGATCCTTGGCAACGCGCCCTTGCGCGAGGTGATGCAGACCGCACTCGGCCTGCCGAAAAGCTTCTCCTCCATCGACATCGACCAGCAGGTCGCGGTCCTGAAAGCCAGGTCCCAGGCGGCTTTCGGTTCCTCCGATCCGACCCAGTTCAAGGACGGCAAGACGATGGAGGCTCTGACCCGCCGCTATCTCCTCCAGTCCGAAATCCAGGGGCAGACAACCGCAAACTCGGCTGCTGCCCGGGCGCTCGCCTTGCTGCAACGATAGGACCTGCCCGCGAAGGTTGGCCTTCAACCTTGTCTCGCGCCCACAGCGTCCAACGCCTGTAGCCCGTCGTGATGATCTTGCGGGTCGGGCTTTGAAGTCCGCCACAGGCAGGACCAGAGGGAAAGGCTGGCCTCCGGCAAACTGCCAAGGATACAAAGTCCCTGATGGCTCTCTGAACCCGGCGCATTGCGTTCGTTTGGCTATGACGCCCGACCTCCGTGGAGATTCCGAGCCGCTATGCTGTGGCTGCGGCCCTCGTCACTCCTTGAGGCTGGCCCGCAGCCGCTCGAAACTTCCCGCGATCCCCTCTTCCGGTGCCGTCTCGGCCAGGAAGCTGTCCAACCGGGGCCAGACCTTGATTGCGCGGTCGATCACCGGGTCGGACCCGGACGCATAGAGCCCCGCCTGGATCATCATCTCGGCCCGGTCATAGGCGCCAAGCAGCCGCCGCGCTTCGCCGATCAAACCGTTTTCTTCCTCCGACGCCGCCTCCGGCAGCGACCTGCTGACCGACCGCAGCAAGTCGATTGCCGGAAACCGCCCCCGCTCGGCGATCCTCCGGTCCATCACCACATGGCCGTCCAGCACCCCGCGCAGGATGTCGGCCACCGGCTCCTCCATGTCCGACCCC
>JAFLCY010000137.1 GCA_017303485.1 Rhodobacterales bacterium
GTCGGCCTGCGACCCGACACCACGCCCGCCCGACACCACGATCCCGGCCGAGGTCAGTTCGGGACGGTCGGAGGAAGCAACCTTGTCCTCGACCCAAGCCGACAGCCCGCCGTCCACGCTGGCCGAGACCTTCTCGACCGGCGCCGACCCGCCCTTGCCCGCGGCATCAAACGTCGCGGTGCGGATGGTCATCACCTTCTTCGCATCCGCCGATTTCACCGTCTGGATCGCGTTCCCGGCATAGATCGGCCGCTCGAAGGTCGAGCCGTCGACGACGCCCAGCACTTCCGAGATCACCATGACATCCAGAAGGGCCGCCACGCGGGGCAGCACCGACTTCGACAGGGCACCCGAGGGGGCGACGATGTGTTCGTAGTCGCCCGCCAGCGCCACGACCAGCGCGGCGGTGGGTTCGGAAAGCCCATGGCAATAGGCGTGGTCGTCGGCGAACAGCACCTTGGCCACGCCCGCCAGCGTCGCGGCTTCCGCCGCCGCCGCATCGCCACCCTGGCCCGCCACCAGCACCGTCACCGGGCCGAGCGATTTCACCGCGGTCAGGGTCTTCGCGACCTGGTCGGTCGCCAGTTTCCCGTCAACCACATCGGCAAGAAGAAGAACGGCCATCTCAGAGCACCCCCGCTTCGTCTTTCAGTTTCTGGATCAGTTCAGCCACCGAGCCGACCTTCACGCCCGCCTTGCGGCCCGCAGGCTCCACGGTCTTCACCACCGTGAGGCGGGGCGCGACGTCCACCCCGTAATCCGCCGGGGTCTTCGCGGCCAAAGGCTTGGCCTTCGCCTTCATGATGTTCGGCAGGCTTGCATAGCGCGGTTCGTTCAACCGCAGGTCCACCGTGATGATCGTCGGCATGGAGACGGTGATCGTCTGCAAGCCGCCGTCCACTTCCCGCGTGACGCGGGCCTTGTCGCCCTCGATCACGACCTCGGAGGCGAAGGTGCCCTGCGACCAGCCGAGAAGTGCCGCCAGCATCTGCCCGGTGGCGTTCATGTCGTCGTCGATCGCCTGCTTGCCGCAGAGGACGAGGCCCGGCTGTTCTTCCTTCACCACCGCCGCCAAAAGCTTGGCCACCGCCAGAGGCTCGATGTCGGTATGCACGTTGTCGGTCGCCTCGATCAGGATCGCCCGGTCCGCGCCCATGGCGAGCGCGTTGCGCAGCGTCTCCTGCGCCTGCTTCACGCCGATGGAGACCACGACGACCTCGGTCGCCACACCCTTCTCCTTCAGACGGATCGCCTCTTCCACCGCGATCTCGTCAAACGGGTTCATCGACATCTTGACGTTCGCAAGGTCAACACCAGACCCGTCCGCCTTCACACGTACCTTCACGTTGTAGTCAATCACACGCTTGACAGGGACAAGCACCTTCATGGCCAGAATTCCTCCGTTTTGCCCCGAGGGGCCGTACAAGCTCTCGCCCGCCTGTTACCGGAACAAGGCGCGTCGCAACAGAGCAAATGCGACAGGTTGGCGTGACGCGACGCCGCGTTTTGATCGTCCGGGCCGATCAGAGGCCGTCATTCGCCCGAACGATGGCGATCAGGTCATGCACCTCGAGCGCCCTTTCGTTCCCGTCCATCGCCGCCTGTTCCATGCGGCCCAGCAGGGCCGGAGAAATGTACCATTCCCAGGCCTGGGTCTTGGCGGGCAGATGCGACCAGAAGGCATTGAATGGGATCGACCCGCGGTGGCGGTAAAACCACACACGATGCAGGAGATCGGCCAATTCGTCGTCCGAAAGCGCATCGAGCCGGCGCAGCAGCGGGGTGATGTCGATACCGCCTTCGCCGAACATGCAAAGGAGACGGTCGAGGTCGCCCCAGCCCAATGCTGGCTCATCGCCAAGCTTCGCATCAAGAAAGGCCAGGGCAAACCGGTTGACCGCCGCGACCTGGCGCTCCGGCCACCGCTCCGGAAATGCCGCATAGGGCAACCGCTTGAACGCGACTTCGTTGCCGACGCTTGCAACCTCTTTGCCGTCCGCAAGCATTTCCATCACGCGCGGCAGGAACCAGGCAACATGGCCGTGGCGGATCGTTTCGTCATAGGCCGCTGTGTACCAGTCCCGCACATATGCGTCCGGCAGCTCCCGTGCCGGCCGATTCAGGAAATCCGCCTCGATTTCCGGGTCCATGCAGCAGTTCCGGCAAACTCCGGTTGTCGCGGGCGGGGGCAGATCGAACGCCAGCCAGGCCTCGTCGATCGCGACGTTCAGCGCGTCAGGCCGGGGACCCACAGCACATCCGCCTTGCCATCGTCGTTTGCAATCCGGCCCGCGACGAAGAACCAGTCCGACAGGCGGTTGAGATAGCGCACTGCTTCGGGGTTCACGTCCTCCTCGGCGGCCAGTTCCACGACCAGCCGCTCGGCCCGGCGGCAGACCGTCCGGCAGAGGTGCAGTTGCGCGGCCAGCACCGATCCACCCGGCAGGATGAAACTGCGCAAGGGCGTGAGCCGGTCATTCATGGCGTCGATCTCGCGTTCCAGCCGCGTGACCTGGGCCTCGACCATCCGCAGGGCGGGGTAGTCGCGCGTCGCGTCCAGATGCCGGTCGGGGGTACAGAGATCGGCACCAAGGTCGAAGAGATCGTTCGAGATGCGCTTCAGCGCCTCGCCCGCCTCACCCGTCGCATGCAGCCGAGCGAGGCCGACGGTGGCGTTGGTCTCGTCCACCGTGCCATAGGCCGAAACCCGTGGCGAATGCTTTGCTACCCGCGTGCCGTTCCCGAGTGCGGTCTGCCCGGCATCCCCGGTCCGGGTGTAGATTTTCGACAGGACGACCATCGCTTACCCTCTCGACCGCAGCCAGGCGAAGGCGACGATCAGCACCACCGCCACGAACTGCACCCCGAGCCGCCAGCGCATGATCCGGTTGGCGTTGCGCTTGTTGAACTCGCCCCCCCTGGCGAAGGTGCCGATCCCGAAGAGGAGAATGGCCAGCACCACAAGGCAGGCGATGGTCGCGAAGACGAAGAGCGGGTCGGAAAACATGCGGGTACTCCTTTGTCCCTGATCTAGGCGCGCGGGGGGCAAAAGCGAAGTCAAATTTCCATCAGAGAAACTGTACCAGGCATCTGGCTGGAGGAGTCTGCGCCTATCCTCTGGCGATCAGCCAGTCCAGGGCGCGAGTCGGCAACACCCGCCGCAGAAACCCCATCGCGTAGGTCGGAGTGGTGACATAGTAACGCGGTTTCGGGCGGCGATCCTCGAGCGCGCGGATCAACTTGGCCGTCACCGCCTCGGGGCCCAGCTCGAAGGTGTCCTTCTTCACCTTCTTGTCGTAGAGCCGTCCGCGCAAGGAGACATACTGGTCGCGCCGGGCCGAGTTTTCCCAGTCGATCCAGTGTTCGAAATGCGGAATCGCGTTTTCGCGGATCTTCGTGGCGATCGGGCCGGGTTCGATCAGGACCACCTCGATCCCGGTACCCTTCATCTCGATCCGAAGGACGTCGGTCAGCCCCTCCATCGCGAATTTGGTCGCGACATAGGCCCCGCGCCAAGTCAGCCCCACCAGCCCCAGCACCGAGGAACAGTTCACGATCCGGCCATGACCTTGCGCCCGCATCAAGGGGATCACCCGGCGGGTGAGGTCGTGATAGCCGAAGAGATTGGTTTCAAAGATTTCCCGTAGCGCGCCGCGGGGCAGGTCCTCCACCGCGCCGGGACAGGCGAAGGCGCCGTTGTTGTAAAGCGCGTCGAGGCGGCCCCCGGTGCGGGCGACCACCTCGTCCACCGCCGCCTTGATGCTGGACTCATCGGCATAGTCGAGGCGGAAGCTTTCCAGACCCTCGGCCCGCAGGCGTTCGCAATCCACCTCTTGCCGACAGGTCGCAAAGACCCGCCAGCCGCGTGCCTTCAGCCCCCGCGCGGCATCAAGCCCGATGCCCGAGGAGCATCCGGTGATCAGGACGGAACGTTCAGTCATCAGGGCCTCCGGGCGGCTGACCCGTCAGGGGGCCTCGGCGCTGAGGTAGCGCAATGCGACGAAGCCTTCCACCCCGTCGCCCTGGATCACGATCCGCGCCCAGTCACTGTCGACCGCCTGAACCATCAGCGTCGCCTCGCCATTGCCCAGCCGCCCGACGATCTCGGCATCAGTCGTGGGTTCGGCCCGGACGTTGACCGAGCTGGCGTTGACATACCAGATCGTGCCCTCGCCGCCGTCCGGCACTTCCGGCGTGACAGCGGCCTCCTGCGCGGCGGGCGCGGTCGGGACAGCTTCGTTGCCGACGGAGGCCAGCGAGAAAATCGGCTCGGCCACCTCGGTGACAGTCGTGCGGACGGGCTCGACCTAGGGCGTGGGTCCGGCTTCGGCGACTGCGGTTTCCGCCACCACAGGCTCCGCATCCGCGGCCGCCGGGTCCGGAGTTTCGACAGCCTCTGCGACAACCGGCTCGGGAATGGCTTCCGGTTCCGAATCAGCCGCGGCGACAACCTCGGCCGGCGCTTTGGCCGCCTTGGCCACCGCTTCCGCCAGACCCGGCCGCAATTGCCCGCGATCTACCCCGGCAATCATCAGGGCGGCATACATGCCAACACACAGAATCAAAGTCATACGCAGCATGGTGGGTCCGTTCCTGATATTGCGCCGGTCTTAGCACAGGCCGCCGGGGAGAGTTGAAGAAAAATGCACAACCTTGACGATGGTTCCCGGGCTTCGTTTGCCATCTGGACCGGAGGCACGGATTTCCCTACACAACATCCATGACTGCTGATGACGACGAGCCCAAGATCGAGGGGCCGGAAGGCCTGACCACCTCCGAACCGCTCTCCCGCGCGATTGGGGAACGGTATCTGACCTATGCGCTTTCGACCATCATGCACCGCGCCCTGCCCGATGCGCGCGACGGGTTGAAGCCGGTTCACCGCCGAATCCTCTGGGCGATGCGGCGGCTGCGACTGACGCCGACCGGGGGGTTCCTGAAATCGGCCAAGATCAGCGGCGATACGATGGGGGACTTCCACCCCCATGGCGACCAGGCGATCTATGACGCGATGGCGCGCTTGGCGCAGGATTTCAACATGCGCTACCCGCTGGTGGACGGGCAGGGCAACTTCGGCAACATCGACGGCGATAACCCGGCGGCCAGCCGCTACACCGAGGCCCGCGTGACCCACGCCGCCGAGGCGCTGATGGAGGGGATCGACGAAACCGCCGTCGACTTCCGCCCGAACTACGATGGTCGCCTGGAAGAGCCGGTGGTCCTGCCTGCCGCCTTCCCGAACCTTCTGGCCAATGGTTCCAGTGGCATCGCGGTCGGCATGGCGACGAACATCCCGCCGCACAATCTGGATGAGCTGATCGACGGTTGCCAGGCATTGCTGGCCGATCCGTCGCTTGCTGACGAGGCATTGGTCGCCCTCATCCCTGGCCCCGATTTCCCCACCGGTGGCGTCATTGTCGAACCGCGCGACTCGATCCTTGAGGCCTACCGCAGCGGTCGCGGCGCCTTCCGCTTGCGGGCGAAGTGGGAGGTGGAAGATCTTGGCCGCGGCACCTGGCAGATCGTCGTCACCGAGATCCCGTTCCAGGTCCAGAAATCGAAGCTGATCGAGAAGCTGGCCGAGCTTATCCAGATCAAGAAAGTCCCCCTCCTCGCCGATGTCCGCGACGAGAGCGCTGAAGACATCCGCCTGATCCTCGAACCCCGCGCCCGCAACGTCGATCCCGATGTGCTGATGGGCAGCCTGTTCAAGAACTCCGACCTCGAAGTCCGCTTTTCGCTCAACATGAACGTGCTGATCGACGGCAAGGTGCCGAAGGTCTGTTCGCTGAAGGAGGTACTGCGCGCCTTCCTTGACCACCGGCGCGATGTCTTGCGCCGCCGCAGCCTGCACCGGATCGAGAAGATAGACGCCCGGCTGGAGGTGCTGGAAGGCTTGCTGATCGCCTTCCTGAACCTAGACCGTGTGATTGACATTATCCGGTACGATGACGACCCCAAGGCGGCGCTGATGGCCGAGGACTGGTCGAAATCGCACATCCGGGCGACGTCGGAAAAGGACTACAGGCCTCCGGTCAGAGGCGGCGAAGGGCAGCTGACCGAGAACCAGGCCGAAGCCATCCTGAACATGCGCCTGCGCAGCTTGCGGCGGCTGGAAGAGATGGAGCTGAATGCCGAGCGCGACGCCCTCATGAAGGAACGCGCCGATCTGGCCGATCTTCTGGACAGCGAGCGCCGGCAGTGGAAACGCATCGGCAAGGAGCTGGACGAGGTCCGCAAGATCTACGGCAAGGGCACGGTTCTTGGGGCCCGCCGGAGCCAGTTCGCCGACGCGGCCGAGATCGAGGACATTCCCTACGAGGCGATGATCGACCGCGAGCCGATCACCGTGATCTGCTCGAAGATGGGCTGGATCCGGGCGATGAAGGGCCATGTGGATCTTTCAGCCGAACAGAAGTTCAAGGACGGCGACGGCCCGCGTTTCGCCTTCCACGCCGAGACCACGGACAAGATCCTGCTTGTGGCCGAAAATGGCCGATTCTTCACCCTTCTCGGGGCAAATCTTCCCGGCGGACGTGGAATGGGGGAACCCGTCCGCCTGATGGTGGACTTGCCCAACGATACCGGGATCACCGACCTGATGGTCTACCGGCCGGGGCGGAAGTACCTGCTGGCCTCCAGCGCCGGCGACGGGTTCATCGTGCCGTCCGAAGAGCTGCTGGCCCAGACCAAGGCCGGCAAGGCCGTGCTGACGGTTCGCGACGGGGTGAAGACCGCAGTCTGCGTCGCCGTCGCCGGGGACAGTGTGGCCGTGGTCGGCGACAACCGGAAGATGCTGGTTTTTCCGCTGTCCGAACTGCCGGAAATGGCCAAGGGCAAGGGTGTCCGGTTGCAGAAGTACAAGGACGGCGGCTTGTCCGACGCGATTACCTTCACCCGGACCGAGGGATTGTCGTGGAAGGACCCCGCAGGGCGCACCCGCACCGAAACCGACCTTTTGGAATGGACCGGAGCCCGCGCCAGCGCGGGCAAGATGGCGCCGAGGGGCTTCCCGAGGGACAACCGGTTCACCTGACGATTACGGTCGGATGCGCCCGTCTTCAGCAAATACTTGCTGGGTGTCCTGTGCCGGAATGTTGGCGAGGTCTGCTATCCAGCCTTGGGAGGAACGCGCCCAAAGCTGCAGCGTTGGCATCAGCACGTCCCGCTGCCGAAGCGTTCCGACCCGCAATACCAGATCACGCGGCTCTGGTCCGACCGGAGCCGCATAGACCGGTGTCCCGCAATCCGCGCAGAATGCCTGCTCGCGCTGGCGGCCACTTTCCGCTGTCTTGACGTAGACCTTGGGCCGACCGGCCAGCAACCGGAAGGATCCCGGCAACGTCCGCACGACGACGCGAAAGGCCGAACCTGACATCGTCTGGCAGTCCGTGCAGTGGCATACTGCGACCTTCTCCGCTTCAACCTCCGCCTCGTAACGGATGGTTCCACAGTGACACGCGCCATCAACTTTCATGGTAGCCCTCCCTTCCGGTCTGACCCGGCAATATTGCCTGCCATTGGGGTCCTCCGACCGGAGTACCCTAAACCCTCTCCGCCTTCAGCCAGACTCCACCTTGGGGCCGCAGGGTCAGGATCATCACCGGCTTCGGTTCCTTCCCCGGCACCGGGGCGAACCGGAACCGCGCCAGCAGGGTGGCCAGAATGATCACCGCCTCCTGCAATGCGAAAGAGGCGCCGATGCAGACCCGGGGGCCATCGCCGAAGGGCAGGTACTGAAAGCGCGGCACGGCCTTGGGGTCGGCAAAACGGTCGGGGCGGAAGGCGTCGGGGTCTTCCCAGAGCAGCCGGTGCCGGTGCAGTGCATAGATCGGCAAGATCACCGTGTCGCCGGGGCGCACCTCGCGGCCGCAGAGTGTATCGGCGGTCATGGCCGTCCGTGACAGGAAGGCTGCCGGGGGATACATCCGCAGCGCCTCGTCCACGATCCGGCGCGCAAGGGGCAGGGCGGGCAGGTCGCCCACCGTCGCCGTCCGGTCGCCCAGCATGGCCTGCGCCTCCGCCCGCGCGGTCTCCTGGACTGCAGGATCGAAGGCGCAAAGATAAAGCGCCCAACTCAGCGTCAGCGCTGTCGTCTCATGCCCCGCGACGATGAAGGTCAGAAGGTTGTCGCGCAGTTCCGCCGTGGTCATCCGTCGACCGCTTTCCGGGTCCGCGCCGGCCATCAGCAGGTCCAGAAGGTCCGGCGGCGCCTTCGCCCCTTCGGCCTTGCGCGCCTCGATGGCCCGGTCCGCCAGCCGCTTGGTCTGGCGCATAGCGGACCCGGTCATCAGCCGGTTCGGTCGCGGCACCCAGGTCGGTGCCCCGAGAATGTCCAGAAGCGAGACCTTCGCCGTCGCCCCAATATACTGCTCGATGGCCTGATGCACCGAAGCGCGGTCAAAGCCTGACCCATCGGAGAAGGTCACATCCGCGATCACCTCGAAGGTCGCCGTCACCATCTCCTCGAACAGGTCCGCGACCCCGCCCGACTTCGCCAGCCGAGCGACCGAGCGTTCCGCCGCCGCGGTCATCACCGGCCCGAGTGCCGCCACGTTGCGGTGCGAGAACACCGGCGCAGCGGTCCGGCGCTGCCAGTGCCATTGCGCGCCTTCCGCGACAAAGAGGCTGTCGCCGATGGCGGGTTCCAGGATCAGCTTGGTCACCACTGATTTCGGGTAATCCTCCACCCGGTCCCGAAGCACCTGCCGCAGCCCCTCTGGGTCCATCAGCATGTGCCAGCGCTTGCCCGTGCGGCCCGACAGGATCGGTACCCGGGTCGCCACTTCGGGGATCAGTTCCAGCACGTTCCGCTGCGCCGCTCGAAAGCTCTGCCAGATGCCCATCGGCCTGGTGTGCAAAGGAACGCGGACGGGCAGGGAGGCGGAGGCATCGGTCATGGCGACGAAAGGATAGGCCATCAAGGCCCGCAAGCAAGACGCCGAGGTGCCGCAGGGCAGGTTCGCGACCCGATCAGACTTGAAATTCCCGCCACTAAGGTCTAAGTCGCCGCCCGTATCACCACAGGGTCCACCGGGACCCGATCTGGACAAGGGCGGAAAGCGCGATGGCGAAGGCAAAGTTTGAACGGAACAAACCGCACGTGAACATCGGGACCATTGGTCACGTTGACCATGGCAAGACGACGCTGACGGCGGCGATCACGAAGTACTACGGCGAATTCCGCGCCTATG
>JAFLCY010000138.1:0-5818 GCA_017303485.1 Rhodobacterales bacterium
GACATGTCGCTTGAGGAAGCGCAGACCCTGATCATGACCGCCCGCGTCATGCTGGGCTGGGTCGACCCGACGGAACTGGAGCAGCCCGAGGAAGAGGCTGCCGAAGACGAGGAGGCCGAGGCCTGATTTCAGGCCTCGGGGACACGCGTTGACGCGCGGCGGCCGGGAAAAAGACAGGGACGACCCGGAACGCAAGTGCATTGCGACCGGGGAAAGCCAGCCGAAGGCGGGTCTGATCCGCTTTTGTCTGGGTCCCGACGGGCAGATCGTCCCCGATGTTCTGGGCAAGCTGCCCGGGCGGGGACTCTATGTTTCGGCTGACCGCGCGGCGCTGGACAAGGTGGCGAAGAAGAACCTCTTCTCCCGCGCGGCCCGCCAGCCGGTGAAGGTGCCGGAAGGGCTGGCCGATCTGGTCGAGACGCTGGTTCTGCAGCGCACCATCGAAATGCTGTCGATGGCGCGCAAGGCCGGGGACGCGGTCACCGGCTACGAGAAGGTGAAGGACTGGCTGGTCAAGGGAACGGCGGCAACGCTGATTCAGGCCAGCGACGGATCGGAGCGCGGCAAGACGAAGCTGCACGCGCCGGAAGGCGAAAAAGGCTTTATCGGCTGCCTTTCGGCTGGGGAAATCGGTTTGGCATTCGGGCGCGAACGTGCGATACACGCCGCGCTTGCCGCTGGTGGACTCAGGTCCCGTGTTGTAGAGGAAGCGGCAAAACTCGCAGGCTTGCGTGGGCAAGCCGGCGGGGATGACGGCGGCGAGACCGCCATGAAGGATACGAAGAACGCATGAGCGATACTGACGGCAAGAAACCTCTTGGCCTTGGCGGCGCCCCCCGTTCCGGACAGGTGAAGCAAAGCTTCAGCCATGGCCGGACCAAGAGCGTCGTGGTCGAAACCAAGCGCAAGCGCGTTGTGGTGCCCACTCCGGTCAAGCCGGGGGCGCCCGGTGCAGGCGCGCCTTCGGCTGCGACCGGGCTTGGCGATCCGTCGAAACGCCCGGCTGGCATTACCGATGCCGAGATGGAGCGTCGTCTCGCCGCCCTCCGCGCCGCCAAGGCGCGTGAGGCCGAGGATGCCGCCCGTCGCGCAGAGGAAGACAAGGCCCGCGAGGAAGAGCGCGCCCAGCGCCGCGCCGAGATCGAGGCGAAGGAGCGTGAGGACCGCGAACGCGCCGAGGCCCTGCGTCTGAAGGCCGAGGAAGAGGAACGCGCCGCCAAGGCCGAAGCCGCCGCCAAGATCGCGGCTGCCGAAGCCCGCAAGGCCGACGTTCTGGGCACCCGCGCCCGGTCGGCCACCCCGCCGCCGGCTGCGGCCAAACCGGCTGACCGGGCTGCTCCGGCGGCCGCCACCGCGGAAGACGCGCGTGGTCCGGCCTCGTCCAAGCCCGGCCTGCCGACGCCCCGCAAGACCGACCGCGACAAGGACGACCGTGGCGACCGCGGCGCCAAGCGCGGCGGCGACGAAGGCCGCCGTTCCGGCAAGCTGACGCTCAGCGATGCGATGGCGGGTGAAGGCGGGCGTCAGCGCAGCCTTGCCGCCATGAAGCGCAAGCAGGAAAAGGCGCGCGCCAAGGCGCTGGGTCTGGGCCAGAAGGCCGAAAAGCAGGTGCGCGACGTGCAGCTGCCGGAAACCATCGTGGTTTCGGAACTGGCGAACCGGATGGCCGAACGTGCCGCCGACGTGGTCAAGTCGCTCATGAAGATGGGCATGATGGTCACGATGAACCAGGCCATCGACGCCGACACCGCCGAACTGGTGATCGAGGAATTCGGCCACAAGGCCGTCCGCGTTTCGGATGCCGACGTCGAACAGGTCATCGACACCGTCAAGGATTCGGACGAAAGCCTGCAGCCGCGTCCCGCGATCGTCACGATCATGGGCCACGTCGACCACGGCAAGACCTCGCTGCTGGATGCGATCCGCAAGGCGAACGTCGTCTCGGGCGAAGCCGGCGGGATCACCCAGCATATCGGCGCCTATCAGGTGAAGACGCCCAACGGGCAGCTGGTGACGTTCCTGGACACCCCCGGCCACGCGGCTTTCACCTCGATGCGTTCGCGCGGGGCGCAGGTGACGGACATCGTGGTGCTGGTGGTCGCGGCGGATGACGCGGTGATGCCGCAGACGGTCGAGGCGATCAACCACGCCAAGGCCGCCAAGGTGCCGATGATCGTGGCGATCAACAAGATCGACAAGCACGAGGCGAACCCGACCAAGGTGCGCACCGATCTTCTGCAGCACGAAGTTGTGGTCGAAGCCATGTCCGGCGACGTGCAGGACGTGGAAGTCTCGGCCAAGACCGGCCTGGGGCTTGATGACCTGCTGGAAGCCATCGCGCTGCAGGCCGAGGTGCTGGAGCTTCGCGCCAACCCGAATCGGGCGGCATCGGGGGCGGTGATCGAAGCCAAGCTCGACGTGGGCCGGGGTCCGGTCGCGACCGTGCTGGTGCAGAACGGCACCCTGCGCAAGGGCGACATCTTCGTCGTCGGCGAACAGTGGGGCAAGGTTCGCGCGCTGATCAACGATCAGGGCGAGACGGCTGCCGAAGCTGCTCCGTCGGTTCCGGTGGAAGTGCTGGGCCTCTCTGGCACGCCGTCGGCGGGCGACACGCTGAACGTGGTCGAGACCGAGGCGCAGGCCCGCGAGATTGCCGATTACCGGATCAAGACCGCCAAGGACAAGCGCGCGGCCGCCGGGGCTGCGACCACGCTGGAACAGCTGATGGCCAAGGCCAAGGCCGACCAGTCGGTGGCCGAACTGCCGATCCTGATCAAGGCCGACGTGCAGGGTTCCGCCGAAGCCATCGTCCAGGCGATGGAAAAGATCGGCAACGACGAGGTTCGCGTCCGCGTGCTGCATTCGGGTGTCGGTGCCATCACCGACACCGACGTGGCGCTGGCCGAGGCGTCGAAGGCGCCGATCATCGGCTTCAACGTCCGGGCCAATGCGACGGCGCGGGCTTCGGCGACCCAGAAGGGTGTCGAGATCCGCTACTACTCGATCATCTACGATCTGGTAGACGACATCAAAGCCGCCGCATCGGGGCTTCTCAAGGCCGAGGTCCGCGAGACCTTCATCGGCTATGCGAAGATCCTGGAGGTCTTCAAGGTCTCGGGCGTCGGCAAGGTGGCGGGCTGCCTCATCACCGAAGGCGTTGCCCGTCGCTCGGCGGGGGTACGCCTGCTGCGCGACGATGTGGTGATCCACGAGGGCACGCTGAAGACGCTGAAGCGGTTCAAGGACGAGGTGAAGGAAGTCATCTCGGGCCAGGAATGCGGCATGGCCTTCGAGAACTACGAGGACATCCGTCAGAACGATGTCATCGAGATCTTCGAGCGGGAAGAGATCCAGCGCACGCTGGAGTGATCCGGGTCTGCCCAAGGGCGGTCAGGAAAACTTGAGGAATGCGCCGGGCCATTGGCCCGGCGCTTTTCCATTGGCCGCTCGTCGCTCGACTTCGTCTCCTCCTCGCTTGTGCGGACCTCAGCAAGGAGGAGACGAAGTCGAACGACGAGCAGGGAATCAGAGCCAGTCGCGCAGGATCGGGATCAAGGGCAGGTCGGCGGGGGGCATCGGATAGTCACGCAGTTGATTGGGCTTCACCCATGCCAATCTTTGGCCTTCCAGCGAGCGAACCGTGCCCTGCCACTTCCGGCAGGCGTAGAGCGGCATGAGCAGGTGGAAATCCTCATAGGTATGGCTCGCAAAGGTCAACGGAGCGAGGCAGGATGCCCAGGTATCGATGTCCAGCTCCTCCTTCAACTCACGGATCAAGGCGGCTTCGGGCGTCTCGCCGGGTTCGACCTTGCCGCCCGGAAACTCCCAGAGGCCCGCCAGCGACTTGCCCTCGGGACGTTGCGCCAGAAGGACGCGGCCATCGGGGTCGATCAGGGCGACGGCAGAGACGAGCAGGATCTTCATGGTGGTCCTTGAAGGAAGCCCCGGGGGGTTTCACACCCCCCGGACCCCCTGTGGAGTATTTCCGAAAAGAGCAAATCAGGAGCGGTAGTCGGCGTTGATCTCGATGTAGCGAGAGGTCAGGTCGCAGGTCCAGACGCTGCGCTTGCCTTTTCCAAGGCCGAGATCAACCGCAAAGACCAGTTCCTGCCCCTGCATGTAGGCGGCGCCGTCCGTTTCCGTGTAATCGGGGTTCCGCCAGCCGTTCCGCGCCACCAGGATATCGCCGAAGCGGATTGTCAGCCGGTCGCGGTCGGCCGCGGCACCCGATTTGCCGATGGCGGCGACGATGCGGCCCCAGTTCGGGTCCTGCCCGGCGACGGCGGTCTTGACCAGCGGCGAGTTGGCGATGGCGAAGGCGACCCTGGCGGCATCTTCGTCCGACGCCGCGCCGGTGACGCGCACCTCGACCAGCTTGGTCGCGCCTTCGCCGTCCCGCACCACCTGCAGCGCCAGGTCGCGCATCACGCCGGCGAGCGCGGTCTCGAACGTCTTCAGCGTCGGTCCCTTCAACGCGGCCGCCGGGGACTGGCCGGTCGCCGCGATCAAAAGCGTGTCCGAGGTCGAGGTATCGCTGTCGACCGTGATCGAATTGAAGGTCGCGTCGACATTGCGCGAGACCATCTTCTGCAGCTGGTTCGCGCCGATCTTCGCATCGGTGAAGATATAGACCAGCATGGTCGCCATGTCGGGTGCGATCATCCCCGAACCCTTGGCGATGCCCGCGATGTTGATGATGCCGCCCTCGCCCTGCACGGTGGCAGCGGCGCCTTTCGGGAAAGTGTCAGTGGTCATGATCGCCTGGGCGGCCATCTCGACCGCGTCTTCCACCAGCGCGGCCACAAGGTCAGGCACCTTGGCGGTGATCTTCTCGAACGGCAGCGGCTCGCCGATCACGCCGGTGGAGGAGGAGAAGACGCGGGAGGCCGGAACCCCCAGCGCCGTGGCGACCGCGCCGGTGACGGCGGCGACCGCCTCATCTCCGACCTTGCCGGTGAAGGCGTTGGAATTGCCGGAGTTCACGATGATCGCGGCCCCCGCATCGGCCGGGACCTTCATCGCCAGCTTGGCCTGGCAGTCGCGCACACAAGCAGACCGGGTGGAGGAGCGGGTGAAGACCCCGGCCATCGTCGTGCCGGGGGCGAGGCGCACCAGCATCACGTCCTTGCGGTTCTGGTAGCGGACCCCGGCCTCGACAGCGGCGAATTCGGCGCCCTTGATCGTGGGCAAGGCGGGGAAGCTGGCGGGGGCCAGCGGCGAGACTGGCTTCAATGCCTTCTTCGCGGCCGTGACGACCTCGCTGACAGCATCCGAGACCGCTGCCGAGACCGCCTCGGCCACCGGGGCCGCCGCTGCGGTCAGGTTGTCCTTCAGCTTGCGGACCTTTTTCTTCAGGGCCTTCGCTTCGGATTTCCAGTCGGTCTTGGCCATGTCGCGCCCCCTGCTTTGCGAATGTCAGTCGATCAGCGCCGAGTTCTTCAGGATCGCGGGATCCAGCTTCTCGCCCTCGCGCGTGACCGTAGCTTCCTTGGTCAATGTGTCGATCTTCGCAGTGATCGCGGCATTTTCAACCACGGATGCCAGTTCGTCGCGCAACTGGTCCAGCGTGGGCTGTTCAGCCACACGGGTTTCCTTGACCAGGATCAGGTGATAGCCGAAATCGGTCTTCACCGGGCCGGTCACTTCGCCGACCTTGGCCGCGACCACGGCATCCTCGAACGGCTTGACCATCATGCCAAGCCCGAACCAGCCCAGGTCGCCGCCATTGGCGCCCGATCCGGTGTCGGTGGAACTGGCTTTGGCCAGTTCGGCGAAATCGGCACCACCCGCGAGATCTGCCTTCAGCTTGTTCGCCTCT
>JAFLCY010000138.1:5828-9097 GCA_017303485.1 Rhodobacterales bacterium
GGGTTTGGCGTCCTTGAAGCGCTCGTCATAGGCCTTCTGCAGGGCCTCGTCCGTCACGGCTTCCTTGACGATGCCTTCGATGGCAAGGCCCGAGATGTAGCCGCGCCGCTCGTTGTCCAGGGTGGCAACCGCCCGCGGCCCGAGATCGGCGACAGACTGCGCCAGGACTTCCTGCTGGATCAGCTGTTCGTAGATACCCTTGAACAGCACGTCATCGGGCAGGGACTGGTATTCGGGCGGCAGGGATTCCTTCATGGCGATCATCTGGCCCAGGGTGATCTGGGTGCCGTTGACCGTGGCCACCACCGTACCCGCGGTTTCGCCTTCGGCCAGGGCGGGACCGGACAGCACCGCCGCAAGGGCAAGAACCGACCAGAAACCTGAACGTTTCGTCATTTTCACCATCTCCTGATCGGGCCGATCCGCCCCTTAAGTTGACTATCCCGGGGCGACCCCTTACATCGCGACAGTCGCGTGGAACGGGGGCGTCCGGTCATACTCTGGCCCTTCTAGGGAAGGTGTCGGAGCCGGGCAAGTCCAAGGGTCACACGATGCTGTCAGAAGCCGCCCCACGGAGAGAACATGCTGGGACTGGGATCGCTTGCGCGGAAGGTGTTCGGGACCCCGAATGACCGCATGGTAAAGTCCGTCCGCCCTGTCGTGGCACAGATCAATGCGCTGGAGCCCGAGTACCAGGCGCTGACCGACGAGGGGATCGTCGCCAAGACGCGCGAGTTCCAGAAGCGGGTGCAGGAAGGCGGCGAAAGCCTGGACAGCATTCTGCCGGAAGCCTTTGCCAACTGCCGCGAAGGTGCGCGGCGGGCGCTTGGGCTGCGGGCTTTCGACGTGCAGCTGAAGGGGGCGATGTTCCTGCATCAGGGCAACATCTCCGAGATGAAGACGGGTGAGGGCAAGACGCTGGTCGCTGCCTTCGCGGCCTATCTGAACGCGCTGACCGGCAAGGGCGTGCATGTCGTCACGGTGAACGACTATCTGGCCAAGCGCGATGCGGAATGGATGGGCAAGGTCTACGCCCAGTTGGGGATGACGACGGGCGTGGTCTATTCCCACCAGCCGGACGCGGAGAAGATGGCCGCCTACCGCGCTGACATCACCTATGCGACCAACAATGAACTGGGCTTCGACTACCTGCGCGACAACATGAAATCCTCGCTGGAGGACATGGCCCAGCGCGGGCATGCCTATGCCATCGTCGACGAGGTGGACTCGATCCTGATCGACGAGGCCCGGACGCCGCTGATCATCTCGGGCCCCAGCCATGACCGCAGCCCACTCTATACGGCGGTCGACGCGGTGATCCCGCACCTGACGGCCGAACATTTCTCCCTGGACGAGAAAACCCGCAACGTGACCCTGACGGAAGAGGGCAATGACGCGATCGAAGAGCTTCTGCGTCAGGCGGGGATCCTGCCCGAGGGACAGAACCTCTATGCGGCGGAAAGCACGTCCATCGTCCACCACGTCAACCAGGCGCTTCGGGCGCACAAGCTGTTCTTCAAGGACCAGCAATACATTGTCCGCGACGGCGAGGTGATGCTGATCGACGAATTCACCGGACGGATGATGAAGGGCCGTCGCCTCTCGGACGGTCTGCACCAGGCGATCGAGGCGAAGGAAGGGGTGAAGATCAACCCCGAGAACGTGACCTATGCCAGCGTCACCTTCCAGAACTACTTCCGGCTTTACGACAAGCTGGGTGGAATGACCGGCACCGCAGCGACCGAGGCCGAGGAATTCCGCGAGATTTACGGCCTCGGCGTGGTCGAAGTGCCGACGAACCGCGTCGTGGCCCGGATCGACGAACATGACCAGGTGTTCCGCTCGGCGCGCGAGAAGTTCGACGGTATCCTGAAAGCGATCAAGGAAGCACATGAGAAGGGCCAGCCGATCCTGGTCGGCACCACCTCGATCGAGAAGTCGGAACAGCTTTCCGAACTGCTGAAGCGGGACGGCATACCGCATTCGGTGCTGAACGCCCGTCAGCACGAAATGGAAGCCAAGATCGTTGCCGACGCCGGCAAGCTGGGCGCCGTGACCATCGCCACCAACATGGCGGGCCGCGGGACCGACATCAAACTGGGCGGCAACGTCGAGTTCAAGGTGCTGGAGGCCATCGCTGCCGACCCCGAAGGCGACCATGTCGCGATCCGTGAACGCATCGAGGCCGCGCACACCGGCGAGGAAGAGGCCGTCAAGCAGGCCGGGGGACTGTTCGTCCTCGGCACAGAACGCCACGAAAGCCGCCGGATCGACAACCAGCTGCGCGGCCGCTCGGGCCGTCAGGGCGACCCGGGGCGGTCGGCCTTCTTCCTGTCGCTGGAAGACGATCTGATGCGGATCTTCGGCTCGGAGCGGCTGGACAAGATCCTGTCGACGCTGGGGATGCAGGAAGGCGAATCCATCGTCCACCCCTGGGTCAACAAGTCGCTTGAGAAAGCGCAGGCGAAGGTCGAGGGCCGCAACTTCGACATCCGCAAGCAGCTTCTCAAGTTCGACGACGTGATGAACGACCAGCGCAAGGCGATCTTCTCGCAGCGGATGGAGATCATGCAGGCCGACCATGTCGCCGACGTCGCCGCCGACATGCGCCATCAGGTGATCGAGGACCTCGTCGATCTGACCATGCCGCCGAAGACCTATTCGGACAGCTGGGACGTGGACGGTCTGGTCACCGGTTGCCGTGACATGCTGAATATCGACCTGCCGGTTGCCGCCTGGGCGGCGGAAGAAGGCGTGGACCAGAATGACATCGCGCAGCGCATCAGCGAGGCGTCCGACAAGATGATGGCCGAAAAGACGGCGGCCTTCGGCGAATCGACCATGCAGACCATCGAGAAGCAGGTCCTTTTGCAGTCGATCGACGGGAAATGGCGCGAGCATCTCTTGCGGCTGGAACACCTGCGCTCGGTCGTCAGTTTCCGCGGCTATGCGCAGCGGGACCCGCTGAACGAGTACAAGACCGAAGCTTTCCAGCTGTTCGAAAGCCTGCTGAATTCGCTGCGCGAGCAGGTGACGCAGCAATTGTCTCGCATCCGCCCGGTGTCGCAGGAAGAGCAGGATGCGATGATGCGGCAGATGGCGGCCGCGCAGGCGGCTGCACAGGCCGCGGCGCAGGCGCCGAAGGTGGTTGAGGCTGCCGCACCGGCAGCTGCTGCCCCAGCGGCTGCCCTTGCCGCCCCGGTCGCCGCCGCTGCGTCCCGGCTTGCCGGGTTCGACGAGGCCGACCCGGCGACCTGGGGCAACCCCGG
>JAFLCY010000139.1 GCA_017303485.1 Rhodobacterales bacterium
GCAGCTGAAGGGCTTCGATGCCGATCTGGACGCCAGGGGCATCGGTGGCGCGGATGGTTTTGCCGCCGCCGTGGATCGGCGCTGGCAGGCCCATCTGGCTTCCCGCGATCTGAAACGCCGCGTGCTGATGGTCTCGGTCATCTTGCGCCCGACCGCCTTGAAGCGCCTGCCGCTGATGGGCGCGCTCTTCAAAGCAGCCTTCACCGATGACATTGGCGCGCGGGCCGAGCGGCTCAATGAAGCCATGGGACTTTTGGCGGGGGTTGCGCAGGGCATGGGCTTCCGGCGCTTGACCGTCAGTTCGGGGGAATGGCTTGGACTCTTGGGCGGCCTCATCGGGCAACCGGTGGTCAAATCGGTGCCGATGAAGGGTCAGTTCCTCGCAGAAGGCCTGTCGAGCAGCCAGTTCCTCTTTGCGGGCAAACGGGTCGAGATCGAAACATCGGGCACGCGGCGCTTCGGGGCGATCTTCGGCGTCAAATCCTATCCGGCACGGACCTGGGCGCGGATGTTGGATGCGCTGGAACTGCCTTACGACATCACCATCACCAACAGCTTCACCCCGGCGCGCAACAACGAGATCGAAGAGCGCATCAAGCGCACCGCGCGTCAGATGCGGGCCTCCGAGGATGCCGCAGAAACCCTGCGGCAGGAGCTTTACGAGGCCGCGGACAATGTCGCCTCCGGTCGTCAGGTCTTTGGCAAGCACCATCTGACCGTCATGGTCACGGCCGAGACACCGGAAAAGCTGGAAGAGGCCGCCTCCGAGGTCTGGCGCGCAGGCCAGGATTGCGGGGCGGTGCTGGTGCGGGAGAGCTTTGCCGCTCGTGCCGCCTGGTTTGCGCAAGCCCCCGGTAATTGGGCCTACCGCCCGCGCACCGCGCTGATCTCGGCGCAGAACTTTGCCCATCTCGCGGCACTGCACCGGGTGGCCGAAGGCCGCCCGAAATCCCAATCGCCCTGGGGCGAGGTGATCACCGGCCTGCCGACGGTGACCTCGAGCCTTTATCGCTTCAATTTCCACGACAAGGGCGCGCGCGGCGCGGAGCCAAGCGCCGGTCACACCCTGGTTCTCGGTCGCACCGGCTCGGGCAAGACTCTCGGCACGGCGTTTCTGATGGCGCAGGCGCGGCGGGTGCATGCCCGCATCCTCGTCATCGACAAGGACCGGGGCCTCGAGATGGCGGTGCGCGCCCTGGGCGGCAGCTATTCCGCGATCCGCATCGGCGAGGCCACAGGGCTGAACCCGTTCCAGACCGAGGTCGATGAACGCGGTGCGGCCTGGCTCACCGATTGGCTCGGCGACATTCTGGCCAGCACGCGGGGCTTCGAGACCGCGCAAACGGTCAGCCTCAATGCCGCCGTGCGCCAAATCGTGGCGGCCGATCCGCGCCTGCGCACCTTCGATGGGCTCGGGACGCTGGTCGCCTCGACCGATGACGAGGGTGATCTCGTCTCCCGCGTCCGGGAATGGGGGCAGGGGGGCCGCTTTGGTTGGCTCTTCGGCCCCGGGGCGGCTTCCGAGATCAGTCTGGGCGAAGATTTGGTCGGCATCGACATGTCGGAGATCCTCGATCTCGGCACCGAACGCTCGGCGCTGCTGGCCTATCTCTTCCGCCGCATCGAACGGGTGATCGAGGATCGCCGTCCGACCCTCATCGTAATCGACGAGGCCTGGAAGATGCTCGACGATCCGATCTTCGAAAAACGCCTGCACGACTGGCTGGTCACCATGCGGAAGAAGAACGCCGCCGTGATGATGCTGACCCAGACGCCGACGCATCTGACTCAATCGAAAGTCGGCCAGATCATCGCGGAAAGCGTGGTGACGCAGCTCCTCTACCCGAACCCGCGTGCCAACCCTGAGGATTACCGGATCCTGCGCCTGAACGAGAAGGAATCCGAGTTCCTCTGCACCCCGACCGGCGGCTTGCGACTGGCACTCCTGCGATCTGCCGGTGACTCGGTCTTCGTCAACATGGACCTCGCAGCACTTGGCTCGCACCTCGCGGTGCTCGGCGGTGGGCGGTCCGGCGAAGACCGTGCGCCCTTCGGTTGGCGCGACATCCCTGATTTCTGGAAGGACATGCAATGAACACCCACGGATTGACGTTGGGCGCGTCGCTTCGCCCGCTGCTTCTCCTTGTCGGCCTCGCAGCGCTGTCCGCCTGCGACGGCGTGGAAACCGGGGCGGTTTCGCCCTGTCACGGCCAATTCCGCGCCGAGGGCAAGTATTTCGCGGCCCGCACCCAGAGTGACGGCAGTCGGGTCGTGGTCAGCACGATGAGCGCCCCGACCGTGGCTTGCGGGAACTGAGACCCGATGCGTTCCGCCCTCCTTCTCGGGATTGCCTCTGCGACAGCACTGCCGTTGATCGGCCTTGCGCAAGGCGTGCCAATCATTGACGGCACGCGCGTGTCGAACCTGATCTCGCGCCTAGCCGAGCAGGCGCAGGATGCCCTGAAGCAGGAAGAGAAGCTCGGGCAGCAGACCCGTCTCAATCAGATCGAAGACGAACAACTGGCCGCTTATGAGCGGTTCCTCGCGGATACGACCGGCACGACCGATCTCAGCAGCTTCGAGGAGGGCAGCGGTACGTTTCCACCTGCCGACGAGGTTTACCCAATCGACGAGACCAGCCCTGAGAGCCAACGGCTCTTCGGCGAGGGTGAAACGGTCGAGGCGATGATCATTGCCACGGCCCATCGTTATGAAGCCCATCCCGGTGTCGTGAAGGTCGGCCTCACCCCCACGACCTGGCGCATCCTGTTCCAGTCGCTGGTCAAACAGGAAAGCGCCTTCAACAATGCCGCGATCAGTCCGGTCGGCGCACTCGGTTTTTGCCAGCTGATGCCGGGCACGGCCGCCGATCTCGGCGTGGACCCGAGCGATCCCTTGCAGAACCTCGATGGCGGCGCGCGGTATTTGGCAACGCAGCTCAACGCTTTCGGCCGGATCGATTTCGCGCTCGCGGCCTATAACGCCGGGCCTGGCAACGTCCAGAAATTCGGCGGCATCCCACCTTTCGAGGAAACCCAGAACTATGTCCGCCGGATTTCGGGCTTCTACGATGCGTATCTCTCGGAAATCACCGGCGCCGATGTGACCGGCACGCTGGCCGGCGTCGAAGGTGCCAGTGCCGAATGGGGCAACATGTCCTCGGCCTTCATCGGCTATTCGGGCCAGCAGAACGGCCAGATCGAAGCCGCAATGGCGCGGATCAAAGGGTTTCTGGAACAGGCCAAGCCTCAGACCCCGAAAGAGGCTGTCGATCAGAACACCTACATGATCGCAGAGCGCGCCCGGCTGATGGCTCTGACGCTGCGGCTTCGGGCCGGGGCGGTGAAGGTCGAGGCGGCGCATGGCCTCTCCGATGCCGCCCAAGCCCTGCAATATTCGACATTCTGGGAGTATTCCGATGGTCAATAAACGGATGGCGCCCGTCGCCGCGCTCTGCCTTTGCCTTCTTGGATCGGTGGCCCATGCGCAGGGTGTGCCGGTCATCGACGGCACCAACCTCGCCAAGAACATAGAGCAGTTGCAGGCCGCCCTGCGCGATGCCGAAAACCAGATCGCGCAGATCGAGGAGTTGAAGAAGCAGGTCGAAAACGGCCTCGAACAGATCACCAATCTGGAAGGCATCCTTGGGTCGATCTCCGGTCTCAACGAAATCGCCAGCCTCTACAACTCGACCCAGGACTTGCGGTCGCGGGCGGCAAAGATCACCGACCTCTCCGGTTTCACCGATGCCATTGCGATTGGGGATTTCGACAGCCTGATGGCCAGCCTGCTCGATGGCAATGTCACCATGGGCGACAAGATGGCCGCCGAATATATGGAAGACACGCTCGCAAGCGCGGGTCTCTCATCGGAAACGCTGGCGGGCTTATCCTCCTCGGAAAACCCGCAGGACAAGCGGATTGCCCAGACAGCGGCGGCGAGTGCCACGGCGATGGGGGTCGCGCAGCTTTCCTATGAAGAGGCGGCCCAAAGCCTTGAACGGATCGACGGGCTAGTGGACGAGATCGCGAGCCAGGACACGCTGAAAGAAAGCATCGACCTCAACACCCGCATGGCGGCCGAGACCAATTACATGCTGGGCCAGATGTGGCGGCTGAACGCCGCGACTGGTCTTGCCACCGGGCAGACCGGGGTCAACTGGGCGGCCGAACAGGCCAAGGAAAAGAGCTTCTTTGATTACTCGGGGGCGAACTGATGCGGCGCAGGCTTCTTTTGACGGCAGCCGCCGTGTTCACCTTCCTCCTCCCGGGCCTCGGTCTGGCGGAAGACCTCACGAATGTCAGCGATCTTGGTCTGATGGAACAGACCCGGGAAGCGGTGGTGGCGCAGGATGCCGACCTTGCGTTGGACCTTCTGACCGAGATGCAGCGGCGCGGGACCGGAATATTCGCAGGAGCCGAGAAGGTGGCCTGTGAGGAAGTCATCGAATTGCCGGATGGGATCACCGATTGGCGGTTCAAAGGCGCTGCACGGCAAGCCTACGTCACCTCGGCCAAGAAGCGGCAGATCGCAGGCGAAACCTGCGGCTGCCTCTTCGCGGATTATCCGTTCGACGCTTTCACCACAGAAGTTCTGGGCAAGGCCCCGGCTGACTTGACCGATGGGGACCGCCTGGCGCTGGAGTCCTATCTCGCTTCCGAACAGCGCGATGTCGAAACTCGCTACCGCGTCCTTGAGAAATTCTGTCGGGCGAATTGATCCATGGCCATCATCGCCGACATCCTGACCCAAGTGGACGCCGCCGCGACAGCGGTCGGTGCCACCGCCTTTGATGCGGTCGCCGCAGAGATCGTACCGGTCTTCCGCATCGGCTCGGTGTTGGTGGTGGCGCTCGTCGGCGTCAACCTAATAGCGCAGGCGGTGCCCATGACGCTCCGAAATGGGCTCGGCCTGATGGTCCGTATCGCTGTCGCCTCGGCATTTCTGTCGTCCTGGACCAACTTCAACGCAGTCTATGGCGTCCTGACCAATGCCCCGAGCGAGATCGGTGCTGTGGTGATGAACGCTTTCGGTGGCGGGACCGGCAACCTCTATGACGGGCTGGATTCGCTTTATCTGCAGGCCCTCGATGTGGGCCAGGCGATCAGCCAGAATGGCAGTTACATCACAGGGGCGCTCGCGGGTCTCCTGATGTTTCTCGTCGCGGCCCTGATGGCCACGGTGTCGATCATCGTGATCTCGGCCGCCAAGATCATGATCGGCGTCCTTGTGATTTTCGCGCCGATTGCCATCGCCTGCACGCTCTTCAAGGTGACGGCTGCGCTGTTCGACCGTTGGGTGAACCTTGCCCTCGGCTTTGCCTTCTACCCGATGCTGACCTCGGGCATGGCGGCTTTCACCATCGCCATTGCCCGCGACCTCACCCCCGCCTCGCTTACCAATGTCGAAACCATCGGCGATGTGCTGAGCTTTGTCGTCGTAATGATGCTCGGCACCGGACTCATGGCCATGGTCCCGACCATCGCCCAATCCCTGGCCCAAACCGCAACCGGCCTCGGCGGGGTCGCCAGTTCCACCTTCCGCGCCGCTGACACCGCCAAAGGCTATGGTCGATCCGGCATTGCCGCCGGGATCGGGGCCGGACGTGGCGCTGCGGGAATGGATGCCGGTGGGCGGCGGCCTTCGGACGCGCGCTTGGGTGGCAATACCGCAGGTCAAATCGGGCGATCGGCGGTGCAGACCGCGATGCGCCTGGCCAGCCGCACCCCCAACAAGAGTTGAGCCCCAAAGATGCCGAGTAACGGAGGAACGCCGATGGAGGCGCATGGATTTGATGTCGATCTCATTCTCGAGCCGCGCCTCTCGGCCCGCCGGGCTTGGGTGGTCGCAGGCGGGGCAGGGGCCCTCAGCCTCGTTCTGGCCACTGCCCTCGTGCTGGTCCTTCCTCTGAAGGAAACCCAGGTCTTCACGGTGCTGGTGGATCGCCAGACCGGCGACGCCGAAAAGGTCATGACCGTCTCCCCGACCGGCATTGAGGATCAGGAGGCTCTGAAGCAAAGCCTGCTCGTCGCCTATGTCTCCGACCGGGAGGGATATTTCCTCGCCGGCATTCAGGCCCGGCTCGAAAGCGTACAGCGCCGCTCGACGGCGGGGGCGGAGGAAAGCCTGCGTCTCCTCTGGTCCAAGGGCGGCGGCAATGCCGCCTATCCGCCCGATGTCTATGGCCCGGGCGCGGAAGTCTCCGTAACCGTGCGCCGGATCACCTTCCTTGCGCCGAACGTGGCGCAGATCCGCTTCCTGAAAACCCTGCGCAAGACCAAGCAAGAACCGGTGACCCAGCCCTTCGTGGCAACGGTCGAGTTTGCCTTTGCGCCCAAGACCGAACGCTCTCTCGCCCATGTCTGGGAGAACCCGCTCGGCTTCACCGTCTCCTCTTACCGCGTCGACGCCGAAACTCTGGAGTCCAACCCATGACCCGCCATTCACTGTTCCTTCCCGGGCTTCTGGCATCCAGTCTGGCCCTTGCTCTGCCCGCCTTTGCCGAAGTCGCCCCTGCTTCGATGGGGGCCGACGCCCGTGTGCGCTCGGTTCTCTATAGCCCCGTCGACGTGATCCGCCTCGACACCCAGCTCCGGGTGAACACCGCCATCGAGTTGGGGGCAGGGGAGCGGATCGATTCCGTGCTTTTGGGCGACAGCGAGGCCTTTGAAGTCGAGGTCCTGTCGAACCGCACCACGGTGTCGATCAAGCCGGTGATCGGCGGGGCAGAGACCAATATGACGATCTACACCGGGCGGCGCACCATCACGCTGGCAATCAGTGAGGGCCGTTCGCAAAACCCGACCTTCCGGCTGGTGCTGCGCTATCCCGAGACGGGTGCCGGCAAGGCCGCGAAACCCACCGTCGCGTCTGGCTCTCGGGATATCGGCTATGCCTGGTCGGGCGACGAGAAGCTGAAGCCCGTCCATATCTGGAATGACGGTCAGGCAACGTATTTCGCCTTCGCGCCGGGTCTGCGGCCGTCAATCTTCGGGGTGGATGCCACCGGGCGCGAGGTCACGCTGAACTCTGGCACCCGCGGCAGCATCGTGCGCGTGCCGGGCCTGCGCGACGAGTATTCGATCCGCATCGGCACGGAAGTTCTCTGCATCGAACGCGCGGAGGGTGGCATCACGACCGATGCAGCGCTTCTTGCAAAACTTCAGGGCTGGGAGTTCTGATATGACCAATCCCCAGAAAACCGACGCGGCTTCGAACGCTGAGACCGACTACAAGGTCGAGCGGCCCAAGCCCAAGATGACGAAGCCCCAAAAGATCGGCATGGGCGCGCTACTGGCGGGAGCAAGCATAGCTGCGATCTGGACGATCTGGCCTGCGACCCCCGCCATCCCGGAGGTCGAGACCTCGGCGGTCGAGGAGTTCCAGGATCAGGAAGGTGGCTCGCCCTTTGGTTCTATCGAATCCGCACCCAAGGCAGATGGCGGCGATGGCTTTGCCAATATCGAAGGCGAGCTTGCTGCTCAGCGTGAAACGCTGGAGAGCCGCAACGCTGCGCTGAAAGGGGAGGTTGAGCGGCTGCAGAAGGAACTGGCCGATCTCGCCACCCGTGCGGATACGGAAAAGGACGCCACGGCCAAGGAACTGGCCCTCGCGCTGGAGAAGGCGCAAGCGCAGAACCTCGCGCTGATGGAAGACATGCGCTCGCAGTTCGACAGCGAGATCGCGGCCATGAAGGCCAAGGCCGACAGCACATCTGCGGCAGATGCGTCACGCGAAGCCGAGCTGGCCGCCAAGCGGGCAGAACGAGAAGAGCAACTTGCTGCGCGGATCACCTCGCCCTCTGTCGTCTATGACGGAGGCGACAAGTCCGGGGCAGGGGAGGCGGGCATGGGCATGCCCGACGAGGCCACCTCCGGATCACGCGATGCCGCCGGTCGGGACTTCGTGCAATCCGGCCGGGAAGCGACCGAGGTCGAGGCGAGCCAGGTCATCGCCAATCCCTCGAACACGGTGCTCCAAGGCACGATGATTGAAGCCACGCTGGAGAACGCCGTGGACTCGAGCCTGCCGGGTCAGATCACCGCCATCGTCACGCGGCCGGTCTGGTCGTTTGACCAGGCGCAGATCCTCGTGCCTGCAGGTTCGCGGCTCTTTGGCGAGTATTCCTCGGAAGTGGCCATCGGACAGGGCCGCATCCTGGTGGCCTGGACCCGGCTTGTGACGCCGGATGGTCAATCAGTTCAGATGGAGGCCTTCGGCGGCGATGCCCAAGGCCGCTCTGGCATCACTGGCAAGGTCAACAGCCGCTTTGGACAGCGCTTCGGATCAGCGGCGCTGATCTCGCTTCTCGGCGCTGCGCCTGCCGTCGCCGCCGCGAAATACTCGACCGAAATCTCGTCCGACACCGCCGAAAACATTGGCCAGGATCTGAGTTCCGCCATGGGCTCGGCTGTTGAGGCCTATACCAGCCTTCCGCCGATCATCACCGTCGCACCTGGGGCCGCGATCACCGTCATGGTCGACCGTGATCTGGAATTCTGGTGAGGACGCGGAAATGATGGACGGGCAGCCTTCTTTTCTCGGGGCCTATCTTTCGTCCCTCGCGCCCATCTTGCAGCGCGAGGATCTGGTCGAGATCGCCATCAATCCCGACGGCAAGGTCTGGATCGAGCGCAGGGGTGGCAGCCACATGGAGCTGGTCCCGGATCTGATGATCGACCGGGCGTTGTCGGTAAACCTTGGGCAGGCCATCGCCTCATCCGTGGGGGTGCAGTTTTCTGACAAGAAGCCGACGGTTTCGGGGAAGATCACCTGGGGCGCAACAGCGATCCGGGCGCAGGTCGTGGCGCCGCCCATCGTCGAAGGGGGGATGGCGATCACGCTACGGCCATTCAAACTCGTGCCAGATGTGCCGATCAGGCCGACCCTGTTGCACGGGTCACTGATCGATCTGGATCATCGGAAGCGGGAGCTCGGGAAGGAAGTTCTGGCATTGGCCGAAGCGGGCGATGTGGAGGCCGCGATGCGGCTTTGCGTGCGCAAACGGCTGAACGTGCTGATATCTGGGG
>JAFLCY010000140.1 GCA_017303485.1 Rhodobacterales bacterium
AATTTTCGCCTGGCCCGGGCTTGGCAGCTACATCACCAACGCGCTGTTCGCGGCCGACATGCCGGCTGTTC
This sequence comes from Rhodobacterales bacterium, assembly GCA_017303485.1. Classification (GTDB taxonomy): domain Bacteria; phylum Pseudomonadota; class Alphaproteobacteria; order Rhodobacterales; family Rhodobacteraceae; genus Tabrizicola. Next base: position 72 of record JAFLCY010000140.1, read on the forward strand.
TCGGCGGGACCGTGGTGGTTGGCGTCGCCTTCGTCACGCTCAACATGGCCTCCGACATCCTGTACCGGCTCGTCGATCCGAGGGCGCGCACATGACCGCGCTTGGTGCCTGGCTCACCGATCCGAACCCGACCTCGCGGCGGCAGGCCAAACTTGGGCAGTTCTGGCTTGCCGCGCTGCGTATCCGTCGCAACCGGCTGGCGATGGCCGGGCTTATCATTGTCGGCATCCTGCTGGCCGTCGCTGCTCTGGCGCCCTGGATCGCGCCACACGATCCCTTCGTGCAGAACCTCGGCAACCGCCTTCAGCCGCCGGGCACGTCCGGCTACTGGCTTGGCACCGACGATTTCGGCCGCGATATCCTGAGCCGCATCATCTATGGCGCGCGGATCACGCTGTACATCATTGCACTGGTCGCAGTGACGGCACCGGTTCTCGGCCTGCTGGTCGGCACCGTCTCTGGCTATTTCGGCGGCTGGATCGACGCGATCCTGATGCGACTGACCGATATCTTCCTTGCGTTCCCGCGGCTGATCCTGGCGCTGGCGCTGGTTGCGGTCCTTGGCCCCGGGATCGAGAACGCAGTCCTCGCTATCGCGCTGACCGCCTGGCCACCCTATGCCCGCGTCGCCCGGGCCGAGACGCTGACCGTGCGCAACTCCGACTATATCGCCGCGATCCGCCTGCAAGGCGCCAGCGCGCCCCGGATCATCGCAGGCCATGTCGTGCCGATGTGCCTGCCCTCGGTCATCATCCGCGTCACGCTGGACATGGCGGGCGTGATCCTGATCGCCGCGGGCCTTGGCTTCCTTGGCCTTGGCGTCCAGCCGCCCCTGCCGGAGTGGGGGCTGATGATCTCCTCCGGCCGCAAGTTCCTGTTCGAGCAATGGTGGGTCGCCACCATGCCGGGCCTTGCCATCTTCATTGTCTCGCTGGGCTTCAACCTGCTTGGCGATGGTCTCCGTGACGTGCTTGATCCGAAGGCAGCCGCAAGATGAGCCTTCTGGACATCAAGAACCTCCGCGTGACCTTCGACACCGAGACCGGCCCGGTCGAGGCCGTGCGCGGGGTGTCGTTCAGCCTTGGCCGCGAACGACTGGGGATCGTCGGCGAAAGCGGCTCGGGCAAGACGATGACCGGCCGCGCCGTCCTGCGCCTGATCCGCCCGCCGGGCCGGATCGAGGCCGATGCGATGACCTTCGACGGGCAGGACCTCTTGGCCGCAAGCGAGCGCGACATGCGCGCGCTGCGCGGCAAGCGCATCGGCATGGTCATGCAGGACCCGAAGTTTTCCTTGAACCCGGTCATGACCGTGGGCCGCCAGTTGACCGAGGGCCTGCGTCTGCGGGACGGGCTGGGCCGGGCCGATGCCGCCGACAAGGCGCTGGCGGCGCTGAAGGCGGTGCAGATCCGCGACCCCGAGCGGGTGATGGAGGCCTATCCGCATGAATTGTCCGGCGGCATGGGCCAAAGGGTGATGATCGCGATGATGCTGATCCCCGAACCCGATCTCCTGATCGCCGACGAGCCGACCTCTGCGCTCGACGTCACTGTTCAGGCCGAGGTGCTGTCGATTCTCGACAACCTCGTTCGCGACCGCAACATGAGCCTGATCTTCATCAGCCACGACCTGCGCCTTGTCGCCCGCTTCTGCGACCGGGTGCTGGTCATGTACAAGGGCCGCATCGTCGAAGAGGTTGCCGCCAGCAAGCTCTTGGACGCGCAGCACCCCTACACCCGCGGCCTACTGAACTGCCTTCCCCGTATCGGCGGCCCGCGCGAACCGTTGCCCACCCTGGATCGCACGGGAGCCTGGGCGGAATGAGCGAGCAAATGCACGATCGCCGCGACAACCGAAACGGCCTTTTCGAAGCCATCACCGGCGTTCGTCCGGCGTCCGCGATGACATCGGCGCACAAGAAGTCAAAGGGCCCGTCATGGCGCTGATCGAGATCGACAACCTCTCTGTCACCTTCCAGTCCAAGGGTCGCCACGTCCGCGCGGTCGACGGTGTCAGCCTCAAGGTGGAAGAGCGCGAGAGCTACGGTCTTGTCGGCGAAAGCGGCTCGGGCAAGTCCACCATCCTTCGTGCGATCTGCGGGCTGGCCCCGGTCACCGGCGGCACGATCCGCATTGGCGGCGAGGCGCTGCCCACCCCAAGGGGGGCGGGCTTTGCCGAAAAAGTGCAGATGGTCTTCCAGGATCCCTATGCCAGCCTGCATCCCCGGCACACCATCGACCGGACGCTGTCGGAACCTTTGGCCATCCACGGCGTTGCGGGCAGCGACTCCCGTGTCGTTCAGGCGCTGGTTGATGTCGGCTTGCCACCGGCCTTCCGCTTCCGCTATCCGCACCAGCTTTCGGGCGGCCAACGCCAGCGCGTCGCCATCGCCCGCGCCCTGATGCTGCAGCCGAAGATCCTGCTCTTGGACGAGCCGACCTCGGCACTTGACGCCTCGGTCCAGGCCGAGGTGCTGAACCTGCTGGAGCGGCTTCGCGTCGAACGCGGCCTGACCTTCCTGATGGTCAGCCATGACCTTGCCGTGATCGACCACATGTGCGACCGCGTCCTGGTCATGCAGCACGGCCGCGCGGTCGAGGAGCTTCCGCGGGAGGATCTGGCGGCCGCCCGCATGACCACGACTTATGCCCGCAGCCTGTTCGAGGCCTCGGCCGACCGCCTGCTTGTGACCCCCTAGCTTCTGTTCGCTGACCTGTCCTGCAACTGGCGCAGGATCGTCTTTACCATCTGATCCGGAGGCTCTGCGATATCGACCGTGATCGCTTCCTCCGGTCCCGGCGGTTCCAGCGTGGCGAACTGGCTGTCGAGCAGCGACAGCGGCATGTAATGACCCGACCGTGTCGCCATCCGCGCGGCGATCAGGTCACGGCTGCCCCACAGATGGACGAAGTGAACCGGCCCGCGCGCGCCCGCCCTCATCCGGTCCCGATAGCCCCGCCGCAATGCCGAGCAACCGACTATGACCGGCGCGTCCGTCGCCAGAACCTGCGCCACCCTGTCGAGCCATGGCCAGCGGTCGGCATCGGTCAGTGGAACGCCGGCCCGCATCTTCTCCACATTGGCGGGCGGATGCAGGTCGTCGCCATCCTGGTAGGGAATGCCCAGGTGGTTCGACAGGGCCGCTCCGACGGAAGACTTGCCGCTACCCGAGACCCCCATGATGACAATGCGGTATGTCATGGTACTGCAGCCCCCGAAGCAAAGGGACCAGCGGTCTGTGCCGCTGGTCCCCAGTCCTTACCAGACGATCCGGTCAGTTCGTCATCAGGTAGTAGCTGTTCCGCGATCCGCCCATGTTCTGCACGGTGACGTAGAAATAGCCGTCCCAGGCCGGGGTCCAGTCGCAGTACAGCTTGTCCGACCAGCTGACGTCATAGCAGATGACGTTGCCGTTTTCGTCCGTCACCGCCACGTCCAGGTTCGCGTCGCCATCGCCGACGATGGCGACCTCGGCATAGGAATTGCCGTAGTAGGGGATTTCCCACACATCGGTCTGCCCGGACGGCAGACGCGACAGCCATTCCACCGCCCCGCCGATCCGGCCGCGGCCAGTCTCGGCCATCGCGTCGTCGATCAGGCCTAGCAGGGCTTCGTCATCGGCGGCCAGTTCCTTGGCCTTGGCGAACATCGCATCCGCCGTGACGGGCGCGTCGGCTGCGCCCTCATCCTCGTTCGCGGCATTGAAGAACGTCGCCTTCGACACCGCGCGGGGGCTGCCATCGTTCATCATCGGTGCAGGGGCGGCCGGGGCCCCGGGCGCGGCCTTCTTGCGGAAGGTCGTCTGGTCCACGCCCTCGCCAAAGGTCACTTTCGCCGGGTCCAGCGCCGCGGCCTCGGCGGACTTCACCTCGACCGAGGCGGCAAGCTTGGCCGCGGCCAGCACCGTCACCGCATCGCCTTGCGCCACACCCAGCGCGTAAAGCTCCTGCGCCAGACCCATGGTCGAGGCGGCACCGGGGGCCGCACCTTCGGCGGCAGCGCCGACATTGACGCCGGACTTGTCCTGCGCCAGCACGGGAAGGGTCAGCGCAGCGACTGCAGTGGCGGCAAGGACAAGCGAAAGGGATTTGAGCGTCATGGCGGCTCCTATGGGTTGGCCAGCCCGGAATGGGCCGGAATGGCAGGATCATTGCAGGCCTTCACGCGCTTGAGAAGGTGGCAAGATGTGACAAATTCCTTCATCCGCATCAATTGCCAATCAGAAGGTAGGCCGCTTCCTTTGTCCCCAGGTTGGCGATCCGAACAGAGAAAAAGCCGTTGCGGGCCGGGGTGAACCGGCACAGCGCCGGGTCGGTCGTGGCGGGCCGGGCGCAGACCACAGCACCGGACTCGTCGGTCACGGTCAGCCCCAGGGCGGTGGCGCCATCACCGATCAGCGCGACCTCTGCAGGGACCGAACCGGACAAGGGCATCTGCCAGAAATCCTCGGCACCGCCACTCAGCCCCGCGGTCGCAACCGTGGCCACCGGTAGCCTGTCCTGCGGGACCTGCGCATCCAGATCGTAGACCAGATCCTGCAGATCCGGATCATCGACGACCAGACCTTTCAGTTTCGACAGTGCTGCCGGGCCTCCCGCGACAAGCGGGCCCTCCGGCACCGTCAGTTCACCCGTCCCGGCGGGTGTTCGCGCCCAGCCCGGAGCCGGGCGTGTCACCACGCCCCGCGCCAGCCGGATCGCCGCCAGCATAAGCACCGGATCGCCGCTTTCCATCGCCTGCAAGTAGACGCGCTGCGCCAAAACCAACTTGCTGGCCGCGCCCTCGGCGGCGGATGTTCCGGGAGAAAGGTTCGGCTCTTCGGCCAGGGCGGGTGTCAGGCCAAGGGCAAGGATCAGGGTCGGGATCAGGGCAGGGCGGCGCAACATGAAGGGGCTTTCGGCAAGGCCAGCGAAGCTTCGCAAAGCCCGCGCGCGGGGACAAGTCGTGAAAGCTTTCCGCCCGCCCGGATTCGCGTTAGCAGGGGGCAGAGAGGTGACCCATGCGCGACATTCTGGACCGGCTTCTGGCCTTCGACACGGTGAGTTCCAAGCCGAACATGGCACTGATGGTCTTTGTGAAGGACCTGCTTGAGGGCGCGGGGCTGACGGTGACGCTGATCCCCGATACCGCGGGCGGCAAGGCCAATCTCTTCGCCTCGACAGGGCCGGAAGGGGTGGGGGGTGTCATGCTCTCGGGTCACACCGACGTGGTGCCGGTCGAGGGGCAAATCTGGACGAAACCGCCCTTTGCCCTGACCGAGGCGGACGGGCGTTACTACGGTCGCGGCGCTGCCGACATGAAGGGCTTCGTCGCCTGCGCCATCGAGGCGGTGCTGTCCGCCGCCCGCCGCCCGCTGAAGGTGCCGCTGCATCTTGCGCTGTCCTATGACGAGGAGATCGGCTGCATGGGGGTGCGGTCGCTGATCGACCTGCTGGCATCTGCGCCGGTGAAGCCCCGGTTCTGCATCGTGGGGGAGCCCACGGGAATGCAGGTCGCGACCGGACACAAGGGAAAGGTGGCCTTGCGGGCAACCTGCACCGGGCGCGAGGGGCATTCGGCGTTGGCGCCGCTGGCCCTGAACGCGCTGCATCTGGCGGGAGATTTCCTGGCGGCGGTGCGGCGGTTGCAGGCCGATGTGGCGGCGACGGGCCTGAGGGACGGCGATTACGACGTGCCCTACACGACGCTGCATGTGGGGAAGATGTCGGGCGGGGTGCAGGTCAACATCGTGCCGAACCATGCAGTGCTGGACTTCGAGATCCGCTCGCTGGCGGGGGAGGATGTGGCAGGCCTGATCCTGCGGCTGGAGGCGGAAGCGGAGGCGATCGTCGCGCCCCTGCGGGACGAGTTCCCGGAAGCGGCGATCCGGGTGGAGCGGCTCTGGGACTATCCGGGGCTGGGGACGCCCTCGGATGCGGCGGTGGTGAATTTCGTGAAGGGTCTGACTGGGGCGAACGGAACGATCAAGGTGGCCTTCGGCACGGAAGGCGGGCTGTTCGACGCCCGGCTCGGGGTGCCAACGGTGATCTGCGGTCCGGGGTCGATGGCCCAGGGGCACAAGCCGGACGAATTCGTCGCGATCGAGCAGGTGGCGCGTTGCCGGGGCATGCTGGCGGCGCTGGTGGACCGGCTTGAGGCGGGGATCTGAAGGCTGGCAACCGGGGGTTTCACACCCCCGGACCCCCGTGGAGTATTTGCGAAAAGAGCAGGTGCGATTTTAGACAAGTTTTACAAATCCGATGCGGCGGCCGCGACGGGCCGGCTGCGTCTATTGCAGCGCCGTGAGCCTCTCGGCCTCGGTCTTGCCGATCCGGTAGTGGCCGGTCATCGGATAGGCGAAGAGGATGTTCTCTTCCTGCGCGCCGTTGCCGATGTTGTGCAGGATCAAGGGCGTGCCGTCGCTGGCCATCCGGTCCGACACGATGCCGATATGATCGAGGTTGCCGGGCAGTTTCCAGGTGACGATGTCGCCGGGCAGGAAGGGGGTGGGGCCGTCCTCCAGCGGAACCTCGGCCCCGATGCGGGCGAAGAGGGTCGCGAGGTTCGGCACCCGGCGGTGGTCGATGTTGCGGTCGGGTTTCGTCAGGCCCCAGAAGGCAGGGTAGGCGGAAAAATCGGCCTTCATGTCGCGGTTCACGGCAAGTTGCAGGTCGATCCCCCAGCCGTCGCGGAGCGCGCGGATCACCACATCGGTGCAGACGCCCCGGTCGCGCGGAACGTCGCCGCCGGGGAAGGCAAGCTTCGCATAGGCCGGGTCATAGGTCACGGTCACGCCGACCTGTTCGCGCGCCGCTGCGGTCAGGCGCGAGGGCTCCGATCCGGCAAGGGCCGGAGAGGCAAGGACCGCGAGAAGGAAGACAAGGCTGCGCATGGACGGAATCATGCGCCTTTCCCTCTCGCAACGCGAGTGTGGTTTTCAGCCGGTTGCGACAGGCTGGCACCTTTCCGCCGGGGTCGGTAAGAAGTGCGTGATGGCGATCACCCTCACCTCTCTGGCCGATCTGGCGCCGCATGGCTTCGATGACATCATCGACGTCCGTGCGCCCCTGGAATTTGCCGAGGATCATTTGCCCGGCGCGATCTCGCTGCCGGTGCTGGATGACGAGGAGCGGGCGCGGGTGGGGACGATCTACAAGCAGGTCAGCCCGTTTTCCGCCCGCAAGATCGGGGCGGCGCTGGTGGCGAAGAATGCCTCGATCCATTTGCAGGGGCCTTTGGCCGACAGGCCGGGGGGCTGGCGGCCACTGGTCTATTGCTGGCGGGGCGGGCAGAGATCGGGGTCTTTCGCGACGATCTTGTCCCAGATCGGCTGGCGGGTTGAAACCTTGGCGGGGGGCTACAAGGCCTGGCGCGGCCTGGTCGTGCGCGAGGTTTATGACACGCCGGTCCGGGCGCCGGTGGTGGTCCTGGACGGCAATACCGGCTCGGCCAAGACCGAGGTGTTGAACCTGCTGCCGGGCCTTGGCGTGCAGGTGATCGACCTGGAGGGGCTGGCGCGGCATCGCGGGTCCTTGTTCGGGGCGATTGGGGAGCAGCCCTCGCAGAAGGCGTTCGAGGGGTCGTTGGCGTTGGCTTTAGCCGCTTTGGACCCGTCGCGCCCGGTCGTGGTGGAGGCGGAAAGTTCGAAGATTGGCAATTGCCGCCTGCCGCCGGAGATCTGGAAGGCGATGGTCGCGGCACCGCGCGTGGCGATTGCGGCGCCAAGGGTGGCGCGGGCGGAGTATCTGGCGCGGGCCTATGCCGACCTGACGGCGGATGCGGACCGGCTGGCGGCGACGGTGTCCATGCTGAAGCCGCTGCACCCGGCCGAGGTGATCGAGGATTGGCTTGGACTGGCGGCGGCGGGGGAGTTCGCGGCGCTGGCCGACGGGTTGATGGAGCGGCACTACGACCCGCGCTACGGCAAGCATCGGGCGCGGATGGCGGTGCCATTGGCCGAGGTTGGGGTGGATGACCTGCGGCCAGAGGCGCTGCCGGCTATTGCAGAAGCCGTGGCAGAGGCGGTGCGGCGGCTGGTCTGACGGCTGGCGCGACAGGTCGGGACATGGCAGTATGTTCCTTCTTTGTTCTGATCCGAGTCGCCGTCCATGCCTTTCGTCGAACTGTCGGCGCTGACAAATTTCACCTTCCTCACCGGGGCCTCGCACCCTGAGGAAATGGTCATGCGCGCCGCCGAGATGGGTATGCCGGCGATCGCGGTGGCCGATGTGAACTCGGTCGCGGGGATCGTCCGGGCGCATACCAAGGCGCGGGAGCTGGCGCGGGACGGCGGGCCGAAGGTGCGGCTGATCCCGGCGGCGCGGGTGATGCTGGCGGACGGGTTCCAGGTGACCTGCCTGCCGCGCGACCGGGCGGGATGGGGGCGGCTGTCGCGGTTGTTGAGCCTGGGGCGGCTCAGGGCCGCGAAGGGCGAATGCCGGCTGGAACTGGCCGACCTTCTGGACTGGGGCGAGGGGATGGAGCTTCTGGTCCTGCCGCCCGACCAGCGGCTGACGCTGGCCACGGTGGGCGAGGTCATGGCGGCGAAGTCCTGGCGCGCGCATGTCGCCCGGCTCGCGGCGCGGTTTCCGGGGCAGGTGAGCCTTGTCCTGGCGCCGCGCTACGACGGGCAGGATCAGGGGCGCTTCCAGCGGCTGTCACGGCTGGCCGCAGGCTTGGGCGTGCCCACGGTGGCCTCCGGGCTGCCGTTCCTGCACCATGGCAGGCGGCGGCGGCTGGCCGATGTGCTGACGGCGATCCGGCTGGGGGTGCCGGTGGACAAGCTGGGGCGCAAGGCCCTGCCGAACAACGAGGGGCGGCTCAGGTCCGAGGCCGAGATGTTGCGGCTTTTTGCCGGGCATGAGGCGGCGGTCTGGCGGGCGGGTGAGCTGGCCGAACGGGCGGCATTCTCGCTGGACGAGTTGCAGTATGAGTATCCGTCCGAGGTCTCGGGCGGGGAAAGCGCGTCGGAACGGCT
>JAFLCY010000141.1 GCA_017303485.1 Rhodobacterales bacterium
GAAAGGACCGCCATGGCCATCGTGATCCGCCCGCTCCGGCCCGAGGACGAAGCCAGCTGGCGGCGCCTCTGGGCCCTCTATCTCGCCTTCTACAAGACCGAGGTGCCCGAGGCGGTCTATGTCTCGACCTTCGCCCGGCTGCTTGGCGATGATCCGCAGGATTTCAGCGCCCTTGTGGCCGAGGTCGACGGGCAACCCATGGGACTGACGCACTACCTGTTCCACCGTCACGCCTGGAAGATCGAGAATGTCTGCTATCTGCAGGATCTCTTCGTCGATCCCGCAGCGCGCGGCACCGGCCTTGGCCGCAAGCTGATCGAGGCGGTCTATGCCCGCGCCGATGCCGCCGGTTCCCCCGCGGTCTACTGGCTTACGCAAGACTTCAACCATGAGGCGCGCCAGCTTTACGACCGCATCGCCAAGGTCACGCCCTTCATCCGCTACATCCGCCCGATCTGACGCCGCGCCTCACTCCTGCAAGGTCTGCAGGTATTCCGCGATCTGCACCAGCCGCACCGGCGTGGGCGAGGCGATCCCGTCCCCGCCGTCATAGGGCACCAGATCTCCCTGCAATAACGGCCCGAACTGCGGCATCGGCGAGGTGCCGTCATGCCCCCCGGTATAGCCCCAGATCTTCGCCATCACCCGCGTCCCCGGAAAGACCCCGCCATTGCGCGCCGAAAGCCCGGTCAGGTCGGCAGGCTTGCGGTCCAGCGTCGCCGCAGCCTCGCCGTCGCCCTTGCCCTCCGCCCCATGGCAGGCCGAACAGAAGGTCGCGAAGTCTTCGGCTCCGCTTGGTATCTTCGCCTTCTCGACACAGGCGGCTAGGGCAAGGATCGGGATCAGCAGCAACAGTCGCATGGGAAGCACCTCCGGCCCCCACCCTCGCAGGCCCGCGACCGCTGCGCCTTGATCTACGTCACCTGCCCCGCCGTCAGCCGCACCACCCGGTCCATCCGCGCGGCAAGCTCCAGGTTGTGCGTCGCGATCAGCGCGGACAGGCCCGTCTCGCGCACCAGCTCCATCAACACCCCGAACACCTGGTCCGAGGTCGCCGGGTCCAGGTTCCCCGTCGGCTCGTCCGCCAGCAGAAGCTTCGGCCCGTTGGCCAGCGCCCGGCAGAACGCCACCCGCTGCTGCTCGCCCCCCGACAGCGCCGCCGGACGGTGCCCGGCCCTTGGCGCAACCCCGACCTTACCCAGAAGTCCCATCGCCCGCTCCTCGGCGGCGGGCTTCGCCACGCCATTCGCAAGCTGCGGGATCACCACGTTCTCCAGCGCACTGAACTCGGGCAAGAGATGGTGGAACTGGTAGATGAACCCCACCTCCGCCCGCCGCGCTTCGGTCCGCGCCCGGTCCGACAGGCCGCCCATCTCGCGCCCGCCAAGCTTCACCGTGCCGCCATCCGGCACGTCCAAAAGCCCCGCGATGTGCAGCAGCGTCGATTTCCCCGCCCCCGAGGGCGCGACCAGCGCCACCACCTCGCCCGTCGCCACGGTCAGCGTCGCGCCCCGCAGCACCACCACTTCCGAGGGCTTGCCCCGGTTGTAGCCCTTGGTGATCCCCTCCAGCGCCAGCATCTCACTCATAGCGCAAGGCCTCCACCGGGTTCATCCGCGCCGCACGCCGGGCCGGCAACAGCGTCACCACGAAGGACAGGACCAAGGACAGCACCACCGCCGACAGCACATCCCCCGCCTGCAATTTCGCCGAAAGGTGATAGATCGGCCGCACTGTCGGGTCCCAGACCCCGCCGCCCGCCGCCCAGTTGATGAAATCGAAGATCGGCGTGAAATAGAGCGAGAAAAGGCACCCCAGCGCCACCCCCAGCACTGTCCCCGCCACCCCGGTAAACGCCCCGCAGAGGAAGAACACCCGCAGGACCGACCCTTCCGTCAGCCCCATCGTCCGCAGGATGCCGATGTCGCGGCCCTTGTTCTTCACCAGCATCACCAGCCCCGAGATGATGTTCATGCTGGCGATCAAGACCAGGATCGACATCAGGATGAACATCATGTTGTCCTCGACCGTCAGCGCCCGCAGGAAGGCGCCCGAACTGTCCTTCCAGGTCCAGACCAGCGCCAGCGGTCCCGCCGCCTGCAACAGCTCCGGCGTATAGGTCTCGATCTCCTCGGGCGTCGCCACCGTCACCTGGAACTCGTCCACCCGGCCTTCCGCGTTGAAGAAGGCCTGCGCTTCCGGCAGGGGCAGATAGGCCCGCGTCCGGTCAATGTCGGGGCTCCCGGTCGAGAAGATGTAGACCACCTCGTAGGCGTTCACCCGAGGCGAGTTTCCCATCGGCGATTTCACCCCGTTGGGCGAAATCAGCCGCACCCGGTCCCCCACCACGACGCCCAGGTCCCGCGCGATGCCGGACCCCAGGGCCACGCCCTCGGGCATCCGGGCGATGTCGCCCTGGTCGTCGCCCCCCTCGTGCATCGCCGGGATGGCCGCAAAATCCGCAGGTGAGATCCCGAAGACCTCGGCACCGCCATTGTAGGTGCCATCGGTGATCATCACCTGACCCCGCACCACCGGCGCGGCATGGGTCACCCCCGGCACTGCCAGCAGGGCCTCCCGGATCGGTTCGCTCTCCGGGAACCCGCGCAGCACGTTGCCATCCGCGTCCGTCTCGCCCGAGGAATAGACCGTCACATGCGCGTTCGCGCCCAGGATCGTGCTGACGAACTCGGCCCGGAACCCCGCGCGCACCGCCATCGTCGCGATCAGCGCAAAGACCGCCAGTGTGATCCCGATCAGGCTGATCCAGGTCATCACGCTGACCCCGCCTTCCGCCCGCCGCGCGCGCAGATAGCGCCAGGCGATCATGAATTCGAAGCCGGAAAAGGGTGTCGTTCTGCTGGCCATCTCACCGCGTCCAAAGGTGCGCGACCTTCGTTTAGGCGGGCGAAAAGGTCAAGGCACGCCCCGCCCGCACGGCCTCGCGCCACCGCACATCCGCGTCAGCGCTCCCACCGCACTCTCCGCGGCCCGAGCGGGACCGAGCCACACGGGGCAGCAATCCTCCAGCCTCTGCCATCCCGACGCTGGCCGCCACCGCCACGCGAAAAGGGCGCGGGCATCCTCCCCTTACTATTTGCTGAATTAGTTATATAAGTAATGAGTTAAATAGTTGGTACGCTGCCATGCCCCCGCTCGACGCCCCTTTCGCCGCCCTCGCCGATCCCACCCGCCGCGCCATCCTCGCCCGACTGGCGCAGGGCGAGGCCAACGTGCAGGATCTCGCCCGCCCCTTCGCCATCAGCCAGCCAGCGATCAGCCGCCACCTCAAGGTGCTGGAGGATGCAGGCCTGATCGAAACCCGCATCGCAGGCACCGCCCGCCCCCGCCGCCTGAAGCCCGATGCCATGGCGCAGCTCTGGCACTGGCTCGGCCAGTATCGTGCGCTCTGGGAGGACCAGTTCCAGCGCCTCGACACCCTCCTCGACGCTCTTGACGACCGGCCCGAAGGACCAAAGCCATGACCCCGGCCCATTTCAGCCTCGACGGCGATACCGACGTGGTGATCCGCCGCCGCTTTTCGCATCCGCCAAGCCGCGTCTGGCGCGCCCTGACCGAACCGTCGCTGATCCGGCAATGGCTCTCACCCGACCTGATCGATTGCCGGATGGACGCCCGCCCCGGCGGCAGCTTCCGCTATGGCTGGCCAGAGTTCTTCTTCTCCGGCCCCGTCCTGGAAGCCGACCCGCCGCATCGCATGGTCCATGTCGAGCATTTCAATGGTGACACCACCCAAGGCCCGACCGTCATAACCACCCTCACGGCTGACGGCACGGGCACCCGAATGATCGTCACGATGCGCTACCGCGACGCGCAAGCCCGCGCTACCGCCATCGAGCAGGGCTTCACCGACGGGATCGACCAGGTCTACACCCGGATCGAGGCGCTCGCCCTTTCCGGCTGACGCGGCAAGGCCGCATGTCCCGGCAACCCGCCCCTCCGCTCCGCAACTTGCTCTTTTCCCAAATACTCCCGCCGGAGGCACTCCCGAGCCTTTGCGCGTCCTTCACGCGCAAAGAGCGAGACAAAGGCTTGCGCCGCAGGCGCTCAACAGGAAACCCGCCGCAACCCGCGCCACCCCTGCCCGTCCGGGAACCGGATCAGAAGTCGGTCGGCGCCCCGCCCTCCTGCTTCCGCCGGGCAACGAACCGCTGCAGCTCCTCCAGGTGGTCCCCGTTCATCTCCGGCGCCTCGAATTCGGCCAGAATCTGCTTGTAGATCCGGTGCGCCCGCTCCACCGTCCAGACCGCACCGTCCGCCTGCCAGGCCTCATAGTTCCGCCAGTCCGACACGAAAGGCGCATAGAAGGCGTGCTGATAGCGGTCCTGGGTGTGCTGGATGCCGAAGTAATGCCCCCCGGCACCCACCTCCTTGATCGCGTCGAAGGCCAGGTCCTCGTCCCGCGTCGCGAAAGTCGCCTCCTCGAAGTAGCGCTGGATCATCTGCAGGACCTCGCAGTCCATGATGAACTTCTCGGGGCTGGCGATCAGCCCGCCCTCCAGCCAGCCCGCCGCGTGATAGACCATGTTGGTCCGGCTCTGCACCGAGGCCCAGAGCGAGTTCGAGGTCTCCCACATCGCCTGCCCGTCCGGCACGTTCGCAGCACAGACCCCCGACGACCGCAGCGGCACACCATAGTAGCGCACCAGTTGCCCCGTCATCTGCGTCGCCCGCATGTATTCCGGGGTGCCGAAGGCAGGCGCCCCCGACTTCATGTCGACGTTCGAGGTGAATGTCCCGATCGCCACCGGACAACCCGGCGCGATGTATTGCAGCAAGGCCACCGCCGCCAAGGCCTCGGCAATCGACAGCGCCACCGCCCCCGACATCGTCACCGGTGCCATTGCGCCCGCCAGTGTGAAGGGCGTCACCACCACCGGCTGCCCGCGCCTGGCCATCCGCATCGCGCCGTCAAGCATGGGGTAGTCGTGCTTCAGCGGGCTGACCGAGTTGATGTTGGTGTACATCCGGGGCTTCGCCTGGAACTCCTCCTCGGTCAGCCCACCCGCGATGCGGACCATCTCCATCACGTCCTCGACCCGTTCTGCCCCGAGGCTGTAGGCGTGGACAACCTTGTCGGTCAGCGTCAACTTTTCATACAGGCAATCCAGGTGCCGGACCGAGGCATGAATATCCACCGGCTCCACCGGATAGCCGCCCGCGACATGGATGCAGTTGAAATACTGCGTCAGCTTCATGAATTCCTTGAACGTCTCGAAGTCGCCCGAGCGCTTGCCACGCTCCATGTCCCAGGCGTTCGGCGGCGAGGAGACGTTGACGAACAGCATGTGCTTGCCGCCCATGATCAGTTCGCGCTCGGGGTTCCGGGGCGTGATGGTAAAGCTCTCCGGCGCGCGGGCGACCATCTCCATCACGAAATCCTCGTCCATCCGGACGTTGGTTCCGTTCACCTTGCAGCCTGCCTTGCGCAGATGCTCCACCGCCTCGGGGTTCAGGAACTCGATCCCGATGTCGCGCAGGATGCGCATCGCGGTCTTGTGGACCCTTTGCACGCCCTCGGCATCCAGAGGCTCGATCGGCGCATCCGGGTTGACCGGAATTCGCCAGGGCATCTGGTCGATCACCGCCGAACCCGCACGGACCTTCATCCCTGCCCGGCCTCCGGCGCGCTTCCTCCGGGCTGGTTCGTCGGTCATGATCATTCTCCCTTGCCGCATTCTCCGAAGATGACGGAACCCGCGCCAAAGTGGTCACTGCATTAGCGACGCCAACTTGTCGTTTTTCGCGCAATGCCGCGCTGGTCAGGCTTTCAGACCGTTGAGCCAGGCCGGGATCGCCCCGATGTCGGCAAGGACCACATCGGCGTGCGGCGCCAGTTCCTCGCGCCGGGCGATGCCGGTCAGGACCGCAACCGTCCGCATGCCCGCCGCACGCCCCGCCTCCAGATCATGCCGGCTGTCGCCCACCATGGCAACCCGCCCGGGGTCGAGCCCAAGCTGGCGCGCGAAGGCCAGGCACATCCCCGGACCCGGCTTGGCGCCATGACCGGAATCGTAGCCCGAGATGAAGTCGAAGCAGTCCGTAATGCCGTGGTTGGCCAGGTGCCGCCGCGCCGGGGCCTCGGTGTCGTTGGTCGCTACCCCGAGCCGCAGCCCCCGGGCCCGCAAATCCGACAAAAGCGGACGCAAGGGAACCGCCTCCGACATCGGAGCCGAGGCTGCGGTCTCGTTGATCTCCTCGGTCAGTTCGGCGACCGTCGTCTTGCCCAGTTGCGGGATGAGCGCGGCGGCAATGTCGGCGGCGGTGGCGGCGATCACCGGGCTGTCCTTGGCGAAGGTCCCCGTGTCGAGATCATAGCCGATGGCCCGGCCCAACCGTCGGGCATGGGCGGCATCCTCGGCGATGCGTTGCAGAAATCCCGCCGCCCACCGACCCCAGCTGAGCCGGAAATCGAAAAGGGTTCCGTCCTTGTCGAACAACAGTCCGTCGATCATCGTCAATCTTTCCGTCAGGTCCAGTTCGTCACAGCCCCGCCCGGCAGCGCGGCGCGGGCCGCGAGCGGCGCGGTATAGGGTTGGCCCTGCGCGTCGCAGAAGGCAACTACCCATCGGTCATCCTGCATCAGGAAATCCAGCACGGCCGCCAGAAAGTCGGGATCGGCCGCGCGGCTGCGCAGGTCTGCCAGATTCGCTCCGGTCGCGGTCAGGAACACCGGGAGCACCTCGTCTTCGGACGCAATCCACCCCAGCGCTTGCAACGCCAATACCTGTGCAATTTCCGGTTGCAATCCGTCTGTCCTCCTGCCGCCCGAGACGTCGTCGATCCCGGAAATATGACCTCTCGCCGGCAAACGGAAAGGATTTCTTAACCTTCTTGGCCGCAGACTTTCTGCCATCAACAGGACGAACAGGCGGCAACGGGAAGATGAGCGCACGGATACTCATCGTCGACGACGTGGCGGCGAACCGGATCGTCCAGCAGGCCCGGCTCTCGGCCGCTTTCTACGATCCAATCCTTGCCGCCGATGGTGCGACCTGCCTCGCCATCGCGCGAGAGGAACGGCCCGATCTGGTTCTGCTCGATCTCGACCTGCCGGACATGTCGGGGCTTGAGGTCCTCCGCATCCTTCGCCGCGACCCCCGCTGCCGGGACATTCCGGTCATCGCCCTCACCTCCACCTCTGCGCCTGCGGAACGGCTGGCGGCGTTCGGTGCCGGGGCAGACGACGTGATGGACCGCCCGGCGAATGAACGCGTCCTCCTGGCCCGGCTGCGCAACCTCTTGCGGCTGAAGGCGGAAAGCGACTTCCCCGCCCCGGACGATCCTGCCATGGCCGGGCTGGCCGAGGCACCGGCCCTCTTTGAACCCCAGGGCACCGTCGCTCTGGTCGCCCCGCTGTCTGCCCTGGCGGATGGTCTTTCCTCCGCGCTGGCCGAACAGTTGCGCGACCGTCTGGTCGTCCTGTCCCGGCGCGAGGCTCTGGCCGAACTCTCTGCCGACCTCGACCGTGAGAGCCTGCCCGAAGTGTTCATCCTGCAGGATGACGGCCGCAATCCATCGGCCACGCTGCGGCTCTTGTCGGAACTGAAAAGCCATCAGGCCACCCGGCATGCCGCTGTCTGCGTGGTGGGTCCTGCCGGCGAAGGGGACGAGGCCGCGATGGCCTTCGACCTTGGCGCCGACGATGCCGTCGGTCCCGCCGTCACCGCGCAGGAACTTGCACTGCGGACACGCGGTCTTCTGCGCCGCAAGCGCCATTCAGACCAGCGGCGCGCGCGGATGCAGGACGGCCTGCGCCTCGCGATGCTCGACCCCTTGACCGGGCTGTACAACCGCCGCTTCGCAGCCCCGCAACTGGCCGCCATCGCGGCCCGCGCCCGGGCCGAGGGCACCGAGTTCGCGGTGATGGTGATGGATCTCGACCGCTTCAAGCAGGTGAACGACCTTCACGGCCATGCGGCAGGCGATCAGGTCCTGGTCGAGGTGGCCCACCGGCTGTCGGCGAACCTGCGCGTCACCGATGTCCTGGCCCGCATCGGGGGCGAGGAGTTTCTGGCCATACTTCCCGACAGTTGCGCCTCGAACGCCCGCCGGGTGGCCGAGCGGCTGTGCCACGCGGTGGACGACGATCCGATCCGGCTGCACTCGGGCGAGGAGTTGCACATCACAGTGTCCATCGGCGTCGCCGTTGCCGGTGGCGAAGGGGATGCAGGGTTCTCGGTCGACCGGCTGGTGGAACAGGCCGATCTGGCGCTCCTGGACTCAAAGGGCGCGGGACGCAACCAGGTCACCTACCGGCTGAGCGCCTGATCGGCGCCCGCAAAGGGCGGCGGTCGGGCAGCCTCAACCCTTTCCGCCGCGCCGAAGCCCCTTTTCCAGCCGGTCGGCAAAGGCCGCCCGCTCTTCCGGCGACATCTCGACCAGCCGCGTCTCGATCAGGCTGCGGCCCAGTTCCAGCCGGTCGGCGTTGCGGGCCTCAAGTGCGGCCAGCGCGGCCTTCATCGCCTCCGGATCGAACGGATCGGCGCGCAGTGTGGTCAGCAGGGTCTCGAACTCCGCCTTGACCGCCTCGCGCTGGTCGCGGAACTCGCCCAGCCGCTCCAGCAGCGCCCGGCGGATCGCCTTGCGGTCGGCATCGTCCAGGGCTTCGCTGAACGGGCCGAAGGACATGTCGCGCGGCATGCCCCGATGCGGCCCACCGCCAAGCCAGGCTCCGACCGCAAGGCCCGCGACGGCCAGGTTCAGCGCGACCGACAGCGCCAGCGCGATCTTCACCCCCCGCGAGGCAGTCGGAACCGGGGTCACAGGCGACGGGGCGGGCGCGGTGTTCTGGGGGTCGCTCATCGGGGTCAGCCTTCCGTCATCAGAAAATCGGCACCGGGGAAGAACTCCGCCGTGTCGGTAGAGGCCCCGGTCAGATAGTCCATCGTCGCCGGGCTGAGATAGCCCAGCGCCAGCCCGAAGACCGC
>JAFLCY010000142.1 GCA_017303485.1 Rhodobacterales bacterium
CCGCGACATCGCGATCAAGTTCAACAACGACTACGGGGTGGACTTCTTCCCGATTGTGGAACCGCTGATCGAGGGTGCGGCAACCCGCGTCATGTCCCTGCGCGACGGCACCAAGAAGATGTCGAAATCCGACCCTTCGGACCAGTCGCGGATCAACCTGACCGACGACGCCGACACCATCGCCACCAAGATCCGCAAGGCGAAGACCGACCCGGAGCCGCTGCCGGAAACCGCCGAAGGCCTGAAGGACCGGCCGGAGGCGCGGAACCTGGTGAACATCTACGCCGCCCTCGCCGGTCACTCGGTCGATCAGGTGATCAAGGACTTCGCGGGCGCGCAGTTCGGCACCTTCAAGCCTGCCCTTGCCGATCTGGCCGTGGCCAAGCTGTCGCCGATCACCACCGAGATGAACCGCCTGATGGCCGACCCCGCCGAGATCGACCGCATCCTCGGCGACGGGGCCGACCGCGCCGATGCCATCGCCCGCCCGATCATCGAGCAGGTCTACGACATCACCGGGATGATCCGCTCGCGCCGGAGGTAATCCGCGGCTTGTGACAGGCCCGCACCGGGCCTGTCACACTCCCGATTCAAGCCGCCCGTAGCCTCTCCTCGTCCGGAGATGCGATCTGTCCCCATCGCCCGGTCCGGCCTCAATTCCCCTGACCGGCCCGGACCGTTCCCGACATGCCCCCGTGCGCCCCAGCACGGGGGCCTTTTTCTTCCCCCGCGTGTGTGGTGGCCATTGGACGAGTCCTGTAAGGCCAAGCCTTTGACTCTGCAGACTCTCGCGGGGCACAAAACCGCTTTTCCACAGCTATTTTCGCAAGAAATCGCTTTACAGCTACCACATGATGCCCTCAAGATTTAGTAAGGGCAGCGTCAGGCAACGCTGCACCTTGCCAGACACCCAGCCTTTGGGGTCGAATTGCCCCATCGGCATCAATATGAGGCCGGGCATGTCGCTTTCCGAAGACTACGCTGCGATGGAAGATCTCCATCCCATCGACATCGTCGAGACGCTGGCGGAACATCACGCTTGGGAATTCGACCGCGTCACCGACGACCAGATCGCCATGGCGGTCGAGGGCCAGTGGCGCACCTATTCGCTGACCCTGGCCTGGTCGGAGCAGGACGAAACCCTGCGCCTGATCTGCACCTTCGAGATGGAGCCGCCGGAAGAAAAGCTCGGCGCGCTTTATGACGTGTTGAACCGCTGCAACGACATGGTCTGGTCTGGCGCCTTTACCTGGTGGTCGGAGCAGAAGCTGATGGTCTGGCGCTATGGGCTGGTGCTGTCGGGCGGGCAGGTCGCGGGGCCGGAGCAGATCGACCGGCTGATCGCGGCGGCGGTGATGGCTTCGGAGCGCTTCTACCCGGCGTTCCAGCTGGTATCCTGGGGCGACCAGACCCCGGCGGAAGCGATGAAAGTCGCCATTGCCGAGGCTTACGGGCGCGCCTAACCTCTCCCCGGTTTGAAGGGGGGTTCCATGACATTGGATCGCGTGGCCCGGGACGGGCTGGTGCTGCTTGGCTGCGGCAAGATGGGAACGGCGTTGTTGACCGGCTGGCTGGCAGCCGGGGTGCCTCCGGGATCGGTCTGGGTGATCGAACCCAATCCGACCGAATGGCTGAAATCCACCGGAGTGCATCTGAATCAAGGGGTTCCGCCTGCACCGGCCGTTGCCCTGCTGGCGGTGAAGCCGCAGATGATGGGCGCGGCGCTGCCCGCGCTGCAGGCGCTCGGGAACGGCAAGACGCTTTTCGTCTCCATCGCCGCGGGGACCACCATCGCCACTTTCGAGGCCGCCCTGGGTGCCCGCACCCCGATTGTCCGCACCATGCCGAACACCCCCGCGATGGTGGGCAGGGGGATCACGGCGCTGGTTGGCAACGGGCATGTGTCTCCCTCCGACCTTGCATTGGCGAAAAGCCTGATGGCGGCGGTCGGGCAGGTGGTAGAACTGACGGGTGAAGATCAGATTGACGCGGTGACCGCCGTCTCCGGCTCTGGCCCCGCCTATGTCTTTCACCTGATCGAAACGATGGCCGCGGCGGGAGAGGCCGAGGGGTTGCCCGCAGATGTGGCGATGCAGCTTGCCCGCGCCACCGTCTGCGGGGCGGGGGAGCTGGCCTTCCAAAGCCCTGAAAGCGCTGAACAATTGCGGATCAACGTGACCTCGCCCGGCGGCACGACGGCCGCGGCCCTGGGGGTGCTGATGGACCCCGGAACCGGCTTTCCGGCGCTTCTGAAACGGGCGGTGAAGGCCGCCGCCGACCGGGGACGGGAGCTGGGAAAATGACCATCAGCTACGCCGATTTCGAAAAGGTCGACATCCGCGTCGGCCGCATCACCCGCGCCGAACCGTTCCCGGAAGCCCGGAAACCGGCCTACAAGCTTTGGGTCGATTTCGGGCCGGAGATTGGCGAGAAACGGTCGTCGGCGCAGGTCACGAAACACTATGCCATCGACGAGCTGGTCGGGCGTCAGGTGTTGGGGGTGGTCAACTTTCCGCCCCGGCAGATCGGGCCAGTGATGTCCGAAGTGCTGGTCCTGGGCCTGCCGGACGAGGAAGGTGCGGTGGTGCTGATCGGGCCGGGGCATGAGGTTCCCTTGGGAGGAAAACTGTTCTGATGCAAAGACTTCTGATCACCCGCCGCCTGCCGGACCGTGTGCTGGAGGCCGCCCGTGCGCGGTTCGACGTGACGCTGCGCGACCGGACTGACGTGCTGTCGGCGGACGAACTTCGCGCCGCCTTGCGGGACTATGACGCGGTGCTGCCGACCTTGGGCGACCGCTTCCAACCCGATGTTTTTGCGGATGTTTCCGCACCCCGGGCGAAGATTCTCGCCAATTTCGGGGTGGGCTACAACCACATCGACACTGTCGCTGCCAAGGCGGCGGGGCTGGCGGTGACGAACACGCCCGGGGCGGTGACGGATGCCACGGCGGATATCGCGGTTTCCCTGATCCTGATGACCGCCCGGCGGCTGGGAGAGGGGGAGCGAATCCTGCGGGCGGGCCGGTGGGAGGGCTGGGGGCCGGTGCAGATGCTGGGCACCCATGTCACTGGAAAACGTATTGGGATCATTGGCTTCGGGCGGATCGGCAAGGCGATTGCGAAGCGTTGTCACTATGGGTTCGACATGGAGGTGGTGTTCTACAACCGCTCTCGCGTGGAAGACCCCGGCTTGCCGGCCCGTCAGGTGGAGATGGCCGAGGCGATGGCGGCGGATTTCGTGGTGGTCGCGGTGCCCGGATCGAAGGAAACCCATCACCTGATGAACGCCAAGACCTTGGGAATGATGAAGAAATCCGGCATCTTCGTGAACATCAGCCGGGGCGATGTGGTGGATGAGGCCGCGCTGATCGAGGCGCTGGAACAGGGCCGGATCGCCGGGGCGGGGCTGGATGTCTACGAGTTCGAGCCCAAGGTTCCGGCGGCGCTGATCGCAATGGAAAACGTCACCCTCTTGCCGCATCTGGGCACCGCTTGCCTGGAAGTGCGTGAGGACATGGGAATGATGGCGGTCGCCAATCTGGTGGCCTGGGCCGAGGGCAGGGTGCCGCCGAACCTGGTTAATCCCTGAGCGGTCGGTGCCTGAAACGCCCGTCTGTTTTCCGTCTACATCGCGTATGCATTCCATGCATACGCGCGTATGGGCGGAAATCCGTTAACCTTTGTTCGGGTGGGCAATCTGCCCACCACCGGAGCGTGGGCAGATTGCCCACGCTATGCCAAGATCACGCAGCGGCCTTTTCGCCGCCGAACCGGCCGTAGAAGGTTTCGCCCTTCTCCGCCATCTCGCGCAGAAGCGCAGGGGCGTGGAAGCGAGGCCCGAACTGGGCGGTCAGCCCGCGGCAGATTTCCACCGCCCGGCCCGCCCCGATGATGTCGAGCCAGGAGAACGGCCCGCCCGACCACGGCGCGAAGCCCCAGCCGAGAATCGCCCCCACGTCGCCCTCACGGATGTCGGTCAGCACGCCCTCTTCCAGCGCGCGAACCGCCTCCAGCACCTGCGCGAAGAGAAGCCGGTGCTGCACGTCGGCCAGTGACGGCTGCACCTTGTCCTCTGGATACTTCGCCTCCAGCCCGTCCCACAGGCCCAGACGCTCGCCCTTGTCGGAATAGGCGTAGAAGCCGGCGTTGGCCTTCTTGCCCAGACGGCCCTGGTCGGCCATCCAGAACAGGACATGGTCCACTGCCTCATCCGGGTAGTCTGAGCCCATGGCGGCCTTGGTCGCCTTGGCGATCTTTACACCGAGGTCGATGGAGGTCTCATCGACCAGTTGCAGCGGCCCCAGCGGCATGCCCACCAGTTTTGCCGCATTCTCGATCAGCGCAGGTTCGACCCCTTCGGCAACCATGCGGATGCCTTCGTTGATGTAGGGGATGATGCAGCGGTTGGCGTAGAAGAAGCGGGCGTCGTTGACGACGATCGGGGTCTTGCGAATCTGGCGCACAAAGTCGAGGGCCTTGGCCACGGCCACATCGCCGGTCTTCCTGCCCCGGATGATCTCGACCAGGTTCATCTTGTCCACCGGCGAGAAGAAGTGGATGCCGATGAACTGCTCGGGCCTGCTGCTCGCGGCGGCGAGGCCGGAGATCGGCAGGGTCGAGGTGTTGGTGGCGTAGATGCAGTCGGCACCGACGGCGGCCTCGACCTTATGGGTGACCTCGGCCTTGATCTTGGGGTCTTCGAAGACCGCCTCGACGATCAGGTCGGCACCCTTCAGCGCCGCGTAGTCGGTGGTGGCGGTGATCCGGCCCAGAACCTCGGCCTTCTTCTCGGCGGTCACCTTGCCGCGCTTCATGCCCTTGTCCAAGAGGCCCTCGGAATGCGCCTTGCCGCGGTCGGCGGCTTCCTGGGTGGAGTCGATCAGCACGACCTCGATCCCGGCCTGGGCGCTGACATAGGCGATGCCTGCACCCATCATGCCCGCGCCGATGACACCAAGCCTTTTCACCGACTGGTCGGGGGCCTGTGGCCGGTTCGCGCCCTTGTCCAGCGCCTCCTTGTTGATGAAGAGCGACCGGATCATCGCGGCGGAGGAGGGGTTCATCAGAACGCTGGTGAAATGCCGCGCCTCGATCTTCAGCGCGGTGTCGAAGGGCACCAGCGCGCCTTCGTAGACGGCGGCGAGGAGCGCCTTGGCCGCCGGATAGACGCCCATGGTCTTGCCATGCACCATGGCAGAGGCGCCGACGAAGGTGGGGAAGCCGGGTGCCGAATAGGGCGCGCCGCCGGGCATCTTGTAGCCCTTGGCGTCCCAGGGCTTCACCAGTTCGGCCTCACTCGCCGACAGCACCCATTCCTTGGCGCGTTTCATCAGGTCTTCCGGGGCGACGACCTCGTCGATCAGCCCGGCAGCCTTGGCGGCTTTCGGGTCGGAGAGCTTGCCCTCCAGAAGGTAGGGCGCTGCCACCATGGCACCCAGCTTGCGGGTCAGGCGGGTGGTGCCGCCCGCGCCGGGGAAGATGCCGACCATGATTTCCGGCAGGCCGATCTTGGCCTTGGGATTGTCGGCGGCGATGATGCGGTGGCAGGACAGCGGCAGCTCCAGCCCGATCCCCAGCGCGGTGCCGGGCAGGGCCGCAACGATGGGTTTGCCGCCTTTCAGGGTCTTCGGGTCCATCCCGGCGCGTTCGATCTTGCGCAGGACCTTGTGCATGGTCATCACGCCGTCAAAGATCGCCTGCGCGCCACCAGCCCGCATCTTGGCGATGACATTCAGGTCCATCCCGCCGGCGAAGTCCTTCTTGCCCGAGGTGATGATGATGCCCTTGACCGATGCGTCGGCCAGAGCCTGATCGACAAGGTCGCTGAGAAGCGCGAAGGCCTCGGTCGACATGACGTTCATCGACTTGGACTTCACGTCCCAGGTGATGGTGGCGACGCCGTCGGCGTCCTTGGTCATGGTGAAGTCGGTCATCTGTTGGTCTCCTTGGGCCAGCCGGGATAGGGGGTGCCGTCCTTGTGCGACAAGGTGCGGAGCCCGTTCCGGCGTGAATAGTGCAGGTCGATGTCGGGATAGGTCACCTCATCCTCGGGCAGGCGGGTGCCTGCGACGAAATAGGTGACCGGTTGGTCGGTGCGGTTTTCCAGGCAATGGGCGTTGGGCACCCTGGCGGGCCATGCGACGCAGGTGCCGGGGGGCAGGTCGCGCGGCCCGCCGTTTTCGTGCAGCGTCACGATGCCGTCGAGCGTGTAGAGGAATTCATCCTCGTCCGAATGCCAGTGCCGGTGGCTGGAGCGCGAGCCGGGCAGCAGGGTTTCGGTGAAGGCCCCGAACTGGGTCAGCCCGCCAGCGTCGGAGAGGGGATGGGCGATGTAGTCGCCAAGGTCGTCGAAGGTTTCCGCGGCCGAGCCCGGATCGCTTTGGCCCGGCACGCTGCCTGCCCGCAGCACATTCGGGCGCGGGTCGCCGTCGAACGGCTTTCCCCAGGGGGCGCGGAGGTTCAGAAGCTCGTCCGGAAGGTCCCCGGACTTCAGGACGGTTCCGTCCGCAGCTTCGATCCGCCATGTCGTCGCGTCGTTGATCTGTCGGCGGCCGTCGTCGGGATAGGTGCAGATGTCTCCCTTGCACCGCGAGCCGACGATCAGCCAGCGGGCGGGCACGTCGCCCCGGTTGGTCAGGTGATGGCCATTCGGCTGCCCGTGCCGCCAGGCAACCGCATCGCCGGGGAAAAGGTCGGTCAGGCCGTGGTCGTCGCGCAGGGTCGCGGCGCCGGAGAGGAGGTAGAGGAACTCGTCCTCGGCCGAATGCCAATGCCGGGCGCTGGACCAGGCGCCGGAGTCCAGCGTGTCGAGACAGGCGCCGAACTGGGTCAACCCGCCTGCCCCCGACAGGTGCAGGGTGTGGAATCCCTTCTCGCCGCTGGTCGGCGCGGTGGCGGGATCGACGATCATGGGGCCGCGTCTCCGCCATGGGTGTCGACGGCATCGAAGATGTTGCTGAAGGTGAGCGGCCAGCGGTCGCCCTTCACGGCGTCGTAGCGCGCTTCGGAGAACAGCCAGAGCTGGCCGCGCTGCACAAGGGTCTGGCTGGAGGCATGGGCGCGGTTCAGGGGCTGGCCGTCGGCCAGCATGTGGGTGTGGTGCCAGCCCTCGATCCGGTGGCGGTCGACATAGTCGGCAGAGCGCGCCACGCGTTCGTAATGCGTCACGCCGCGCGACTTCAGGCCGTCGTGGACCGCCATGAAGGCGGGATGCAGCTCGGCCGTCGTCTGGACCAGAAGATCGGCATCCGCAGTGCGGACGAGGTAGGGCAAGTCGATCATCGCGGTGAAGCTGCGGAAATCCCCGACCAGAACGGCCTGGGAGACGGTGTTGAGCGCGTCCTGATAGATCGTCAGCGGGTTCATCGCGGTTCCGTCCAATCCGTGCCGTCCTTGTAGGTGAACCGGGCCTTCCCGCCCTCGATCTCGACCTTGAGATCGACGTCGGAATAGGTCGCCACCTCACGCGGGGCCTTGCTGCCGACGACAAGGAACTTTGCGACCCTGTCAGTGCGGTTGATGAAATGGTGCCCGTCAGTGGAGCCCGCCGGGAAGGCGGCGCAGTCGCCGGGGCGCATCGCCGTCTCGCCCGCGTCTAGCACCAGGGTACATTCGCCCTCGGTCACCATCACGAACTCGTCCTCGTTCAGGTGCCAGTGTCGGAGGGAGGACAGCGCGCCGGGTTCGAGGCTGACGAGGTTCACCCCGAACTGGGTCAACCCGCCCGCATCGCCCAGTCGCAGCGAGGATCTGCCTTTCATCATGCCCGCATAGGGCTCGGGGTAGATCGAGCCGGTCTTCACCGGAACCTTGGTCGGGTCGATCACGGGCATGGGATCCTCCTGCGGTTGGGCCTGGTGACGAAATCAGACCCGTTCGATGATCGTGGCGGCACCCATGCCGGATGCAATGCACAATGTTGCAAGACCCATGGCCTTGTCCTGGCGTTCCAGCTCGTCCAGAAGCGTGCCGATGATGATCGCCCCGGTGGCGCCAAGGGGATGGCCCATGGCGATGGAGCCGCCGTTGACGTTCACCAGCGCGGGGTCGATGTCAAAGGCCTGCTGGAAACGCAGGACGACGGAGGCAAAGGCCTCGTTGACCTCGAAAAGGTCGATGTCGCCGATCTGGAGGCCGGAATCCTTCAGGATCTTCTGGGTCGCGGGCACCGGGCCGGTCAGCATGATGGTGGGATCGGTGCCGATCTTCGCGGTGGCGCGGATGCGGGCGCGGGGTTTCAGCCCATGAGCCTTGCCAAAGGCCGCGTCGCCGATCAGTACCGCTGCCGCGCCGTCCACGATCCCGGAGGAGTTCCCGGCGTGGTGGATGTGGTTGATCCGCTCCAGATGCGGGTATTTCATCGTCGCGATCTTGTCGAAGCCGGGCATCACCTCGCCCATGTCCTTGAAGGCGGGCTTCAGCGCGCCAAGCGCCTGCATGTCGGTGCCGGGGCGCATGTATTCGTCGGTCGACAGGATCGGCAGGCCGTTCTGGTCGGTGATCGTCAGCACCGATTTCGCGAACCGCCCCTCGGCCCAGGCGACGGCGGCCCGGCGCTGGCTCTCCATCGCCAGCGCATCGGCCTGGTCGCGGGTGAAGCCGTATTCGGTGGCGATGATGTCGGCCGAAATGCCCTGCGGCACGAAGTAGGTCTTCATCGCCAGGCCCGGATCGACGGCAATCGCCGCCCCGTCCGACCCCATCGCGACGCGGCCCATCATCTCGACCCCGCCGGCGATATAGGCATGGCCCGCGCCGCCCTTCACCTGGTTGGCGGCGAGGTTCACCGCCTCCATCCCGGAGGCGCAGAAGCGGTTGATGGCGAGGCCCGGAATATGTTCGTCAAGGTCCGAGGCCAGCACCGCCGACCGCGCAAGGCAGCCGCCCTGTTCGCCGACCTGCGTGACGTTGCCCCAGATCAC